>JBGSMO010000055.1:0-13852 GCA_041740115.1 Pirellulales bacterium
AGGACAACAGTACTGGATCAACGGCGGCGTCGGCCTGCGCTACGGCCAGCTCGAACAATCGTTCTCGCAAACCGGCGACTTCGACGTCGTCGGCGTCGTCAACACGAATTCCACCGTCGACTTCAACGGCGGCGGCGTCAAGTTCGCCCTCGACGGCGGCCGCAACATCGGCAGCCGCGGCTTCTCGCTCTACGGCCGCACGAGTCTCTCCCCATTGGCGGGAAGCTACCGGTCGACCTACTCGATGTTCAACGACGACCTCGACACGACGCTCGTCCAGGCGAATTGGAAAGAAGACCGCATCACGACGCTGCTCGACTACGAAGTCGGCCTCGCGTGGGTCGGCCCGCGCCAGCGGTGGCGTTTCTCGGCCGGTTACACGCAGGCGTTCTGGTTCAACGCCGTGACGACCGCCGAATACATCGACGCCGTCCAAACGAGCGACTACGGCGGCATGTCCGACACGATCATGCTGAATGGCCTGACCGCACGGGTCGAGCACCTCTGGTAATGCGGAACGCCTCCTTCGTCCGTCCGTGGTCTCTAGCGCCGCCCGCCTTTTCACCGCAAAAATAGGCGATGCCACGGCCATTTCGGCTAGAGCCGATTGACGCCGGCGCAAATCGACGTAGGTTAATGGAATGCCACCCGACTTCAGTCGGGTTCCATGCCGGAGTGGCGGAATTGGCAGACGCGCTGGACTCAAAATCCAGTGCCCGCAAGGGCGTGCCGGTTCAAGTCCGGCCTCCGGTACTACTTACGCCCCAAAGACTTGCGACAAAATAATTGCAAGTTGTCCTCAGTGGTCCAAGTGGCCACTGGGGACAAAATGGGGACACAGGTTACGTTGCAGTGATGATGCGTTGCTGGCTCTTTCCCCCTGCCAAGGGAGAATGTCGGCATGGCCTCACTGGAGAAACGAAAAGGCGGTTATCGGGTCGTCTTCCGTTACGCTGGACGTAAATATTCTCGTTCCCTGCTTACCACTCAGCTGACCGCGGGCCGCGCCTCGGTCGCGCGCCTGGAAGACAATCTCAGGCGGATGGAGCTTGGGCTCTTGTCACCGCCGCCCGAAGTCGATCTTTGCGACTTCCTATTGTCGGACGGTCGCTCCGCTGAGATTCCCAAGCCCTCGCATGTTCCGACCCTCTCGGCCCTTTGCAACTACTATTTTGATCGCCTGCCGTCGGACTCGTTGGAACAGAGCACGCTCTACGGCATGCGAATCCACGTGCGTCACTTGCAGCGTATCCTGGGGCGAAATCTCGCCACTGACTCGCTGAAAGCCGACCACCTGCAGCGCTACATCAAGAAACGGTCGTGCGAAAAATCGCGCGCCAAACGACCGATAAGTCCCGCCACCATCAAGAAAGAAATCGTGACGCTTCGCACGATGTGGAACTGGACCAAGAATATGGGGCATCTGGAAGCCCCCTTCCCCAGCCGGGGTCTGAAGTACCCAAAGCTCGAAGCCAAGTTGCCGTTTCGAACGCTTGCCGAAGTCGAAGCGCGTATCGCGCGCGGTGGGCTGTCGCCGGACTATGAAGAAAAGTTGCTGGAGGCGGTCTTTCTCTCCCTGGAGGAAGTTGACCAATTGCTTGAGCACGTCAGGACTGTCGCAAAGCGTCCTTTCATCTACCCGATGTTCGTCTTCGCCGCTCACACGGGAGCGAGGCGCAGCGAAATGCTCCGCTCTGAGATCGATGACGTCGATGTCCGCTCAGGCACGGTGCTGATCCGCGAACGCAAGCGCGTCCGGGGGATGAAGAGCACCCGCATGGCGCCGCTCTCGGCTAAGCTCGCATCCACCTTGCAGAAGTGGTTTGAGATTCATCCCGGGGGAATTCATACGTTCTGCATTGATGCTCCGTCCGATTCCAATGCGCGAAATCGCAATGGCTCCTTTGTTCTCACGCCGGACGAGGCGCACGATCATTTCAAACGAACGCTCGCCGGCAGTCGTTTTGAAAAACTTCGCGGCTGGCATGTTTTCAGACATTCGTTCTGCTCGAACTGCGCGGCCCGCGGCATTGACCAGCGGGTCATCAACGGGTGGGTCGGACATCAATCGGAGGAAATGGTCCAGCGTTATCGCCACCTGCTCCCCCGCCAATCAAAGGATTCGATCGAGTTGGTGTTTGGCTAAGCGGCGAGCATTGTCTTGCAAAGCGCCTCCCTGGAGCAAATGCAAGCCGCGTCGAGCTTGCGGCGGCGTCCGTAAACCCAATAGCAGATTTGCATAGCGATCCGCCAAAGTACAACGCACCGGTCTTTTGGCGAAATGAAAACTCGCTGAAACTTAATTTGCTTAGCATTTGGAATCGCGCTAGCATTGAGATGCGCTTCCTTTCCAGACTCGGTGGGTATTGCGGCCGGCAGCAGGTCTGACGGCGGCAAGACCCAACGCGGCGCACGCATCAACGCAAAGGGTTTTTTGACTTTTTGATGCGGTTTTGTAGTAAGGGGCCATAATGGCAACTGCAACTCGGAATGGAAAGAAGCAGCGTCCTGTATTCGCGAAAAGCTACTGGCCGGTGAGCGTGGCCGTCTTTGAGCACAAGAACGAGGACGGCAGGCTAAACCACAGCGTTCGCCTGTCGAGAACGTTTCGACGAAATGAAGAAAGCGACTGGGAAACCACCGAATACTTATCGGTGAACGATTTGCTCCCGGCCGCTAAGCTTCTCGCCGAAGCGTACGACGTCATTCAAGATCGGCTGCAAAAAGCGTATGCCGACCGTGGAGACTTTGGTTCCGCTGGTCAAGCCCACGACGAGAATCCCTTTTAACCCTTTTTCGCCCCATTGCGCTTGCGCCGCGTGGGGCTCTCCTTTTCCGGACTCGCAGCGCGAGCGATGAAAGTCGATCGCACTCCGTTCGACGCCGTTTCGTCGCCATGGTTCTGCCGTCGTGACATTCATGCGTCGGGATATTCGGCGAGCGTGAAGTCGGATTGGTCAAGAACGGCGCCTTCGGCTCCCTCAATCGCGTTCCAATTCTTTGAGACGCGAAGCTTGACGATGCCTGAAATACTCGCCGAGTCTTGAGCATCGCCCTCAATACGGTGCATTGGATACGCTACGCCGCCATCGTACATCGCCGTCTCGTAGTCGTCATATGATACATGCGCTGAGTAAGTAACCTCTCCTTCAAATACCACCGTACAGGTCTCCTCCCCCAGGCCGACGATGTGGTAGTCGAGCAAATCGAATGCGATGAGCTTCGGATCGCAAACCTCTCCATCCCAGTCCGCTTCAATGTAGAAGCCGGATTGCTCGAAAGCGTTCGCGATCGCCGCTCGAACGAGCCCATCGTTCGATTCGAGGGCGGCCTGAATTAATCCAGTGCGATGGTCCTCGCTTTTGAGCGCCTCGGAATTCAGCCTGCTTCGCTCGCTGAGGCGTAGCCGAAGCGAGCGAAGCAGGCTGGCGTTGGGACAGGCCCAACTTTAAGTTAGTTAGTTGGATCCACTACTGGGGGCAGGTCAGGTGCCTGTGCGACAAGCTAGCATTTTCTAAGAAAACGCCTTGCGTCGAATCGATTTCGTCTCGACAATCCTCGCTGAAATACCACCCCCTAAATTCCGACGTCCAGGTTGTGGCTAATGTCCGACAAGAGTTTTTAGAAAAGCGGAGCGAGGAACACTACATATGATTCGTTGGACAGCCATTGCAGTTGTCAGTGTGATAGTTTTTTCAAACTGCGCATTTGGAGCACCTCAATACTTCATCTCCAAAATCGGTAAACCAACGGCGAATACCGCTGATATCAACAATCACGGCCAAGTCACAGTTACGATCCTGCCGGAGAACCTTCCGGGGATGGGAACCGCAAACGGCGAAGTTCTGTTGGTTGATGGTGCATTGGAGCTATCGCTTCCATTCATGTCGGCCTACGGTCCCAAAGTTGGGCAAATTAATGACGCTGGGCAAATAGTCGGAGCATTCGAGAAAACCGAGGGAACGGAACACTCGTTCCTCTACGATGGCGCGGCAATATTTGATCTCGGGACGTTCGGCGGTCAAGGCAGCCTCGCCTCTGGTATTAACAATCAGGGAGATGTGGTCGGCCAAAAATATCAAACTGGAAGTTCGCGCGGCTATATTCTTCCGAGTGGCGGAAACTTGGAACTGTTGCCGACCTTAGGCGGCGACAACGCACTCGCAGCAGGAATCAACGAGCACGGTCATGTTGTGGGCTGGTCGGAGACCGGCGCCCCGGGTAGTACCATGGCGTTTTACTATGATGGCGCTTCGATCTCGCCATTAGGGACGCTCGGAGGCGGGACAAGCAGCGCTTCCAGAATAAATGACGCGGGATTAATCGTCGGCCAATCGTCAGTTGCCACAGGCGGAGCGCATGCGGCGCTGTTTACGCCTGGCGCGGATCCGATCGATTTGGCGCCGACTTGGTCTTACAGCGGTGCGACTGATATCAACGCTTCTGGTCAGATCGTGGGCCAAGTTTTTCCAACAGTGAACGACTTGCCGCAGGCCGCGCTGTTTGCCGTGGCTAGCGACCCGTCGCTATTGATCAACCTGATTCCGGCTAATTCAGAATGGTCCGCGTTGCATTGGGCAACCGGGATTAACGACCGTGGGCAAATTGTCGGTGTCGGCTCCATCGTTGGGCAGTCGGGCGTTCAGGCCTTCTTAATGACGCCAGTTCCAGAACCCAATGCGTCAATCTTGCTATTCTCTGCGGTCGGTTTCCTCGCGCGACGGACCGTCGTCGCCATGCGACGCGGATTATTAAAGCCGTCGTGACAGGTCTCTCACGCATCGCAATCGCGTCGCTAATCCGGGCGAACTCACAAAGCACCTTGGCGCCGTGAACGCCGCATCGACTCGCGAAAGTGGAAGCGAAATCAAGCTCCCACTCCGGCGTTTTTTTTGGGGCCAGGTTGGACTACGGTTTGGCCACGCTCTCGCGTTCAGTCCACGATCGGCTTAGTCGGTTCATTGACAACTATGAAATGATGAAGTCCAATCTGACTCCTTCAACTATCCGATCTGCTGTACCAGCTTGAATTCGCAAACACGGTAGGGAATCTATGCGACTGTTTAGTTTTCGTTCGCGATCGTCCAACTCGGCTCGCAAAGCAACATCACGTGCCGGCGTGACGGGCTACAAGCGATCGCTGAAGGCGGAACAACTTGAGTCGCGCGATATGCTCACGGCAGTTATCGCTACCGTAAACACCACCATAGATGAAACGACGAATCCGGCAACCACAAGCTTGCGCGAAGCAATCATTGCAGTAAATGCCAATACCGATACGACTGTAGTCAATTCAATACGCTTCTCAGGCTCCGCCTTAAATGGAACTCTTTCTGTCGATAGCGCGCTTCCCGTGATTACCGATCTCGTAAGCATTGAAGCCGATCAATTCGCCCCCTTATCCGACTATGTCACAATCACGCGGTCGGGAAGTTGGTCCGGGCCTAACGCAGCTGCTCTTCAATTTAACATTGCAACTGGATCAAGCGGGCTATCGATGACAATCGAAGGCCTCAAGATAAATGGTTTCACTGGCGCTGGATCCCATGCGATCTCAGTAACAAATCTGCCAGCTCAAACATCGTTAACGATTAAGGAGGGAACATTTGACAATAATGGCGGCAATGGAATCCACATCAATCTTCCCACCAGCAAGAATTACGGCACGCTGAATATCGACAACAACGTGATTTCACGAAATCAAGTTGGAATCAGCCTGAGTAATTTTGTTCAATTCTCTCCCGGAACGTTCACCATTACCAACAACAAGGTAGGAACGGACGCCGTAGGCACGAGCACTACTCGCGGCAACCTGTCGCACGGCATCTATCTTTTTAATGTGAACAGTTCTTCGATCCAGGCGTCAAATGGCATTAAGTTCAACACGGTAGTGAATAATGACGGCGATGGCTTCCGCATCGAAAACTCAGTGCTGACGAATTCCTATATTGAGTCGAACAGGGTTGGGTTGAATACAGCTGATGCCGCGTTGGGTAACGACGGAGACGGCATTCATTTAAAACAGTCGCGAACGACTATACTCAATAACGACATTGGAGCGAACGGTGGCGACGGCATCGACCTTGAGAACAGTCAATACGCAATCATTCAAGGCAATGGCATTGGCACAAAACGAACGAGCACGTCGCTAGATCGCGGCAATGTTGGCGCTGGGATAGCCCTCACAACGCCCATTGCGGAGACTAGAGACATTACGATTGTCGGCAATTCAATTAGCTTCAACAACGGCAGCGGAGTCTCGGTGTCGAGCGTTCTCGGCGATCGCAATGAGATTAGCCAGAACAACTTCCGCGACAACGGAGGGATTCCGATCGATCTCTTGGGACTTGTTGGCCAGGATCCTCAGGATGGAAACGACACCGATACCGGACCGAACGATTTGATGAACTATCCGGTCTTGCTTATTTCGTCAGCAAGCCTCGCCGGCGGCAACTGGACAATTCCACTTTCCTACGACGTTGACCGCGCTGGCGATTATCGCTTCGAGATTTACAAGTACACTGAGGGCAATCCGGTCGAGAGACGGTACACATATGTAACTTCCTTTACCAAGTCTGGCGTTACAGTAGGCGCCGTCGACTACCAAAGTAACATCGTAATTCCGAATGGAAGTGCGGCGGGCAATGTTCAGGCCGGCGATCGCTTGGCAGCTTTAGCAGTTCGTACCCTCGCACCTCCAGATCATGTCAACCTAAAAAACACTTCGGAGATCAGCCCGCCGACCACTGCGTTAACCATTGCAGACGTGACGCCTCCGAGGGTCACCAATGTACTTATTTCAGGCGTGCAGTCGGTAGCAGGAAGTCCCGCATGGGCGGCGAATACGGTCCGCAATTTCAGTAACCTTATCGCCGCTGGCGACCAACTGAGACCGATTGCTACTCAAGGGACCAATCAAATTCGCATTCAGTTCAGCGAAGAAGTTAGGAAACGCAATCCATCCGGGCAGTATGTGGCGATTGGCGCCTCGGACCTATTTCTTTACCGTACTGTGCGTCAGCAAGCGGCTGGCACTAATCCCGCCGTAACTCCCTATACCACAACGATCTCGCTGCAGATCGAAGTTGCAACGAGTTACTATTATGATTTGCCGACGCAAACGGGGGTATGGACCTTCCCGACGTTATCTGACGGAAAGTATGCCATTCATCTTGCCAGCGACAGCGCGAGTTCTGGAATTTACGGCGTCACTGATGTGGCAGGGAACGCGCTCGACAGTTCGTGGATGTCGAAAGCGAATCAGAACAACGGCACCGCTGACTATTGGCAAGATGATCCGTCGATGACATTCGCGGACGGAGATGGAGCTGCCGGAAGCGAGGACAATCGTTTTCGATTTCATTTCGCGATCCTCGTCGGGGACTACGACGGAAACGGAGTCGTCAATAGCAACGACGCCACCATCGTCGGCGATTACGCCACTGACGGCGACGGCAACGGCGTGATTGATGCGCCGTCGACTGGGAACGACAATACGGTCAGAAACTCGCGACTCTACAATGTCCTTCCGTTGAAGGGCATCGGTGGGGCTGACTTTACAGGTTCCGATGACGACTATGTTTCGACTGCCGACTTAGTGATTTGGAAAACTGCCAATGGCATCAATTCGAATGGCGATGCCACTGGTAATTCGGTAACCGATGGCGACGATTTCTTAAAGTGGCAGAATGCCTTTGTGAATCGCAGCGTGTGGAACCTGGATGGACCAGAGCCTAACTTCGTCACCCCTGGAAGCGATCCGGAGCCATCAGTCGGTCTTCCCAAAGTCGCGAATGTGCTCGTCAGGGGCACGGCGTCACAACACACCACGTTTTCGTTTGATTCGGTCGACGGCTCCGGGGCTCAATTGAAGGCAATTCCGGTCGGAAGCCCGGATACGATCTATATCGTGTTCACGGAAGGGGTCAACGTTTCCGCTGACGATCTGATGCTCGTCGGCTTGCGAACTGCAAGTATCCCGGCACTGGCAGAGTTCCGCTACGATTCTTTGAGCTTTACCGCATCGTGGAAATTCACGGGATGGACCCAAATCGATCAGTATCTCATCGCGCTGTCTGACGTCGTTACCGATTACGAAGGCAATCAGCTGGACGGAGAATGGACGAATCCGGCCACCATCGCGACGACGAATGCACTGGTAAGTGAGTTTCCTTCTGGAGACGGTGCGGCGGGCGGATGGTTTAAGTTCGCGATAACTCTCTTGCCTGGAGATGCAAACCTTGATGGCGTGGTTTACATGCCGGACTATACGCTTTTAGCGGCGAACTGGGGGCCGTCAACGCTCAATCGAACATTTTCACAAGGCGACTTCAATGGCGATGGAGCGGTTAACGAGGCCGACCAGGATATTATGTTTGGAAACTGGCAAGTGAATTTTCAGTCGTTGTCGTTGCTCGCTGACTTCGACGGCGATTTCGACGTCGACGAGGCAGATATGTCTGTGATCTATCAGTACATGGGTACGACTGGTGCGACCCACGCTACGGGCGATCTTAACGGAGATGGCTCAGTTACTCTTGCAGATTACGATTTGGCATATTCTCAGTACGGTCTTGCATTCAATGCCGTGACTTGATGTCTGATTGTTGAACCTCTCGCGAATCGTTTCTGCCCGCAGCGCCCGCTTTTTGAGACTGGCGGCAGTCAGAAATTGTCTCGACAAGCGTACTACGTTGTGATACATAACGCCCTTTATAGCGGAAGCGGACAAAGAATCGCTTTGATTCTCGGTCGAAAAGCAGGCTGGCCATCGCGACGCCTCACTGCCGACGACGTGCCGGCATTCGAAGCAATCAGCACGCGTTGGTTTTACGAGGATGTCGCGTGGTAGACACATTGGATAACGGGACGGCGAAAGTCTTTGGTCGAATTTAATTGCGGATTGCATGGCTACAGTAGGGCATCGAAACTGAGTTTGTATTGCCCGCTCAGTGTCGGGTTTGTGTCGGATTCATCTAGCGTCCCGACCTTGAAGCTTGCCATCTTGTGCTACTCTTCCTGCCTTCGTCGGCCTATCATCGTCGGGGCTCGCCCCGCTGAGGCCGCGAGGCCCTTGGCCCCGGCGAGGATAGGTCGAGGAAGGCGACAGTCACCCGCGCGGCTGGCCGCCGTCTGCTACCCTCCCTTGCCTTTGTTGGTCAGATTCGGAGGGGCTTCGTCCTTTCAGTCATCCTGCGGCCAGCGAGAGAAAGAAGTCGGCTATTCTAAGAACCCAAGCCTTACGAGCCAGTCTCCCAGCGCCTCTTCGACAATCTCTTGTTGAGTGTCGGGTTTGGCATGCTTCAGTCGCTGCTCCAAATACGCCCGGCGTAACGCCTGAGCTGTGCGATGTTGAAGGCGAATTGTGACCGGAACAAGGACTTGATCGAGCAATTCACTCGCCTCGGGAGTCTCTTGGCTGGATCGGCCCTTCGTGGAACGTCGCCCGCTTCTGGACCTCGGCTCTTTTTCTGCTTCGGTTGCTGCTCTCGCGGTCTCTAGTTCAATGGTTTTTTCGGCTGTGCTTTTCGCCGCGGGCGATTCAACGGGCGACAGTTTTGGCTCCTTGCCCGGTTGCCCCTTGATGAACGCCAGCTTCTCAGGCGTCATCTCCATCGCATCTCCCAGTGATCTTCTCTCAGCCATTTCCTACCTTCTGCCTCCCTGCTTGTCGTTTAACTGCGATACTGTCTGCGAGCAACTCCGTGAACAGTGCGTCGATGTCGGCCGCTGCTTGCGCTCCTTTGCGACCAACTCGACCGACCACGGTGCCCTGTTGGGCCGCGTCGCGGTACGCTTGCAGGTCACGAATGACGTTGATCGCCACCTGAAGTCCAAGCTTCGGGGCGTTGTCCCGTAGCTCATGACTGATGGAGTCACGGGTCTTCATCTTGTTGAGCACAAGACGCCCCGCCGGTTTACCGCCGTTGATTCCTTGCGCGTACCGTAGGACGGTCGTCGCCCCCGAGACGGACCGAACATCGAGGATCGAGGGTGAAATCGGGAAAAGTGCCAGGTCCGCAAGAATGAGCAAGGTGCGACTCAGGTCTTCCAGCCCCCCGGGAGCATCGCCCACCACAAAATCATGGCTGGAAATCAATTCTTGGGCGTTAGCGAGGCATTCTTCAGGGGTGTCAGCGACGCGAACGGTGATTTTGGGTTCAACCTCGGCGATCCACTCAGAACTCGAACGCTGTTTGTCGGTGTCGAGCAACGCCGTTTGAAAGCCTTGGTCGAAGAGCCACACGGCGAGGTGCGTTGCGAGGGTGCTCTTGCCCACGCCGCCTTTGGAATTTGCGCAAACGATCATCATGTTTCTGACCGTAGCGCGAATGCCGACATTCTGGCAAGCATGTTTCTTTGCCGAGATGCTTTATTTCCGACAGGCTTTCTGACCGACCTGCTGAGAAACGTCCTTGTTGCGCGACAACGCCGCAAGCCTTACGGCTTTCAAGATGCGAAACCGGTCAGCAAGTCAGTAAGCTTGCTTTCATGCTTGCATTTCCGCGCGACGGGCGAGGGGAAAGTGATTCCGACCGTGTCAGGGGCTGGGAACATCGTAAGTAAAGCCCCTAGAGGGAACGCGTGCAGAAAAGGCTCGCTTCCTAAGGTGAAACGAAGCAGAGTTTTCAGGCGGCGGGCGACCGTAGGCGGATAAGTTACGGTGAATCGAGACAGACATGGCGGCCGAAATGATCGCTGGCCACGGAAGGCGCGCGATCGCCTTACGGTGAATTGAGACAGGCGGATACGGTGAAACGGAGCAGAATAATCGGGCGTTCTACGGGGAAGCGAAACAGGCAACTGCTGTGAAATGAAGCAGGGACTCAAGGGAAACGAGACAGGGAAGTCGTCGCCTCTACGGTGAAATGAGACAGAAAAAACGGGCGTAAGTATTCGATAAAAAAAGGCTTTCAAGGGTGTAACTCTTGTGTTAATAACTTTAAGTAACTTGCAACAACAGAAGCATGTTGGTGCTTTCTTTGAAAAGGATTGATGGAAGATGCTAGCCCGAGAGATTCGCTGCACACGATAGCGCCGCTGCCGTTCGATCTCGATGACGGCCGCGATGAATTGAATCTCGCGGAATTCCCGCTGGCGGCGATCGCCGACCGCGTCCCCGATAATCAGAAAACGCTCGTCTTTGAAGATCGCATCTTCGACTCGGGTAGATCAGAAATGATCACTCGCCGACTCACGATCTCGGCCTCTGATAAATACGGGCTACCGACTTCGCTGGACGACGAAGTGATCCTCGGGCTCATTCAGCTCACCAAACAAAACCGGTTCACCGAACGCAAAGTCAATTTCAGCCGCTACCAGCTGATTCAGATCCTCGGCTGGCGGCACGAGGGACGGAGCTACGACCGGCTCGAAAAATCACTGAAGCGCTGGCTCGGAGTGACGCTCTACTACGACAAGGCGTGGTGGGACAAAGATGAAAAAACCTGGGTCGACGAAAATTTTCACATCTTGGAGCAAGTCACGCTCTACGATCAGCAGCGAAGGTTGAAGCGCCTCCGCAGCACCAACGCGGAGCCGCCCCTGTCGTCGTTTTCCTGGAACGAAGTCGTGTTTCGCAGCTTCCAGTCAGGGTACTTGAAGTCGATTGATCTCGGCGTGTTCCGGCAGCTGGAGTACGCGGCGGCGAAGCGCATGTACCGTTTTCTCGACAAGCGGTTTTATCATAAGTCCCGTTGGGAATTCGATCTCACGGAGTTCGCGTGCGAGCATATCGGCGTGAGCCGCAACTACGACACGGGACAGCTCAAACGGCGACTGCAACCGGCGATCGAAGAATTGGAGGCGGTAGGATTTCTCGAAGTTCTGCCCGTCGCGCAGCGCTATGTGAAGATCTCACGCGGCCAGTGGCGGGTTGTCTTTATCAGAAAAGCCGTTCCGCAAATCGAGCCGCCGAGTCAAGACGCTGCTCTGCTCATCAAGCGTCTGGCCGATCGCGGCGTGACGCCATCGGTCGCGACGGAATTGGTGCGCGATTATCCGCATGAACTGATCGAGATGCAGATGGAGGTTCTCGATCGCTTGCGGCACGCGAAGGAACGAGACTCGATCCGCAATCCTGCCGGGTATCTCGTGAAGTCCATTCGCGAGGGCTACATTCCGTCGGCGGATCTTTTGCGGAAGCGGTCACAATCGACTCCGCCATTGGCGCCACAGCCAGACGCTCCGGCGAAACCTGATCCAGTCCAAGAACAAATCAATTCGTACCTGTTGTCACTCAGTAAGCACGAGCTAGACGAACTTGAGCGGTCGGCCCTTCCGCTTGTCGAGCCGACGCTTCTTGAAGGTTATGAGCGCTCGAAACGCACGGGAGGAGCGGCGTTCAGCGTCTACCGCCGAATGGTTCAAGAACGCGAGGCAAAACGCATTCTGTTTTCAGATCTCGATCCTGTGAAATCGGTGGCCTAAGAGCTTTCTGAAGCGCCGCACTTATTCGCTTGCGGCTTCGTCAAGCCGACGAAGCGCTTCCGGGGGCGTTAAAATCTCAAGCCCTGGAAACCGTGCGGCAAAGTCCCGGCCTTCGTGTGTCGAAGCGTCGCGAAGCGAAAGCAGATCTTGATCGCGGGACACGACAAGCTTGGCATTGACCGCAACGGCAAGGTCGACGTAGTGGGCGTCATCCGGGTCGCGAGGAAAGTCAAAGACATGCGGGACGACATCCACCACGGTCGCGTGTCCCACAAGATCTCGACAGAATTGCTCGATCATGTCCGCAGATAGCTGGAACTTTCGTTGCACCTTCGGGCGGGACGCCACCTCCCGCAGCTCCTCAATCACGTAAGATGAGATGAAGAGCGTGAGTTTTTTCTCTTCGGCTGCCTCAAGGAGCCTACCGGCCGGACCGCGAGAGGAGAGGAGAGCTTGGAGGAGCACATTGCAGTCAAAGACCGCTCGCTCGGGAACAGTCATTTCTGAGCCGCCCGACGTTCTTCGCGCATGGCATGCTTTTCAACTTCAAGAAAGTCAAAGGACTCGTCTTCGCTCATTCCGGAGTGCTCGTAAGCTTTGCGAGCGGGCGCTAGGACTTCGTCGAGGCTTGGCGTCGCAAGCTCGCGTTCGATGGCCGAGATCGCCACCTCCTCGACGGTAACGCCGGAGGCTGCCGCGCGGGCCTCAAGCCCTTTGGCAAGCGGGTCAGGGATGACTAAGTGTAGTGACATGTTTTTGCTCCTATTCCAAGGGTACGACAGGCTGGCTAGAGAGTCAATTTGTATCGCCGGGCGCCGAACGATCGTTTGGCGAAGTATGTGATGTAATCCCGCGTCCGGGGATTTGCGTACGTCCCTCAAACCATGTTATAGAACCGGTCAGAGAGACCACAGGATAGGGTCTCTCGACTGTCGATGATCGTAAAACGCTTTGACAAGTTCCATCCGTTTGGAAGCGATCGCCCAAGGCGTCTGGCCGCCAGCCAGACAAAAGGGGACGGAGTTTACCGCCCGTCGTGATCGCTTGCCGGTAGAGCCGGATGCGCCTTACAGGTGCTTGTCCGTGCTCGAAGGAGGCTGTTCAGAGTAATCCTGCCAGTACCGCGCTGCCTTTGTAGGGCAGAGCAGAGAACGCAGAGTAATCCTGAACTTCTATCCTATAGCCACTTTTCTTTTCGCTCCGAATGGGGGCGATGCGGAAACAGTCACTCGAAGTTCTGAGTGACCCGTCAGTTTTCAAAGTTGGTGAGGCCATGCCTTTAGCATGGCGTAATCCACACACGGGGTTCGCTTCCTGTTTTCAAGGGGCGTTCAACGAGGTCCGGCGTGGGGAGCCGCGAGCCTGGCGACAGGCCGTGCCGGGGAGTGACATCCTCGGGTATCGCAGTAAGTCTGCGAACGCG
>JBGSMO010000075.1:0-4711 GCA_041740115.1 Pirellulales bacterium
CGCCGCCATTGGGGCGGTGCCCGAACCGGCGTCGCTGGCGTTGCTGGCTGCCGGCGCCTTGGCGATCGGCGGCATCCGCTGGCGGCGAGGGCGGTCGTAACCACCGCCTATGGTTTAGAAGATTAACCACCAAGGCGCCAAGGGTGCCAAGAAGCACGAAGGAATGCCAGGAAAGAGAAAAAGGGAGAAGCTAGGCGACCAAGCCCGCCTCCTGACCATTTCCTCCCTTCTTCCTTGGTGCGTCTTTGTGTCCTTCGTGTCTTGGTGGTTAGTCTTGCTAACCGCTCCGGCGGGTCGTTGACCCGCGGCTACTTGGCGTAGCTTAGTTCGGTGGCGGTGAGTTGGAGATCGTCCTGCAGCGCGCGGCGCGGGAGGATGCCGAGCTTTTGCAGTTCGCCATGATACGCGCGGACGGCTTCTTTGGCGGAGAGCCCGCCGTCGGCGACTTGGCGGAGCGTGGCGACGAACGAAAGCGGATGCTCGGCGTCCTTGATCTTCCGGCCGAAGAGGGCGACGCGGGCGCCATACTTTTTCGCTTCGGCCAACAGCGTAAAGGCATCAAAACTGGTGCCGCTGCTGCCGCCGAGGACGCCGACGATCATGCTTGGGTCGTACGCGACCAATTCTTCGAGCGATTCGGGGCCGAAGAAGGGAATCTTCAGGAACTCGGGCCGGCCGCTGAGCGGGACGCCGGCAAGCATCCGGCAGATGTGGTCGTTGACGAAGGCGCCGACCTGGTCGGCCGGGACGACTCCCTCGATGTTCGGCGCGAAGACTTCCAGGAAGTAATGGAAGCCGCACTGCTCCGCGTCGGCGCGGAAGGCGCGGAACGCTTCGAGCGTGGCGTAGTCGCTCTCGAACGAATTGTTGAATGTGGCGGAGTAGAGGCCGAGGTTCACCTTCGGCTCGCCGTCGCCGGCGGCCATCAGGCTGCCGAACTGGGCCTCTTCGAGGTAGCAGGTGGCGAAGGGATGCGACGGCGTCGCGCGGTAGTTGCCGCCGCGGGGGATCCAGACGTCGGTAGCGTCGTTGGCGCGAATCGCCGGCGTCACTTCACTGGCGTCGAACAGCCCTTCGCGGTGGGCGAGTTGGTCCATCGTCGAAACCGACGCGAGCATAATGTCGACGGCGCCTTGGCGAACGATCTCGCGAATCTGGTCGCGGAACTCGGGCATCGAGCGGTAACGCGGGCCGCTCTGCTTAACCGGGTAGGGTTCGCCAGGACTGGCGACGCCCCACGCCATGTCGGCGTCCTTGGCGTCGGCGAGGATGAAGTGGCCGCAGTCGAGGTTCTGACGGAGGGCGGCGAGCTTTTCGAGGAGTCGAGGCTTCATGATGAACGAGCGCAGGAAGTTGAAATTCTCACCGCGATGGCGGCGAGAGCGGCAGTGGACGCGAGGGATTGATGATACCTGCACGCGCCAGAGGCGACTACCGCCGACAACGTCCCGCGACGCACACGCGATTTCGAGGCGTAGTTTTTCTTTGAAGAATGCGATCTGAAGTGAGAGTTCCGTAGGAGCGAAATCTTCTGGCCTCGGGCGCGAGAGTCGGAGAAGCCGCGATCTGCTCAAGCCACGAACAACTTCACCTTTTTGTGGTTCCCTCCCCTCGAGCGGGAGGGTAGGAGTGATGAAGCCGTGTACCAGGCGTCTACCCCCTCCCCAGCCCGGTGCTGCGCACGGACTACCGCCTGCGCTCGATCGCCGCTGGCGACCGTGCTCGTTGCTCCCTCAAGGGGATGGAGCCAGAAGATTTGTTGGTCGACGTTTAGCGGTTGAACACGCTTCGAACCCGCGCGCCGCAGAATGCAGCTACGAATGCAACGAGAACGTGGGACGCTGGTTCGGGAACTTGATTCGTGGCAGGCGTGAACGGCACAGCGCCGAACTGCGACTGCCACATGGCGAGGTCGGCGGCGTCGACGAGGCCGTCGGCGTTGGCGTCGCCGTTCGTGTAGTTGGTTTGACCGGTGAGGGCGATGCCCCGTTGCCAGGCGAGGAAGTCGGCGCCGTCGACCGTGCCGTCCGCGTTGAAATCGGCGTTTGGTTGGGAGGCGTCGATGACGGAGAGGAGAGCCGTCGTGGCGTCGACCGCGAGCGACCACCTCAACCCTGGCGAGAGTTGGGGGAGGTCGAATGAACCGAAGGCGCCCGTAATTCCTTCTTGCGCGGCGATGATGGGGAACTGATCGCCGAGTTGCGGATCATAGCCGCCGGCGCCGAGGTCGATGAGGTCCACGCGAAGCGTGCCGCCGAGTTGAGCGGCGCCTTCAACGCGCACGCGATCAAATTGGTCGATCAGGTCGCTGCCAAATTCGAGCTTCAACACGCCGCCATCGAGCGTGAGGTCGCCAGCGACGTGCAGCAGACCGAGAGGATTGGCCGGCGAGAGAACGCCGCCGTGATTGGCGAGATCGAAGTTGACGTAGCTGGCGCTCAACGCGCCGCCGGTGAACTGGAATTCTGCGGCAGAGTTCTTCGAAAGAATCGGCGTCAAGAGTTCCCCGCTGGCGAGCACATACGCGCCGAGGACCGTCACGCTGCCATTGGCGATCAAGTCGCCGCCAGTGTGATTGACGACGCCGCCCTGACCGACGAACAGATCGTTGCTCACTTCGAGCCGACCCGAACTGACGGTCAAAACGGCTTCGTTCCCCGCCGACGCACCGACGCGGAGCGTTCCCGCCCGCTGGCCGATGGCGTCGACCGTCGCCGTCCCGGAGTTGATGTGGACTGAATCAACCCGCGACGGCTCCCAGCGGCGGGTCCAATTGCTCCAGTCGGCGTAGCGGCCGCTGCCGTCGAACTCGATCGGTCCCGGCGCAGGAAACGCGGCAAGATCGTTGAGATACTCTTCGAGATTCGTGTAGCCGTCGTTGTCGAAGTCGCCGTTGTTGCTCGCCGCGTTGGTGGGCAAGCCGTGGCGTTCTTCCCAGACGTTGGGGATGCCGTCGCCGTCGGAATCGAGCAGGGCGGCGAAATCGTTTGGATTGAGATCCGGGTAGCCGGCATTCGCGATGGGGAGATCGCTTTCACGCGTGATGCGTTGGCCGGTGCGGCTGAGGACCTGATCGTGAATGAGTTGGTTGACCGCGTCGCGGGCCCATGGCGTGGCGCCGAACTCCGCCAGCACGCGCGTGTACGCGGCGGCGGGAGTGCCCGATTGCCAGACATCGGCCGCTGCGAACGGGTGGTCGAACCAGTTGTAGGCGCTGCTCACGACCGACTGGTTTGATTGCGCCTGAGCGCGGGTGTAGACAATCGGATCGTCGGCGGAGTCGCTGTCACGATCAAGGGCGTTGACGCCGTACCAGAGATCGTAGTTCTGCGTACGTCCGCCGGTCATCATCGGTCGGCCGCCCCCGCTGCTGTTTCCGCCGCTATTGGAGATGTAGGTGTTGCCGTCGAAGTTGGCCCGCCAGTTGGGATTCACATCCCCGTCCGTCTCGCCGGCGAGGAAACCGTTGTGATAGTTGTAGACGACGTTGTCGCGCCAATCGATCAGCTCCGCGCGGGCCTTGGGATTGCGCGTCTGGTTGTGGGCGAACATGTTGTGATGGAACGACAGTAGCCCCGCGGCGCCGCCGGTGGGCGATTGGATCAGCCCGCCGGTCGAGTGGCTGATCAGTCCGAACGAGACGGAGCTGTATTGCAGCGTCACGTTGCCGGCCTGCAGGTCGAAGCCGCCGTCGGTGCTGAACTCGGCCGAGATGTGATCGTAAATGACGCGCTGCGCGTTCTCGTTCGTATTGACGGAGTCGCTGTCGCTCCCCGCCCCCTTGCCAGGCCGAAACCGCATGTGACGGACGACGACGTCGTCGCCGCCGACGGAGAATCCCGCCCCGCGAACGCCGACGCCGCCCGGCGCCGTCTGCCCGGCAATGGTGACGCGATTCTTCGTCACGCCAAGCTTAGTCGTAAGATTGATCCAACCGCCGACGTCGAAGACGATCGTGCGACCGCCGGAGGGGGCGTTCTCGACGCCGTAACGCAAACTGCCGACGCCGCTATCGGTGAGGTTGGTCACATGGTAGACGTCGCCGCCGCGCCCGCCAAGCGCGATGGCGCCGTAGCCTTCGGCTTGGGGGAAGGGTTTGATTTGGGCGTGGGCGGGCGCGGCGAGCAGGAACGTGATGGCCGCGGCGACGACGCGGACCAAACCAACCACTGAAGTCCGCTGGCTAAAGAGGGCGGCGATCGCCAAAAGGAAAAGCGTCTGCGGTTCGGGGACTTGATTCGCGAAGGGCTGTGCCGCACTCGCGCCGAACTGCGTTTGCCAGACGGCCAGATCCGCAGCGTCGACAACGCCGTCGGCGTTCGCATCGCCGTTGCCGCTATCGGTTTGACCGACGAGTGCGAACCCTCGCTGCCACGCAAGGAAATCGGCGCCGTCGACCGTGCCGTCGCCGTTGAAATCGGCGTCGCCGAGAGGAGCGGCGGCGACGGCGAGTTCGCCGGTGGTGAGCAACTCGCTGGCGTCCCACGCAAGTCCTGCAGGGAGGGCCGGCAGATTGAGGGCAAAGGCCCCGCTCGCGGAAGCGAAGTCGAGCAAATCAAAACTGTCGCCGGCGGCGGGTGCGAACGAGCCGACGAGCATGACGTTGAGGGCGCCGCCGGCGGCGAGGGCGCCGCTGACGGTTAACCGATCGAAACCGCCAGGCGCCGCCGCGGCGAGTTGGAGATCGATCGAGCCGCCCTGCATGGTGAGA
>JBGSMO010000090.1:0-2256 GCA_041740115.1 Pirellulales bacterium
TGCCGCCGGTGCTGGTGAGGATGCCGGCCGCGAGATGCATGCCGTCGATGTCTTCAGGGTTCGTTTCCTTGCGGACGAGCAACACCTTTTCGCCGGCGTGGGTTCGCTCGACGGCTTCGGCGGCGGTGAAGGCGAGCTTGCCGACGGCGGCCCCGGGCGAGGCGGGAAGGCCGACGGTCAGCAGCTTGCCATCCTTCTTCGCGGCAGCCTTGGCGGCCGGGGTGAAGCTGGGGAGCAAGAGCTGCGTCAGGTCGCCGGCCGGAATCCGTTGCACGGCGGTCTTTTCGTCGATCAGCTTTTCCTTAACCATGTCGCAGGCAATCTTCACGGCGGCGGCGCCGGTGCGCTTGCCGTTGCGAGTCTGCAGCATGAAGAGGACGCCGCGCTCAATGGTGAACTCGATGTCCTGCACGTCCTTGTAGTGCGACTCGAGGAGGTCCTTGATCTCCAGCAAACGCTTGTGGATCGCCTTGTTCCACTTGGGCATTTCGGCGACCGGCAGCGGGGTCCGAATGCCGGCGACGACGTCTTCGCCCTGGGCGTTCACGAGGAATTCGCCGTAGAACTTGTTCTCGCCGGTCGAGGGGTTGCGGGTGAACGCCACGCCCGTGCCGCAGTCGTCGCCCATGTTGCCGAAGACCATCGACTGGACGTTGACGGCGGTGCCGAGCAGGCCGCTGATGTTTTCGACCTGACGATATTTCACGGCCCGGGGCTGCATCCAGCTCTTGAACACGGCCTCGATTGAAGCCTCAAGTTGCTCGAGCGGATCTTGCGGGAAGGGCTTGCCGTAGTGGTGTTGGTAGACCTTCTTGTATTCGTCGCAGAGCTCGATCATCCCCTCCAGCGGCACTTCATTATCGAGCTTGGCGTTGTACTTCTTCTTGATCTTGGCGAAGGCGACTTCGAAGTGCTCGTGATCGACCCCCGAAACGACGTCGCCGAACATGTTGATCAGGCGGCGATAGGAGTCGTAGGCGAACCGTTGGTTGTTGGTCGCCGTAGCGAGGCCGACGACGGCTTCGTCGTTGAGGCCCAGGTTGAGAATCGTGTTCATCATGCCGGGCATTGAGGCCGCGGCGCCGGAGCGGACCGAAACGAGCAGCGGCAACTTCGAATCGCCGAACTTCTTGCCGGTTTCCTTTTCGAGGATGCCGACGTTCTTGCGAACCTCGTCCATGAGACCGGGCGGCAGCTTTTGCTTGTGCTTGTAGTAGAGGTCGCACACCTCCGTGGTGATGGTGAAGCCGGGGGGCACCGGCAGACCAATGCTGGTCATGTCGGCGAGGTTGGCGCCCTTGCCGCCGAGGAGTTGCTTCTGGTTGCTCTTTCCTTCGGTCTTGGTCTTGCCGAAGTAGTAGGCCATCTTGGTGGCGCCAGCGGTCTTTGCCATCGTTGTGAGTTACCCTGTGAGATCGTTGAAATGTTGACTTGAAATGCCGAGGCCCGGCGGGCGTCGCCGTCGCAGCCTGATTGGGCTGCGGGCGAGTTTCGGCATGGCGGATGTACGGTGGCGTCGGCCCAATGGGCGCGGCGTTCCTTCGGCGGAGGGCCCGCTTTTCTAGGGGATTCTGCCGAGTGAAAACAAGCCCTACAAGCTAGCCAGGGGGGTGGGGAGCGTCAAGGCGGCGGAGTGGGGCGGGAAGGGCCTCAAAATTGGCCAGGAGTGGCGGATCGCCAGGATCATTTATCTTTCAGGTTGCTTTTGGCCGCGCAATTCGATATGGTGGACATTAGTTCATTTTTAGTTGCTCAGAGCCATTGGGTACTGGGCAAGCAATTGTGGTGGTTCCCGCGGCGGCGGTTAGAATCCGGGGCATGGCGAGCAACGCTGGATAGATGCCTGGAATGATCTTCTCAACCTTGTTCGCGGTCGCGGGGACGTGCCCTGCCAACTCCCGGACGGATCGGTCGTCAACGTTGATGATGCCAGGCCTGGCTCCAAGTGACCCGCCTGAGACGGTTCCGGACTAGTTCCACGGCAAGCACCATTCGGTCGAGGGTTGAGTCGTCGAAGGATACGGTGGACATGGCTGCGTCTACTGGCGTTGGCGCTGGGGGCGGGGACGCCCCGGCTCGCATTGGTTCACATCGCAATTCTACCACTGGCGCAACAAAAAAGGCGGCCCGACTCGCTTTCGCGAATCGGGCCGCCCCGAACCGTCATTGACCAAGCCTCATCTATCGACTCAGGGTAATCCCCTCTGAGTCTTCCTTGTTACTCAGCTTAGTTGCAGCAGCTGTCGGCCACGCCGC
>JBGSMO010000096.1:0-3130 GCA_041740115.1 Pirellulales bacterium
CTGCGCCGACAAGGTTGGCTCATCTCGACCGACGCGATGCGCGGCGGCTTGGCCGAGGCGACGCTGCCGGGGCGGATCGAAGTCGTCGGCCGGCGGCCGACGGTGGTGCTCGACGTCGCCCACAACGTGGCGTCGGTCGAGGCGCTCGTGGAATCGCTGTGCGAGAGTTTCGCCGCGACGGAACGGGTGCTGGTGTTCGCTGCTTCGAAAGACAAAGACGCGCCGGGAATGCTGCGCGTGCTGCTCCCGCATTTTCAGCGGGTGATCGCGACGGAGTTTCAAGAGAATCCGCGGGCGATTCCGGTGGAGCAAATCGCCCAGTGGTGTCGCGAGGAGAAAACTCGGCTGGGCCAAACGGTCGACGAAGATGCCGTCCAAACGTGTCCGCTGCCTGCCGACGCTTGGCGAATGGCGCTGCAGTGGACAAGAGCCGATCAGCTTCTCTGCATCACGGGATCGTTCTTTATCGCCGCCGAGTTGCGGGGACTGGCAACGGCTGCGGCTGGAGCCGCTGCGTCCGCTTGATCGAGCGGTGGATCGAGTGGACCAGATAGGCGGCGAGAAATGTGAGCGTTGCGAATCCTTTCGCCTGTCAGGTTAGTTGGTTTTATAGCCCCGGGCTTCGCCCGGGGGTTAAACGACGGTAGGTTATGCGTTGCGTACTGCTACCCCCGGGCGGAGCCCGGGGCTGTCATTACTCCGCGGCGGGTTCATCTTCGAATGACCAACGGGGCGACTCGCTCCATTGCCAATCTTCGTCGATCGCCGGCGACGGCGGGTCGAGGTCGGCGACGGCCGATTGGGCCAGCCAGGCGACGGCGCCGCGGTTGTCAAATATCTCCATCCCGATCGCTTCGCCGCGGTCGGCGGCTTCGGCCCGTTCCATCCGAACTTCGCTTTGCAGGCGGCGGACCAAACCGGCGATGTAGGGGTCGGCCCAAGGTACAAGCGTGCTCGGCTTGCGAATGTAACGGTTCGATTCAATGCGGGGTTCGTCCGCGACGCGGACTACGGTGCAGACGACCCGGCGTGTTTTGTTAGGGGCGACCATCGTGAATTCCTTTCTCGTTCCTCGCGGCGGCGTCCATCGCGGCCACGGTGATAAGACTGCTATTGACGGAGAGGGACCGGATGAGATTCGAACGGTTCCCTTAATGCATACCCCATGCCAATGAGCGTGAGCGCGGCGCGTGCAGTGCGCTCGGCGCAAGGCAAACGTCATTGGGGCAACGAGTTGCGGTGACGAGGCCGCTAAGCCGCGAGCGGCGGTGGGATTTGAAAGGCCATGTCGGGAAGAAGTTTCTTCAAACCCATTTGCATCGACTCGCAAACGGCGTCGATTAGGCAACCTTTAGCGACCCACTTAATTGCCGGAATTCTCGGGCTTTTTACTCAAGAATTCGATCGCCCGCTGCAGCGCCTGATCTTGATAGTCCGCGGGGACCTCGCCATCTTGCTCGGTCAGTTCGGCCGCGAGTTCCCCCTCCAACCCTTCGCCGATCAAATCGCGACGACCGCGGTAGATCCGCCAAACGTCGTACTCTTCCTGGCTGAGCGGCACGACGAATCCTTCGTCAGGAGTGACGCCCCACTCGGCAGCGTCGTTGTCATCAGGCATGCGGTGGATGTTCTTCTCGCTGGGGCGCCAGTAGGTCGCCGAAGTGAGCTTGAGCAAGCTGCGGCCTGACTCGATGTGCATCAGCCGCTGGACCGTTCCTTTGCCGTAGGAACGCTCGCCGACGATTTTGGCCCGGTCGTAGTCTTGCAGGCAAGCGGCGACGATTTCGCTGGCGCTGGCGCTGTTGCGATCGACCAGCACGACCAACGGCAAATAGGCGAAGCCGCCGGCGCCGGTCGAGAGGTAACGGTCGCGCACGTTGCCGTCGCGGTCACGGGTCGAAACGATCGGCCGCCCGGCGCGCAAGAACAGGTCGCTGATCTCGACCGCCGCATCGAGAGCGCCGCCGGCGTCGTCGCGAACGTCGATGATCAGGCCGGCGAGTTCTTCGTCCTGCGTTAGATTCGCCAGCACTGCCGACAATTCCACGGCAGTCTTATCGCCGAACATCCGAATGCGGACGTAGCCGATCCGCGGATTCTCGCTGATCAGGAAATTCCACCGCCCGTCGGGGCCGCGGACATCGCCGAGAATCGACTCGACCATGATCACCGCCCGGTTGAGCGTTACGGCATGGGGCGCGTCGGCGTCGGGGCGCATCACGGTGAGCGTCACCGGCTTGCCAATCGGCCCGCGGACCATGCGGGTCACCTCATCGAGTTCGATGCCGGCGGTCGCTTGGCCATCGACGGCTGCGATCCGGTCGCCGAGGCGAATGTCGGCCTCAGCGGCCGGGGTTCCTGGCTCGGGCAGGCCGATCACCGTCGGCGTGGGGGGCTCGCCCAAGAGTCGCAGTCGAATGCCGACGCCGCCGAACTCCTGGTCGTACTCTTCGGTGAAGGCTTCCTGCTGGTTAGCGTCGACGAACTCGGAGTGTTGGTCGCCATGTCGGTGGAGCACCGAGATCATGCCGTGCATGGCGCCGTTGAAGAGTTCCTGGTCGGGCGCCTTTTCGAGCGCCCAGTCGTCGATCACCGAAAAGCCGGCGGCGACGTAGCGGGCATACGGGTTCTGCTCGGCACGCACATAGCAGGCGTACGAGACGAGCATCATCGCCAGCAGTAGCATTAGGTTGCGATAGGACATGGACGCTTAGCAGGTAAGGCGATGAAAACTTTCGACGCTGCCAGAAATTAACCCTTCTGGTCCCCTTCCCTTGAGGGGGAAGGGTTAGGGAGGGGTGATCGAAGCGTATACCAGGGTTCCACCCCCTCCCCAGCCCTCCCCTCAAGGGGGAGGAAGCCGCAAGATTCTATTCTTATCGAGAACCATGGCTAGCAACTGGCATCATCAGCTACTCCGCAGGGCGCGGCGGATCCTTCACGCTCTACTTGCTGAATCGCCACCGTCAGAATACCACGCCGGCTGCGACGCGACAGCCGTTCACTCGCCGGAGGCTCGGCGCAGCTGTTGCAGCTTGGCCTGGAGCGTGGCGTGGGGCCCTTCGGCGTCGTGTCCGTCGGCTGAGGCGGGAACGGCAGTCCGACCGCGGTGAGCCGGGGTGGGAACGCC
>JBGSMO010000126.1:0-3748 GCA_041740115.1 Pirellulales bacterium
GCCGCCCGGTCCGCACTCGCCGTAGCCGCAACCGCCGCCAGCGATCCGTTCGGCCAGACGGCTGCAAGGTCCGCCGTTGCAGCAACCGTCGCAGCCGCCGCAGCGCTCGCCGCAATCGACGTCGCAGCCGGCGAGTTCGCAGTTGCCGGTGTCCTTGCCGAAGAGTTTGCCAATCGGCCGGCAAGCGTCGCGAGTGATGAGCGGACGCGGCGCGCGGCGATTCGTGGCGACGTTGCAGCGATCGCCGCAACCCATTAATCCAGACTGGGCGCAGCCGCTAGCCAACAGGCATAGCAGCCCCGCCAATGCGATGCATTGTTTCATCGAGAATCCCCCCTGTGAGTCGCGAGCGTCGACCAGCGGTGCGGTCGACCTGTCGGCTGCGCCCCCAATCTGACGCAACCTCCGAGCCGCGGCGTCGCGCGTGGCGTCGCTAGAATCGAACAGCTCGTGCAATAGGTATCGGCGGCATATTCGGAAGAGTTGAACAAATTGGGGGAAGCTGGGAACGGGTTGAAGGGTGGAAGGTGTCGGGAGCCTTTTGCCACTGGCGACTGCCGTTTAGTAGAGAATCTCCAGTGGCAAAAGGCTCCCGACACCGTTGGCGACTCTTCTTTTGGCCGCCATGTCGCCTTGGCCGTCGTCCGCTCGTTTGATACAAACCCCGACCTTTGTTTTCGGTGCGCTGCTATCGCCGCTGGCGCCACTCGCTGGCTGGGAAGGCCGATGAAGAATTTTGGACGGGTACTCGCCATCTCGCTGCGGCACCGGCTAACGGTGGCGGCGTCGCTCCTTTGCTCGTTGGCCGTGGCGGTGCTGTGGGTTGGCAACATAGCGCCGCTCTACTGGGTGGTCGACGTGGTGATGCTCGACAAGAGCTTGCCGCAGTGGATCGCCGAGGGGCAGGATGATCGCCAACGGCGAATTGGCGAGGTGAGCGCCCAGCTTGTTGCCCGCCGGACGGAACTTCCGACTGCAAACGAGGAAGAGCAGGAGAAGCTCCGGTACAAGATCGCGAATCTCGAAGAACGCAAGTCGCGACTCGAACGCGAGGTCGCATGGAACGAGCCGCTGCAGCGCTTCGCCGACCGCTATCTGCCGACGACGCCGTTCAAGACGCTGCAGGTCGTTTGCCTGTGGGTGATCGTCGGCACGCTGCTGAAGAGCGCGTTTCGCGTGGCAGGGACGTATTACACGTCGCGATTGGGGAATCTCGTTGCGCTGGAACTTCGCAAGGAATTCTACCGGAAGACGTTGCGGCTCGATCTCGGCACCTTTCGCCAGACGAGCCCCGGCGACCTGATGAATCGCTTCACCACCGACGTGCAGGTCGCCTCGACTGGCGCCCAAAACGTCTACGGCATGGTGCTGCGCGAACCGATGAAGGTGATCGGCTGCCTCGCCGTCGCCGCGTGGGTCAGCTGGCAGCTGCTGCTCATTACGCTCATTTCGGCGCCGCTGGCGGGGTATGCCATTAACAAACTCGCGCGATCGCTCAAGCGGGCCAACCGCAAAGCGCTGCAGGAACTGTCGATCATCTACGAACGGCTCGAAGAGACCTTCGCCGGCATGAAGGTGGTGAAGGCGTTCACGCGCGAGTCGCGCGAGCGGAGCCGGTTCCATCGCAAGTCGAAGCAGTACTACGACCGCACGATGCGGATCGCCCTGTACGATTCGCTGGTGGCGCCGACGACCGAGGTGGCCGGCATTTTCATCGTCGTCGCGGCGGCCCTCTGCGGCGGGTACTTGGTGCTGAATCACCAAACGCACCTGTTCGGCATCAAGATCAGCAACGAACCGCTGACCCACGGATTGATGTCGCTCTTCTTCGGCATGCTGGCCGGGGCGAGCGATCCGGTGCGGCGGCTCACGACGGTGTTCAACTCGCTGCAACATGGCGCCGCGGCGTCGGATCATCTGTACGAACTGCTCGACCGTGAGACGGCGGTCGTCGACCCGGCTGTGCCGCAGCGGTTGCCGGCGATGCTCGGTCGCATCGAGTTCCGCGACGTCTCGTTCGCCTACGACGCGAGCGAACCGGTGCTGCAACACGTGAGCCTGCGCATCGAACCGGGCGAAACGATCGCGATCGTCGGCGCCAACGGTTGCGGCAAGAGCACGCTGATGAACCTGCTGCCGCGGTTCTACGACCCGAATGCAGGATGCGTCATGCTGAGCGGCATCGACCTCCGCGAACTGCGGCAGCAAGACCTGCGCGACCGCATCGGCGTCGTCACGCAGGAGACGCTGCTGTTCGACGATACGGTGGCGGAGAACATTCGCTACGGTTCGATTTCAGCGACCCGCGAGCAGATCATCGCGGCGGCGCAGCAGGCGCACGCCGATCAGTTCATCAACGAACAGTTGACCCTCGGCTACGAATCGCTCGTCGGCCCCGGCGGCAATCGGCTGAGCGGCGGGCAGCGGCAGCGGATTGCCCTCGCCCGGGCGATTTTGCGGAACCCCGACATCCTCATCCTCGACGAAGCGACGAGCCAGATCGACGTCGAGAGCGAACGGCTGATCCATCAGGTCCTCGAAGAGTTCACCCGCGGCCGGACGACGCTGATGATTACTCACCGTCCCAGCACGCTAGAACTGGCGAGCCGGATCGTGGTGATGGACGCGGGGCGGATAGTCGACTCCGGGACGTTCCGCGAACTGGCGGGCCGGTGCGAACTATTCCGCCGGCTGGCGCATCTAGATCTACGCGAAGCGGCGGCGTAGCCGCGGGTCAACGACCCGCCGAGCGGCGAGATGCGGCCCGTTCGCCGTTGGGTGGCGTGGGGCGTATGATGGTGGCATCACGCGCGGCCTTCGGCACGCGGCTAAATGGGCGTGGCGGCAATAGGTCGCGTGTGCCCAGGACTGCATGCTCACGCCTTGGGGGCGAGAGCATGCCACCCATGGTTGTCCCCATTCCCCATTCGCCATTCCCCGCGATGCCTTCCCACCAACTCCACACGCGACACGAACGGCGGTTCGATGCGAACCGCTTCGTCTACCCGGTGCTAAGTCGCCGGTCGCGTGGGATTTCGATCGGGGTGAATCTCAATCCGGACAAGATTTGCAACTTCGATTGCATCTACTGCCAGGTCGATCGCACCCGGCAAAGCGAGACGCGGTTCGTCGAGTTTGACGCCCTGGTCGCCGAGTTGGGCGAGATGCTCGATTTCGTCTCCTCGGGCGAGATCTACGAAACGGAGAAGTTTCGCGACACGCCCCCCGAACTGCGGCGGCTCAACGACATGGCCTTCTCCGGCGACGGCGAGCCGACGACCTACAAGAACTTCGACGAGTTGATTGCCTCGTGCGCCGAGGTGAAGCGAGTCCGCGGGCTCGACGATGTGAAGATGGTGCTGATCACCAACGCCAGCATGTTCCATCGACCCCATGTCCAGCGGGGGCTGGAGATTCTCGACGCCAACAACGGCGAGATCTGGGCGAAGCTCGAAGCGGGCACGGCCGAGTACTTCAAACTGATCGATCGGACGCCGATCGCGTTTCAGCAGATTCTCGACAACATCGCCGCGGCGGCGCGGGTACGGCCGCTGGTGATTCAGTCGCTCTTCATGCGGGTGGCGGGGGAGCCGCCGACGGGGGAGGAGCTCGACGCTTTTTGCGACCGGCTAAATGAGATCACCGCTGCGGACGGGCAGCTAAGCCTGGTGCAGATTTATACCGTCGCCCGGCGGCCGGCGGAGAGCTGCGTGGCGCCACTGACCGACGCCGAGGTCGACGCGATCGT
>JBGSMO010000127.1:0-7490 GCA_041740115.1 Pirellulales bacterium
CCCGCGCTTTTCGCGCGGCGGCTTGCCCTGCCCGCCGGGAGCTTCGAGTTCGCTGGACGACATGGCTTGGGTCGAATGGGAAACGATGGTCGACATCTGGCGGCCGCTGGGGTGAATTCGCCGTCTGGCAGTATATCAGCGGTCGCGCCGGCCAACCATGCCGATAGACAGCCCGGCCATCCTGGCCGGGTGGCACACGAAGGAACTCGCCGGCCAGGGAGGGCCGGACTATATCGCAGAAGCTAGTTCGATCGGCTCCCAGAGCGGCTTGCCAACGCAGGCCGATTGGCAGAGGGTCGGCGGCTGCCCCCCGGTTTGCAGCATGCAGCGGAGGACGCTGGCGAGCGGTTGCGACAGGACCAGGGCGATGGTCCCCGACTTGTGCTTTTTCGTCAGCTTCGCGATCGCGGCCTTCAGCCGGTCGGTCGCTTCACGGAGCGTTTCGCCTTCGGGGGGACAGACGGTGTCGGGGCGTTCTTGCCATTGGCGGAACACTTTCGGTTGCTTCGACTTGACATCGTCGAACAGCATCCCCTGCCACAGCCCCTGGTTGAGATTGTGGAGCGTCTTGAGCGTCTTCGGCTTGAGTTTCAGCTTGTTGGCCAGAACCTCGGCCGTCTGCTGCGCGCCGAGGCAAGGTCCGGTGTAGAGCGCGTCGATCGCCGTGCCGCGGGCGGCCAGTTCGTCAGCCGTCGCATCGGCCTGCTGGCGGCCTGCGCTGCTCAGCGGGACGTTGAGCGTCCCCTGGATGCGACCTTGACTGTCGAATTCGGTCAGCCCCGAGCGGACTAACAAGATCGTTAACATCGAACGAACAACCTCTGAATCTCTCTGCACAACGTGAATTGTAAGTGACATGTCTCTCGTACGTCGGCGGGTCGCGGGCGTCGTCGCCCGGCGTTCTCGACGCTATTGGGTCCCGGTTGCGGCCAGCCGAGTCAACTCGGCCAGACTTTCCGCGTAAGGGTTCTGACTCTTAAAAATGGCGGAGCCGACGACAAGCATTTGCGCGCCGGCTGCGGTGCATTGGGCGATCGTTTTAGCGTTCACGCCGCCGTCGATTTCCAGCAACAGCGAATCGCCGCGGAGCGCCTTGAGGGCCCGCAGTTTGTCGAGGGCGACGCTTTCGAACGCCTGGGCGCCAAAGCCCGGCATGACGCTCATGCAGAGGACCATGTCGCACAGCGGCAGCGCGTCGGCGATTGCTTCGATTGGCGTCGGCGGATTGATCGCCAGCGAGGCGCAGGCCCCGCGGTTGCGGATTTGTTCGAGGATCGGCCGCGGGTCGTCGGTCGCCTCGGCATGGATGGTGACGATGTCGGCCCCGGCGTCGACGATCTCGTCGACGAACGCCGCCGGCTTTGAGACCATCATGTGAACGTCGATCGGCAGGTCGGTCACCCGGCGGACCGCCTCGACGATCGGCATGCCGTAGGTGATGTTCGGGACGAAGTTGCCGTCCATCACGTCGAGGTGGAGGGCTCGGGCCCCGGCCGCTTCGACCGCTTTCACCTCCGCCGCGAGGTTGCCGAAGTCGCACAGCAGCAGCGACGGCAGCACCACCGGCGGTGGGTTGCGAAGTTCATCAAGAATGTGGCGGCGCGGCATATCGGCGGTCGCTCCGCGGCAAGACCTGCCGCCGGAGCTGGTGACCCAGAAATGGGGTTCAGGAGGGAATGGCCGCTAGGAGGTCGCGCGGCGTCGATCGAATCGGTAACGACTGAATCGTGTTCAGTCGCCTCGCAGGATCATGGGCCGCCAGGGCGGCCGGCGTTGTCGAAGTCGCCGCGCTGATTCTACTCACCGCAAACGCAACTACTAGAGCGGTTTCCCGTGGCATTGTTGTAAACCGTTTTTGATAAAGGACTTATCGTCGTTTTTGATTTCTTGGACTGGCCCTCTGACGCCTGTCATTTTCATGAATCGTCGAGATCTTCGCTCCGCGGCAGGTCGGCCGCGGAACTGACGCCGAACAGCTGATTGAACCTCGAAGTTGTGTGGTAGCGGGCCACGCGCGACCCTTCCTTGGCTCGTTCGACCCGCACCAAATGCCGCCGAACGAGTTGGGCCAGGATGGCGTGACTCTGCGAACCGCGGAGCTTGTTCAGTTCCTCGCCGCTCACTCCCTGGCGGTAGGCGACGATGCTCAGAACCTCGATGGCCGCGGGGGTCAGCTTGGCGGCTCGCTGCTGGCCGCGGAACTGGTCGCGGAGGATGCCGAGGTCGCTGCGCAGCTGGAGGCGGTAGCCGGCGGAGTCGCCGACGATCTCGTAGGCCGTTTCGTCCTGGCGATAAGCGGCGTTGAGTTCGCCGACGATCTGGTCAATCTCGTCGGCGGAGACATTGCGGATGTGGCTAGCGATTTTTGCGGCCGGGAGCGACTTTCCCTCGGCATTGCCGACGAAGAGCATCCCCTCGACGATCATCCGCGGCGTCACGGGGAGAGAATCGTCCTCTTCAGGCGCTTCGTCGGGTTCGATCGCGATCTGCGGCTTCGCAACCGCAGCCTTGGCGGATGAAGTCGCGGGAGCGCCCATCAGGCGCGCGAACGCGGAGGAGAGACGTTCAAGAGAGAATCGCTGATTCGGCGGGCCCGCCGCCGGTGCGGCGGCGCGAAACGGGAGAATGTCGTCGTTGGCGTCGCGGGGGGGATCCATGGCGGCCGAATGATATCGCCGCGCGACGCGCCGTCACAAGACGGCTATTCGAGGATGCCAGTGGCGCCCGCACTAAGAAGCAATCGCTGCTAGCAGCGGCGTTTCCACCGGCCGTGGCGTGAGCAGCGCAATTCGGTGATCAGCGACAAGCTGGCGAGCGCCGGGCAAAATTTCGGCCATCTTTGCCGGCAGTTCCGGCAGTCGGACGCGCCGCATTACCTGATTCAAGCGAAAGAGCAGCGTGTCGTCTTCCATATAGTCATAGAGGAAGCGAATCTCGACAAATCGTGTGATCAGCCCTGCGACGCCGCTCGCGTCGCAGCCGTTCATCTGGCCAATCGCAGCGGCGACAAAGTCGGCGTCGACCTCAGCTAGGGCGGCGTAATAAGCGTCGACGCCGCGGCGATCTTCGGCGATCAGGGCGGCGTCGAGCAGCAGTTCCGCCAGGATGTGGCCGAGAAACCCCGGCCGCATCCCGTCGCGATCTCCGGTAGCCCAACGGACGCGGCGGGCAAGTTCCATCGAGAGATCGCCAAACGTCCCCGTCTCGTGGAACCAATCGTCGTCAGCATGATGCCGCATCACGCCGCGGGCATAGGAAGCTAGCTGCGGGTCGTCGGCGTCGACGAAGGGCGCCGCCTGCCGCGACCGGCAGCGCAACCGCGGCCGCGTCATGCAAAGCCAGTCAGGCGTCGCCGCCCCCGCCACCTGGTAGGGGTCGTCGAGGCAATCAATCGCGTGAGCGAGGTAATTCATTCCCGGTGAAAACTCAGTTGTTGCAGTCTCGCGTCGCCTCGCCAAATGCTAGCGCCAGCACGCTAACCCCATTCGGTCGCGAGCGGTAGCCCCGCTCTGCCCTCGACACCATCGTCGCCTCTTAGGTAGATACCCGTTGCTCGACAATCCGGCAACTCCGCTCCGCTTCGCGACCTTAGCTCCGCCGCCCGATGCGGCGTTCATTATGCTTCAGTTACTTATCGCCCAAGCCGCTTCCCCCGCGACGCCGCCCATCGCAGCGCCGCCCGCCATTCCTCCCGCGGAACAGGCCAAGCTCGACGCATTGAAGAATGTGCGGCTATTGAATTTCCACGAGCTGTCGACGGACGATTGGATTTACATCGGGACGTACTACGGCTCACGAGTGTTGTTCGTCATCTTGCTGATGACGCTCGCCTGGACACTTTCGAGCTGGGTTTCGTCCATCGTCCGCGCCGCAATGACGCGAGTGAAGTTCGATGAAACGCTCACGCTGTTCATGGCAAGGTTCGTCCGCTGGCTAATTCTGCTCCTCGCCGGGTTGATGTGCCTGAGCTATTTCGGCGTCGAAACGACCAGCTTCGCTGCCCTCATCGGCGCCGGCGGCTTGGCGATCGGCCTCGCCTTTCAGGGGACATTGTCTAATTTCGCCGCCGGCTCGATGCTGCTAATTTTCCGTCCCTACAAAGTCGGCGACATGGTTAACGTCGCCAACTACCTCGGCAAGGTCGCCGAGATCGAACTCTTCACCACGGCCATCGACACGATCGATAACCGGCGAATCATCGTTCCCAACAGTTCGATTTTCGGCGCCGTGATCGAGAACATCACCTATCACCCGGTGCGTCGAGCCGACATTCCGGTCGGCACGGCTTACTCCGCCGACATCGACCAAACCCGCGCGGTACTCGAAGCGGCCGTACGCGGCGTCGCCCTGGTCGTTCCCAACCCGGCGCCTGAAGTGATCCTTACCGATCTCGGCACGTCGAGCGTCAACTGGCAAGTCCGCGGCTGGGCCAAACGCGAGTCGTTCATGGACGCCAAGCAGGCGATTATTCGTGCCGTGAAGATGGAACTCGACGCGGCGCGGATCTCGATCCCGTTCCCGCAACTCGATCTCCACCTCGATCCGCCCGGCCCCGAGCCGGCGCCCTCCCCTCCCCCGCCGCCCGAACCGGTGCGGTGGGCGCCGAAGATTTCGAATACATGATAGGAGCTTAGCTCGGCCAACTGCCTGTCATCCTGAGCGCAGCGAAGGATCTAGCATGCCAAACGAGCTACCAGATTCTTCGCTACGCTCAGAATGACATTCTTGAGCGGGCTTCGCTGCCGCTGTCAGCAGCCGCCGAAACCAGCTAGAATTCTGAGTTTCGCCAGCCATCTGCAGCGCTGGCAGGCAATACGCCAACTCAATCGGTTTAGGATCGTAGTTCAATGGAAGCAGGCATCGTCGGGCTCCCCAACGTCGGCAAAAGCACGCTGTTCAACGCCCTCACCGCGGCGGGGATCGCCAGCGAAAACTATCCCTTCTGCACGATCGAACCGAACGTCGGCGCCGTCGCCGTGCCCGATCCGCGGCTGGGACGGATCAGCGCGCTCATCAAGACGCAGAAGATCATCCCCGCGATGATCAAGCTGGTCGACATTGCCGGCATCGTCCGCGGGGCGTCGGAGGGCGAAGGCCTTGGCAACAAGTTCCTGTCGCACATCCGCACAGTTGACGCGATCTTGCACGTCGTCCGCTGCTTCGAAGACGGCGACGTCGTCCACGTCGAGGGAAGCGTTAATCCTATCCGCGACGTGGAAACGATCGACACTGAACTGATGCTGGCCGACCTGCAATCGGTCGAAACGATGCTCGACCGCGCGAAGCGGACCGCCCGGACCGGCGACAAGGATGCGAAGCAGCGCGTCGAGATTCTCGAAGAGTGCAACGCCCTGCTCGCCGCCGGCAAACCTGTGCGCGGGTTGGTCTACGACGACGAAGCGCGGGCCAAAGTGCTGGCTGAGTTGCAGCTCCTCACCACGAAGCCGGTCCTCTACGTGGCGAACGTCAACGAAGACGATCTCGACGGCAACAGCCCGCACGTGACGAAGCTGCGCGAGCGGGCCGCGGCCGAAGGTGGAACAGTCGTTCCGGTTTGTGCACGACTCGAATCGGAATTGGTGGAACTCGACGACGTCGAACGGCAAGAGATGCTCGAAAGCATGGGCCTCGCCGAACCGGCCCTCGCGGTGCTCGCCCGCGCGGCCTACAAACTGCTCGGCCTGCAAAGCTACTTCACCGCCGGCGAGAAAGAAGTCCGCGCGTGGACGATACCCGTCGGCGCCACCGCCCCGCAGGCGGCCGGCGTCATCCACACCGACTTTGAGCGCGGCTTCATCCGCTGCGAAACCTACTCGGTCGACGATCTGGAGCAGTACAAAAGCGAAAAGGCGATCCGCGAAGCGGGCAAGATGCGCGTCGAGGGAAAGAACTACGTGATGCAGGATAGCGACGTTTGTCACTTCTTGTTTAACGTGTGACCCTTTTCGGACGCAAGGGAAGGATCTCTCGCAGAGGCGCAAAGGCGCAGAGGAGGCTGTGTAGAACATTCGGCTTCGTCGGCCGGGATTGCCGCTCTCCCAATCGCGCAAGGGATCCGAGGCTTCGCGCACGGAACTCGAAAGCGAGTTGCCGGCGGAACTGCGCGCGCAGTAAGGTGGAGCGGTGCCATTCGCCTTTTTGCTCTCCCGCCTTTGCCGAGCCATCTATGCGCCGAATCTCATTTGTTCAACATACGCTATGCGTCATTGCGATTGCTCTAACTTGTTCCGCTGCGGCTGTGCGCGCCGCTGAGTCGAAAAAGCTCATCTGGCCGAAGCGGCTGTCGCCGGGCGATACGGTCATGCTCATCGCTCCTGCCGGACCGCCGAATCGCGAAGAGGTGATGCGGTTCAAGAACCATATCGAACAGCGCGGTTATAAGGTGAAGTTGCGCGACGACATCTTCGACGTCGAAGGGTATCTCGCTGGCAGCGATCAGCGGCGGGCGGACGAATTCAACGAAGCGTTCGCCGATCCCGAAGTTGACGGCGTGCTGTGCGTCCGCGGCGGGTACGGTTGCATGCGGATGATGCCGCTGATCGATTGGGAGGCGGTGAAGAAGAACCCCAAGCTGCTGCTCGGCTTCAGCGACATCACAGCCCTCCACGTGGGGATGAACAAGGCGGGGATCGTCAGCTTCCACGGACCAGGACCGGCGTCGGGGCTGGGGAGCGCCGAAGGGCCGACCGAGTTTACGGGGAAATATGTTCTCCGTGCTGTCGAGGCTTCGCCAGAATCGCCGGCCGGTCCTTACACCGTTGACGTGCCGGCAGATGTGTCGAAGGTCGATTCGTTTGGCAAAGGCAAAGCAACCGGTCGGTTAGTCGGAGGGAATCTGTCGCTGATTTCGGCTCTCGAGGGCACGCCATACGCGATCGATACGCAGGACGCGATCCTGATGATCGAAGACGTGAATGAAGCTCCCTATCGGATTGATCGGATGGTGCAGCAACTCAAGCTGGCGGGGAAACTCGATGGCATTAAGGGCGTCGTGCTGGGGAAATTTACCGAAGACTTCGTCCGTGAAGATAAACTGACCGACGACAAACGGTTCGACACGACAGGCGTTTTGCAACAGTACTTCGAAAATCTCGGCGTGCCCGTGCTCGTGAACTTTCCAATCGGCCACTTCCCGCAGAATTGCACAGTGCCGCTGGGGGGCGAAGTGGAAATCGACGCCGATGCCAAGACGCTTCGTATCCTGGCTCCTTAATTCTTAGCCGCAAAGAGGCACAGTTGCGTCCTTTGTGCCTTTTCGCGGCTACGAAAATAGTTCTTCAACCACTTCTCCGCCGTCGACGATTTTGATTGGCCGGCCGCCGCCGCTCATGTTTTCGTACTCGGGGTCGATGCCGAGGGTGTGGTAGACCGAGCGGAAGAGGTCGGGGATCGTCACGGGGCGGTCGGTCACTTCGGTTCCGGCGTCGTTCGTGGCGCCGATCACTTGGCCGCCGTGGACGCCGCCGCCGGCCAGCGCGGCGTTGAACGCT
>JBGSMO010000180.1:0-10673 GCA_041740115.1 Pirellulales bacterium
CTCGCGATGGGAACGCCGACGGCGCAGCCCGTTATGGGCGCCCCGATGATGGGCGCGCCGATGATGGCTGGCCCCATGTGCGTGCCGCAGGCGCCGATGTGCATGCCGGTTGATCCCTGCATGGACCAATGCGCCGATCCCTGCGCCGACCCATGCGCCAACGGCATGATGACGATGGGTTACGGCGGCGGATACGCCACGGGCGGCGAGTCGTGCGACTGCGCCGGCGGCAGCCCGACGATGATGGTGACGCCGTCGACCCCTATGCAAGGGTCCCTGATGCCGACGCCCGGCAACGACTTGTAATCCGTCGCCAATTCGACGGACGAACAGTTTGAGTTGATGCAATCGGAGCCGCTCGACCCGCGCCATCCTGAACGCGGCCGGGCGGCTCCGATTTTTCCGCATTGGCTTGCCCGATCCCGCCATTGTTACCGACGCCGCTACGGCGAGCCGCACCGTCGCCTCGTCCCAATCGCCGTCTCCCTCTTCTTCGGCAAATTCGCCCCGTCGCCTCCGTTGGGCTATGCTGAGATAGTCCGATCACTGACGATCCTGGGTAAAATTGCCGTGACGCTACGTCGCTTTTCCACAGTCGCCCTTGCGGCGTTTGCATGCGCCGTTTCTGTAACTTTCGCTGCGCCATTTACTTCCGCAGAGGAAACGGAGGCGAAGGCCGCGGAAGCGGGCGACATCATCAAGACGGACGACGCCGAGAAGGAGAATCTGACCGAGACGGCTCACTCGGCGGCGGCTCCGACCTACGGTTCGCCGGTCGTCACGCGGATGCGCGTCGGGGGTCGGGTGGAAGCGAAAGGGGGAGAGGTTCAAGGCATTTTCATGATGGTCGCCGTGCCGCTCGATTGTCCCGAACAGAAAGTTCAGGTCATCGAGGAAGAGTTTCCCGCCGAACTCGGCACGGTGGAGTTTCGAACCCTTCCTGACGTGAAGAAGGCGGAGCCGGGCGCCAAGCAAATGCTAATCTCCGTTCCGCGATTGCCCTCGCGGCAAACCGCCAACGCCGTGGTGACCTACGAGATCGTCACTAATCGAGTCATGGCTCCCCAGGAAACGTCGACGCTTCTCATCCCCGCCAAGATCCCGCGCGACCTGAAGACCTTCGTTTCGACCAGCCCGTTTATCAACGTCGGCGATCGAAAGATTCGCGACGCGGTGAAAGAGGCGCTCGAATTGCGAGTCAAAGACGACGAAACGAGGAAGATTTCGGCTGCTCTAGGCGCCAACGGCATTGGCGTCGCTCCCCTACATGCGCCAGCCAGCGATGCAAACGAAAAAGAGCAGGAAGAGCCAGATGCGTCGAGCTCCAAAGAAAAAGCGGAAAAAGGCCAAACTGCAGCGGAGACAGCCGCCGTGGCCGCGGAAATCGAAAAACTGACCGACTGGCAACGCGTCGAGGCCTTGTACGATTTCGTGCGTGCGAAGGTGAAATACCTGAACGGCGCCGAAGACATGCCGGCCGTTCAAGCGCTGAAGGACGGCAAAGCGGATTGCTACGGGCTCTCGGCTCTCTTTGTGGCGATGTGCCGCACAATGAAGGTTCCCGCCCGCATGGTGTGGGTCGACGGTCACCAATACGCCGAGTTTTACCTTGAAGAAGAGGATGGCAAGGGTTATTGGTATCCCGCCCAACTCGCCGGTACGCGAGCCTTCGGCGAGATGCCGACGCCAATGGTGATCTTCCAGAAGGGGGACAACTTCCGCGTCCCCGAACGCCGCCGCGAGCGGCTCCGTTACGCGACCGATCATACGACGCTGTCGTCTTCGCCGAAGCACAAGCCGCGGGTCGTATACGTCCGCGAGCAGCTCTAAAGTCTCGGGGCGAATGCTCGGCTCGGCTCGGCTTAGTTCGCTTCCGCGAGCGCGGCGTCGAGCGCCGACTCCAGCCCCGGCTCGCCTGCACCGACCGACGACCACCGCAGCTTGCCGTCGCGGCCGAAGACGAGCAGCGTCGGAATCCCCTCGATCGGCAGCGCGTCGAAGAACTCCATTGCTCCCCAGCCAACCGGCCAGGTGAACTCCGGCCGCTCGGCGAGGAACTCCTCGATCTTGGGGACGTCGCGCTTCGTTTCGCTCGTGAGCCCGACGAACGCCACGCCCAACGGCCGGTACTGCTCGACGACCTTCGCCAGACGCGGGATTTCGGCACGGCAAGGCCCGCACCATGTTGCCCAGAGGTCGACGACCACCACCTTGCCCGCCGGGTCGAAGGTCTCGCCCTGCGGCAAGTTGAGCCACCCATCGACGGCCAAGGGCGGCATCGGCGTGCCGACCGCCAGCGAACTCCCCCCGCCGCTGGGCGAGGTCAGCAGCAGCCACGCGCCGCCGACCACCGCCATCACGAGCAGGATTACGCCGAACGAATCGCCGAGGTTTGCACGGTTTGCCATTGGCTCAATATAGCACGGCCATCCTGGCCGCGTCCGCCGTCGCTGCTTAACCCCGACGCCTACGGGCCGCCAACGGCAACCCGAACGCGGCGAGCGCCAACAGCACCGAGCTCGGTTCCGGCACCGCCGCCAACGCCGGCACGGCTGGCGGCGGACCGCCGAATTGCTGCTGGATCAACATGAAGTCCGATCCGTCGACCACCCCGTCGCCGTTCGCGTCGCCGTCGGCCTGCGTTGCCGCTGGCGGGGGGTTCGAGCCGAGCCCGAAGTTCGACTTCCAGATCGCCAGATCGCTGGCGTCGACGATGTTGTCGCCGTTGAAGTCGGCCCCCGAGCCGGGAGGCGCCACGGCGCCGAACGTGACGAAGACGCTGGAGGTCGTGTAGGAAACGTCCCACAGCAGGCCGGGATTGTCGGTCATGATCTCCGCGGTGAACGTGCCCGCCAGGGCGTCGCTGCGGAGGATCTCGAACGAGTCGCCCGTCTCCGGGTTGTAATTCGGAGCGAGCGACAGCGACAGCGTGCCGCTGATGTTGGCGTCGCCGGTGACCCAGAGTTGGCTGTAGTCGTCGCCAAGTTCCATCTCCAAGATGCTGGAACTGGTGAGAGCGACGTCGCCCAAGATCGTCGACGTGTCGTCGGCGAGCACCGCGAGGGCCGCGTTGTTCGTGAAGATGGTCGACTCGACGAGCGTGTTATCGAGCGACACGTTGCCGTTGTTGACCAAGCCGCCCGGACCGATGAAGCGGAAGATCGCGTCCTTGCCGTAGATGTCGCCGTCGGGGGAATTGTTGACGACGTCGCCCTTGAACTCCATCTCGCCGCCGATCGACTCGATGTTGTCGTTGTTGGTGACGGCGCCGGTGAACAGCAGCCGCTCGCGGATGTTCGCGACGCCGGCGGCGTTGCGGATGTCGCCGTTGTTGACGACGGCGCCGTTGACCGTGCCATAGCCGCGGATCACGCCGGCCGACGTGGTGATCGGCGTCACGATCGTTCCGCCGGCGAGATTGACGAAGCCCTGTTCGCCGACGACGACGTCGATGTCGGCCCGCAAGATCGCCGAGTCGGCGACGGTAACGTCCGCTTGGGCGTTCGTCGTCGGCGTCGAGATGACGATATTTTCCTCGGCCCAAACCTGCGTTCCCGGGCCGGAAATGTAGCCTTTGGAGTAAACGACGGGAGTGGTGGTCGAGGTCGTATTGTTCAGACCGAAGATGATGTCTTCCTCGACATGAATCTGGCCCCCGGCGAGGGCTTGGATCTCGCCGCGACCTTCCTCGCCGACGGTCAGTTGGTCGACGACCGTCCACCGGGTGCCGACGCCGGTGACGACGACCTTTCCGGAACCGATGTTGAGCGAGCCGCCGGTCTCCAGTGCGTCTTCGCCGAGAATTGCCTCGTTGAGCGTGCGGAGCCGGGCGCCCTCCGAAACGACGATCTCGCCCGTGCCGCGGTGGCCGACGATGAGATCAGTGTGCTGCACCAAGGAGCCGACGCCGCTGATGGCGACGAAGCCTTGCGATCCGAACAACTCGCCGACGACAAAGTCGGGGTCGGTCGTGGTTTGGCCGTCGAGATTGGTGCGAATGAGCGCGCCGCCGGTGACGTCAAGATACGCCTGGCCTTCGACGCCGACAATTAAGATTTCCTCAATTTGCCACTCGGAGAGATAGCCCGCTACGGCGACTTCGCCGATGCCGTCGAGCTGGAAGCCGATATAACCATTGGTTGAGACGAGGGGCAGCGTGAATGCAGGAACGTCGATGACTAGACGCCCCAACGTATAAAACGGATCGGTTTGCGTCCCGGTGCCGCCGACGATGATGTCGCCAGCCACGGTGCCGCCGTCGATGGGGAGGTCCACTGGACCAACTGGAGTGACGTCGCCCTCAGCGACCACGTCGGCATAGCCGACGGCGGGAAGAGACGCCAAACCGACGGTCGCCAGCAGCGCGACCGTCCCCTGTCGCTTGAACCAAATTGTCGCGGAGTGCCGCCAGTTGCAACGCTTCATCATGTTCCTCATTCAATGCTCACCGGTGACGGCGCACAGCTTCGCCGGTCTCCGGTATCTTGCCCCGTTCTGTCTATGATCGTTGGAAAGTCTTAAAAGTGCCAGCAGTTTGTGGGGTGGGCCCGGCCTGGGGGGCCGGGGATCAACGGTTTTGTCCTTTTGTCGTTGCTGCCCGAAACGGAAAGTCGATTGGAGGGGACAAAATTGGCCGTTCCGCCTGGCTTACGTCGTGACCGATGCGAATATAGTCGGGAAAAACAGGCCTATTCTGGCTGGCCGGGAGGCGTAAGGTTTTGTCACTTTGGGGAGGAACTGGGGAGGACTTTGGGGACAAAATGGAGGTTATGGTCAGGGGGCAGCGGGCGGTTTTTTGGGGAGCGCTCCGCTGGCGCGTCGCGGCTAAAGGGTTGGGGGTGGGGACGGTGCGGGAGGTTGGCGGGAGTTTATTGTTTCAGAGTTGACGGCCAATTTCCACATGAAAGTTGGCGGATTTGTGGACTAATGTATAGGTGGGAGGCGGGAGGTCAGAGGCCGGAGGTCAGGGGCATACGGAGAGCGAACTCCGCCCGTTTTTTCCTGACCTCCGACCTCTTCCTCCTCACTCTATTCTGCGACGGAGGCGGATGACGTTTTCGACGTTGTGGTCGGCGCCCGGCTCGAAGCCGGCCATCATGGTGCGGTCGATCATGTAAAAGCCGCGGAGGCGGCGCGTGTTGCCGACGTCGACGCCGTCTTCGCGGCCGAAGGCGTAGCCGTCGGGGTAGACGCGCTGGTAGAGGGCTTGCGTTTCGGCATTGTCAGGAAGATTGCCGTTGTTAGTACGGAAGTCATTGTAAATGGGCGCCTCTTCAACCTCGAAGAACCCGATCGTCACCCACACGGCGTAGACGTTCGAGCGGTTGGTGACGAGGTTGTCGAGCCGCACCGCGGGCTGGTAGCGGAAGAAGCCGTTCCGCAGCGAGTTGCGGTAATCGTCTCCTCCCGCGGCCGACAGGTTGGCCACGAACAACGGATCGCCTTGAGGCGCGGCGGTCGTTCCGGCCGTGCCGTCGATGCTGCGCAGCAACGTGCAATCGACCCCCGAGCGAAGCATCCCCGGAAGGGGAACCATGTCGCCGGCGTCGGGTGCGCGCAGGGGATTGGCAAAAACGGTCGGGAAGTTGACGTCCAGCGCGGCGGGCGGCAGCGAAGCGTTGCCGTAGCCGCGGCGCGACGCGGCCCACTCTTCGAGCGCTGGCCCGGGATGAACGTCCGGACCGGCCGTCCCCGTGCGATTGGTTCTCCCGTGGAACATGCCGTCCCAGACCGTTCGGTCAGGGAAGTTGGCATCCCGTTCCGAAACGGTGTTGACGTTGATCTTGCCCGGATCGCGGAACTCTGAGATGCGATTGAACGGCGCAGTCAAACCAATCCGAGGATCAATATTTGATGACATTGAGGCAGCCGTTACGCCGAAATTCGTCGGATTCAGCCACGTCTCCGTACCGGCGAACAGCGACGGCGTCTCGATCAGTTCCAGCAGACGATAGAGGTGGAGCGGAACGCCCGGTACGGGAGTCGCGCCGGCCTCGGTCGAGAAGAAGTTCTCCAGATGCGAGAAAGGCTTCGCCTGGAAGCCGGGGGCAGCGAGTTGCTGCGGGTCGTCGGGCGTCGTCGGATCGTACTGCTCCCAGCCCGCCGCGGCGTTCTCGGCCGTCTTGAAGTACTTCAGCAGTTGCGACGAACGATGGCGCGGGACCAGCATCAGCTCATTCCCGCTGACGAACGGCCGGTTGTTCCATGCGAGCCACGGGAAGGGCTGCTTCGGTTGAACCCGTTTGACGTTGGAGGCTTGAGCGTTGTCCATATAGGGACGATTGAGGAAGCCGAGCGTGACCTGCGGAACAGTGGGGAGAGAAAAGTTCAAGTCGGCGCGATTGATGGCTTTCCGATTCTGGTCCGTCGCGATGAGTCTTGTCCGTTCGATGGCTCGCGTTTTCCAAAGATCAAACTCGCCCTGCGGCGACGCTGAGACATATCCGCGCTCGACGCTCGAAAAACCTCCCTGCACTTCGGAATTCCTTTTATCCAATTCCTTTTGAGTATTGCTGAGCCGACCATTAAAAACCGTGATGTACGCGCGAGTATCGTCGACCGTCAAATAGGGGTTCGAATCAACGTTGTACGGGACCATCGGATTGGCGAGACGTTGCAGGAAGAGACGACGTCCGCGCGTGAAGTCGGTGCCGAGCTGCGACAATTCGGGATCGCCGTCGTCGAGCGGCGTGTCGATTGCCTTCGGCTGGGCGATGTTGCCTCCGTTGCAGTAAATCCCTTCCTCGCTCGGGTCGGGGGCGGGACTGGTGAACTGAACGTTGCCGACGCGCCGCGGGTAGCCGTTGGCAGGTTCCGACAGCGTGAACCGGCGGCGCTCTCCCGCGCCGACGCCGTTGATCACCGCGACGTCGGCGACGCTTTTTCGAGTTGCCGCCGTTTGCGGTAAGGCCGATTCCAGAGCAGGAATCGATCCGCTTGCTTCATCTTCGGAGGGCGACTGCATCTTGTAGGGGACATTGGCCAATGCGTTGTCCGCAACGGCACCGTCATTCGGAAAATTATCGATCAGAGTCACCGCGTGCGCCGCATTGTTCGTATCAAGCTCGATGCGACGCAGCGGCTTGCGCGGTCGCTGGCTGGGGGTTTGATCGAGGCGCTGCCCAAGATTTGAAATGAACTTGCCGCTGCCGGCGGGATCTTCTTTGCCGGAGCCGACGACCATGTAGCGACCAGGACGCACGGGCAAGATCTCAGGATCTGCCTGATGCTTGTAGAACGCCACCCCGTCGCCCGCGATGTCGGGATCGCGGTCAATAAAGTAGATCGAGCGGTCGATGCTAGCGGGACGGTTGTTCGCCTGCGGATCGTCGGGGTCTTTGCTCGGATCGACGTCCTGAGTGACGATCACGCGCCACACCGGCGACCCTTGACGAACAGTCGCCGTCGGCGCCGACGAAGCGGCAAGATTCACTCCCAGATCTTGCCCCGCAGCGTTGGCCACGTGCAGGTCGAGACTCGGCGCCAAGGTTTCAGGCCACGGATTGAAAAGTTCCAGGAAGAACGCACCGCGCGGCCGGTAGAGCTGATCGAAATCGGGGTCGGGATTGGCGACGTTCGTGGTGTCGGCAGGCCGTTCGCCTTGGTTGGGATCTTCGTCGGCTTCGTCGGTGGTGTTGCGGTCGTGCCAAGCCATCGTTTCGGTCATCAGCAGTTCCGGTCGCTCGGCTCCCCAGACGAGCCCGCGGTCGTTGTCCGTATCGTCCGTGGTCGCGGCGGCGATGTCGTCGCTGGTGGCGACCATCCCATCGGGGCCGGGCAACTTATCGCCGACCCAACCGTTGAAATCCCAGCCGTCGAACGGCTGCACGTCGTACTCGAAGGGGGTATTGATATTGTCGGGGTCGCGAAAGTCGACGACGTTGACCGCCCATTGGGCGATGCGGCGGGCCAGTTCCTTGTCGGTCGCGGAAGCGCCGGTGTAGTCGGCCTCGGCAGCCAGCGTCAGCGCCGTGACGTAGAGATGCCGCGCCAACAGATGCCGATGGTCGGTCTCTTGCTGTGTGATCGTCGGATTGATCGGGTCGGCGCTGGCAGGGTCGATGACAAACTCCGTGGCGTACGGCGGGAACTCGGCGGTGAAGCCCTTCGCCCGCGCGTCGGCGGTTTGCCAAATGGGTTGAGGGGCAATGATTTCTTCGCTCGGCTCGTCGACGACGCCGTAGCCAGGATCGCCCTGCTGATCGTTGTCGGAACCGTTGCCGATGGGGCGATTGACGTTCAGCCGCGAGCCGTTGACGAGTTCCGGCGCGACCAGACGTCGCATCGCGGCGCGGAGCTTCACTAAGTTCGCGCCAGTGACAGGCTCAGGGAACGGGGGAAGACTGAGCGCCTTGCGAACCCGCATCTCGATCAAGTCGGCCGCCGTCTGCGGCGGGCGACGGTAGAGGGGATTCGTCGAGTACATCGCCGCGTCTTCGGCCAGCTCGTGAGGCAACGAGACGTTGGGCATCGGCAGATCGAAGCTGTCGGAGGTGAGTTTGTTGCGAGCGGCGAAGTCTCGGGGACTGCCGGTATTCATAACTCCGGAGAGGAGGGCGAGTCGATTCGGGAGAGCCCCGGCGTCGGCGTCGAAGGGGCGGAGCAGCCGTTCCATCTCGGCGACCGAGAAGGGGGCGTCGGCCGAGGTGCTCGTCGTTCCATCTCCTTGAACGCCGGAGGCTGTCTTTTGCGAGAGGTTCAACTCGTAGGGGGAGTCGGTGAGGAGGCCGGGATCTTGGCCTGCCTTCCGACTGTTTCCCATGCTCGTCACTTCGGCCGCGAGCGTTGCATGAAAAACCGGCTGACCATGACGATTGACGCCGACGCCGTAGCGAGAGCGCAAATCGGATAAACCTCCGTAATTTGATCGCAAGTCGGCCATTTCCGACCAGCCGAACATTGGGAGTTGCGAAACTAGATCGGCGGTTCCTGAGACGCCAGGGCGAACCCCGGAGGCGCCGCCGCTCCCGTACCCGTAACGCCCCGGATAGAACTTCCCGCCAACAACGGTCCTACCGACCAAAAGCGTCTTAAAATCATTATTTCCGATGACTTGATCTAAATTGACGTCGCCAGGCCCCATTCCCATGCCCCGGGGGGTTTGGTTGGACGTGACGTTCGCAGTCGCGAGCGTGGGCCCGGGCGCCACGCTCTGCAACCCCGCCTCGCTCCATACTTTCGCCAAATCGCAGGTGCCGGCGGCGTTGGCGTTGGCGCGGCTGTCCATGTCGATGATGAGCATGGCGGCGAGAGGCTTCACCAATTTGCCGTTGGGGCCGGCCATCACGGGGAGGCCGACGTCGACCCAGACGCTGTCGCGGAAGCCGTCGTTGTCGTTGTCGACGTCCCAGGGGCCGTAGACCATGCGGGCAAGCTTTTGGCCGGGCTCCGCGGCCGGGATAGCGGCAAGTTCTGGATTGCTGCCGGTGAAATCGGGGTGATCGATCCAGTTCGGGCGCAACATGACGCGGCGGAGCATCATGGGATTAGTCCCCAGCGACGAAGCGGTGCGAATGTCTCCCCCTCCGCCGAATGCTGAGTGCTGGGCCCAGTAGTTAAGCAACTCGGGCCGATGCCACGACGGGATCGCCAACGAACCGATCGTCGAATTGCCGAGCGACGTCGGCAAGGGATCGGTGGCGACGTTCGCCAAAGGCGTTTCGGTCAGCCGCGTCGCCGGCAAATAGGCCAGCGCCATGTTCTGGAAATCAGGGGCGTCGTAGCCCTCGTTGGCGCCGCCGCGGCCGGAATAGTCGTAAAAGCTGATTGTCGTCCGTGGGAAATAATAGTTGCGATGCGGATCGGTGAATCCTGGCGGCGGCGTCCCGGGGAGATTGACGTTCGCCATCGTCGGAAACTGGAACGCGGCGTTCGGCATGAGGGCGAGCGGAAAGAACTGCGGGCTGCCGCCGATCATCACTCCCTCTTCGGCGTTCAGCTTCGGTCCGTCATCGGCGGCCCACGGATTAAAGCCGACGCCCGTGCCGCTGAAGGGGCGGCCGTTGATGAGGACGCGGGTGGGGTTGGTCGCGTTCGACAATAACGTCGGGTCGGTGATCAGCGAGCCGTCTTCCAACTGCACGTTCATCACGCGGAAGGTGTTCGGCGGAATGAAGCCGACGATGCGCGTGCTGCGGCCTTTGGCGATGCCGCTGAGGAACGTCAGCACTTGGCCGTTGTAAGCGTTGTCGAGGTTCGAGAAGGCGAGCGGTTGAGCAGGATTCGGCGGGTTGGGCGGCAGCGTCGTGTTGCCGTAAAGGTCGCGCAGCATGCCGGGAGTGACGTCGATCTGGAACTGCAACATTTGTCCGCCGGTGACGCCGCCAGTCGTGCCGCCGCCCCCGCCGGCCCAATCTGCGGAGCCCGTGAAAATCACCCCTTTCAGCCCGTCGTTCCCATACATATCCCCCAGCAGCGAGTGGAAGCGGAGGCTGCTGTGGGGGTTGTTCGTGTCGCGGATGATTTGGCGGAGGACCTCGTCGAGGAGGTCGGCTTGGGCGGATTCGCCGGCGAGGCGGACCGAGGCCTTCATCGCGCTTTTGGCGGCCTTTTCCGATTGCTTCGCCGTGATGACGAACGCCATGCCGACCATGAGAAACAGGACCAGCAGGCTGAGGACGACCAACAGCAGCACGCCGCGGCGGGGGCGGCGGGCGGCGTTGAGCTTCGCGCGG
>JBGSMO010000190.1:0-28043 GCA_041740115.1 Pirellulales bacterium
GACGACACTTGTTCGGATTGGCTCGGGGCCCCGAGCCGTAACGTACTAGCAATCTAGCACGCAACGTGCTGATTTAAGGGCTCTGGCGGCCAAATTACAAGCCGAAAGTCGGCAAAAACCCTAGAAATGCCGTGGTTTTCCCAACTTTCCGACTAAAACGGCCTGGAAAACAGGGGCTAAAGTTTGGCAGACCCCCTGCAGAGGGCCGAAAATGCGGAATTTTCAGTTCCCGACCGCCGTCGTCCCCCGACGGCAGGGAGTGGGGCACGGCTGGCGGCAAAAATCGTTCAATTGCCATAATCGTCACCCGGTGTAAACTTAAGACGGGCAAGGTGTTAGGCGACGTCGAGAGGCGTTCGGGCCCCGGGGGCGGGGACGCCCCGGCTCGCTGGAAGGGTTGGATGACCCGCTTGCTGACAGCAAGGGCGGCGAATGAGCAATAGGGAGTGCGCCATGTCGAGCTGGGGGATCGGACCGAACGCCGGACTATGCATCGCCGCGGCGTGGGGCCTCCACTTCTTCTTCGCCTTCTTGAGTCCCGCCGCCGGGCAGAATGCCGCGTTACGAATCCAGGTCGGGCGGGATGACGCTGCCCAGCAAGCGACCGGCGTCCAGCCGCCCATGGATCGCGCGATCAATCGGGGCATGCAGCGGGCCAAGGCTAGCATCGCCGCGGGAGAGTATTCGCAGGCGATTCGCTTTCTTGATGAAGTATTAGGGACAGACGAAGATTCTTTCGTCGAATTAGGCGACCAGACCGAGTATGCCGGGACAAAGCAGACCGCGCGGCGATTGATTCGCGATCTTCCGCCCGAAGGACGTCTGTCGTACGAAACCTCGTTCGGCGCAACAGCGCAGCGACTTTTGGAAGAGGCGATCGCACAAGGCGATGCCAAGTCGCTCGCCACCGTTGCCCATCGGTACTTCTTCACGCCGGCCGGTTATGAAGCGGCGCTGCTGCTGGCGATGGACGAAGCCGACGCGGGGCGTCATTTCTCGGCGGCGCTCGCCTACGAACAACTTCTCGATGCGCCCGAGGCTGCGCGTCGGTTCGAACCGGCGCTTTCGATTCGCGTCGCCTCGAGTTGGATGGCGGCTGGGGAAGAAGAGAAGGCTCGCGAGATTCTCGAAAAGCTGTTGGCGCGGAGCGGGCAGTCGATCGAGATTGCCGGCCGCGTGCGGAAGCTTGAGTCGCAACCTGAGTCGATCAAGTGGCTGCGTGAGGTGGTTGGAGAGCCGACTGGCCTCGTCGCCCAGCAAGAGCGCCAATGGTTGACTTATCGCGGTAACGCGGCGCGTAACGGCGCCGTCAGCGGCGGACTGCCGCACTTGCGGGTGCGGTGGGAGGTGCCGCTGCTGGGGCCGCCGAAGCTGGAGACGTTATTCGAGAATCTGATCGACAACCTGGTGCGGACCGAACAAGTGGCGCCGATCGCGAGCAATGTCATTGCCGCCGGAGATTACATTCTCACCCGCACGCCGCAGGGGTTGTTGGCGGTCGATTTCCGCACAGGCAAGCGGATCTGGCGGAGCGAACCGCAGCGCGAAGAAGTGCTGGAACTGCTCGTCCAATCGGCGACGAACGGCGAGGATCAGGCGGCGAACCCCGAGCCGGTGCGGGCGTTCGCGCGGCGGCTATGGGAGGACTATCTGTATGGCGTGGTGAGCAGCGACGGCGAGCGCGTCTACATGGTGAATAACCTGACGATGCCAATGTCGCAGCAGTACGAACTGGCGCCATTCATGGGTGGTGATCTGCCGGAACGGGGCGCCACCAACAAGCTGACGGCGTATGAGTTGGCCACACAGGGCAAGTTGGTCTGGGAAATCAACGGTGAGCATGCCGAGGGCGACCTGGCGGGGATGTTCTTCCTCGGGGCTCCGCTGGCGGTGGGCCAGTCGCTCTATGTATTGGGCGAGTCGAAGAGCGCGGTCTACCTGATCGCGCTGAATCGCGAGGATGGCTCGGTCGAGTGGCGGCAACAGCTGGCGAGCTTGGAGTCGAGCGTGCAACTCGATCTGCGGCGGCGGCTGCAGTCGATGGCGCCGTCGTATGAAGGGGGAATTATCGTCTGCCCCACCGGCGCCGGCGTCGTCATGGGGGTTGATCTGGCGAAGCGCTCGTTCGCGTGGGCGTATCGCTTTGACGCCCTGTCGCTGGCCGATAATTTCAACCGTGGCCGCGAAGACCTGGGGACGGCTGGCATGGGCCGGCGGTGGACCGAAAATGCAGTGGCGATCGCCGACGGCAAGGTCGTGCTGACGCCTCCCGAGTCGGAGTACCTCCACTGCGTGGAATTGCAGACCGGCAAACTGCTGTGGAAGGTGAAACGCGACGACATGACGCGGTTAGCTTGCATTGAAGATGGCCGCGTGCTGTTGGTCGGCAATCGCAAAGTGAAGTCGGTCAACCTAGCGGACGGAAAGCCGGCGTGGAAGAAAGAGACGCTGGGACTGGCGAGCGGAGTTTTGCCGGCCGGGACGGGGTTCGCCAGCGGAGGAAGATACTTTCTGCCGCTGACGTCGTCGGAAGTGATTGCGATCGATCTGGCCGAAGGTCGCGTCGTCGCGCGGACGTCGCCGCGCGACGGGGCGCCGCTGGGGAATCTCATTTGCCACCGCGGCTCGGTGATCTCGCAGAATGGCGAATACCTCGATTGCTACGACCAGATCGACGTGCTGCGAAAGCGATCGGAATTGCAACTCGAACGAGAGCCTAACAACGTCGAGGCCCTCCGGACGCTCGGCGAAGTGGCGTACAACGAAGAACGATTGAGCGATGCGATCTCGTTGCTGGAGCGGGCCTATCGGGCGGCGCCAGACGACGTCGAGACGCGCGACGTGCTGGCGGAGTGCCTGGCCGCGGCGCTCGACGGCGACTTCGCCGCGCATGGCGAAAAACTATCGCTGCTGAAAGAACTGCAGGACGGCGGTATGGCGCGCCAGATGTTAATCCTGCGGATCGAGGCCCAGGGAATGCTGCAAGCGGGCCATCGGCTGGCGTCCGCCGACTCCTGCCTGAAACTGTACCGCCTGGCAGGCGATCCGGAGGAAATGCTCTCGATCGGTCGCGATCATCAAACGGCGATTTCGCGGTGGGTCGAGTCGCAACTCGCGGCGATTTGGCGCGAGTCGACCGACGAGGAGCGGAAAACCCTGCAGGGACTGATTGAAGAGGAGATCGCGAAGCTCGGGTCTGAGCCGCGCGGCGAGAGTCTCGACCGCTTCCTGGCGTTCTTCGGCACGTTGCCGCCGACGGAATCGCTCCGCATGCGAAACGCCCGCGAACTGTCGCTGGCGGGACAGTCGCTGGAAGCGCAGCAGTTGTTGCTCGATCTAGAGAAATCGGCCGATCCGGCCATTCATCGCGAAGCGGTCGGGCGAATCGCCGCGCAGTTGCACGAGGCGGGGCTGCATTCCTTGGCGTACAAGTACGATGCGGAATTGGCGGGACCGCTGGCTGACGAGGTGCTCTTCGACGATCTGACCGGGCAGGCGCTTGTCGCGCGCTGGAAAGATGCGAGCGGCGAAGATCCTGCGCATTGGCCGAACGGTCGCGTGAAGAGCGGGACGTTGCCGACGACCCCGTCGATGGGAGCGCGGTCGCGAATGGCGATGTTGCCGATTCGGATGGAACGGAGCGACGCCATCCTCGGCCTGTCGAATGCCCAACTGGCGGTCCGCGGCGGCGAAGTCGCGTTGATCGACAACTATGGGCGCGAGTTTTTCCGGGCGAACGCCGAATCGGAGAACCATGGCGTCTACCGACAGGCTGGCAGCGTTTACGGGGCGTCGCGCGGCAATTTGTTCGTCGTCTCGCTGGGACGACAGTTGGTGGCGCTCAACACGTTGTCATCGACCGACGCCTTGGCGCCGAGCGTTCTCTGGCGCGCTAATCTCGTGACGAACTTGAGTTACGATCAGGCCTACTCGGCCGATATGTCGGGTGGGAACTCAGCGCGGCCCGGATCCTTGCGAGCGACGCGGCCGACTGACGAGGAGGGGAAGTGGATTGGAGTGATCGGCCCTGTAACGAGCCGTGGCGTCGTCTTTCAAGATCAACGTCGGCTGCTCTGCCTCGATCCGACATCGGGCGAAGTTCGCTGGTCGCGCAGCGACGTGCCGCGAGGATGCGAGTTGTTCGGCGACGAGGAGATGGTCTTCGCATTGGAGCCAGGCGAGCCCCAGGCACTTGTCTATAGCACCATTGACGGGCGTTACCTGGGAAAGCGGGCCATGCCCCCCTTCCGCGAGCAGCTTGTCGCCGCGGGGCGGAATCTCATTACTTGGAAGGTTGCCGGCTCGCAGGCGGAATTGTCCTCGCTCGACGCCTGGAGCGGTGAAACGAACTGGAAGCAGTCTTTCGACTCGGGAGCGGCGGTCGACGTTGAACTTGGCCGTTATGTGGCGATCGCCGACGCGACGGGGCATGTCGTGATTATCGACGGCGAGAATGGTGCAACGTTGGTCGACTATCGCGCGCCGGAAGCGAAGCGGGTCGACGAAGTTCACTTGCGCGTCGGACGCGACGATTTTCTGGTGCTCGCGCGCGGGCCGCAGACGATGAACCGGGGGCCGCTGGTGCAGGGATTCAATCAGCTCGATTCGCCGGTCATGACTGGCAGCGTCATGCTGTTCAATCGGGTCGACGGGGCGATGCGTTGGAACCGCCCGGCAGAGGTCGAGCGGCAGGCCTATCCGCTGAATCAGCCGGTTGATCTGCCGTTCATTCTGTTTGCTGGGCAAGTGAATCCGGAGAGCAATGGATCGCGGCCGACGTCGACAGTGCTCGTCCTCGACAAAGCGACGGGGCGAACATTGATGCGGAAAAGCGACTTGGGGCCGAATAACGGCGGGCAATGCGTGGCTCGGATTTCCGACCCCGCCCAGCATCAGGCGACGATCGAACTGGCCGGGAGGACGATCTTGCTACAATTCACCGACGAACGGCGCCCGCCCGAACCGCCGTCGCTGGCTGAAGTGGAGAGTGAAGCGAAGACGGGTTGGAGCGGCGTGATGGGAATCTTTATGAAGGCGTTGCAAGAGTAAACTTCGGCGCCGGCCGCCATGGGAACCACTCGTTCTGGACCTGACGACTATGTTGAAACGGATATTCAGCTTCGCCCTCGTCGCCTTCGTCGCTGTGGCCACCGCGCCGCCGACGGTGGCGCGCGTCAGCGATCCGGCGGTCAAATCGCATGTCGACGGCGGCCTGGAATGGCTGGCGTCGCAGCAGCATAAGCTTGGCCATTGGACGGCGCAGGGGCGTTACCCGACGGCGATGACCGCTTTGGCCGGTATGGCCATGCTTTGCGAAGGTTCGACTACCACGCAAGGGAAGTACGCCGAGAACATTCGCCGGGCGGTCGATTATCTCACGAACCGCAGCCGGCCGAACGGCTTGATCGGCGACAAGGATGACGATCGCTACACCTACGGGCATGGGTTTGCCATGCTCTTCCTGTCGGAGGTGCTGGGCGAAGAGGAGGATATGGAGCGCCGGACGGATTTGATTCGCGTGCTCACCAAAGCCGTCGAGTTCACCGGCTATGCTCAAACTCCGGCTGGCGGGTGGGGATACGTGAGCGCCAAGGATGGGGGCGGTTTCGACGAAGGTTCGACGACGATCACGCAGGTGCAAGGCTTGCGCGGCGCGCGGAACGCCGGCATCCCGGTGCCGAACGAAGTCATCGAGAAAGCGGTCAAGTACATCCACAACTGCACGCTCAAGGAAGGCGCCGTGCAGTACAGCTCCAAAGGAGGAGGCGGCCGGCCGGCGATTACCGCGGCGGCTATCGCCTGTCTGTACAATGCGGGCGAATACGACGATGATTACGTCCCGCGGATGATGGAGTATTGCCGGAAGCAACTCGATCCCGCGGCGCGCGATAGCTTTGGCCATTGGCACTACGCCCACTTTTACTACTCGCAGGTGCAGTACCGCGAGGGGGGCGCTGTGTGGGACGACTATCGGGTGGCGGTGGAGAAGCGAATTCTCGCCGACGCGACGGCGGTGAAAATCGGCGACGAAACAGCGTACACATGGAACCAAGGGTATGTCGGTCCCGTCTATACGACGGCGCTTAATCTGATCATTCTGCAATTGGACAACGCTTACCTCCCGATCTATCAGCGCTAGTCGACAGCCTGCTGAATATCGAATCCTCAACGAGATTTCCTGCATGAACGAATCTGCGGACGCCGTCGCCGACGGACAGGTCATTGAGAAGCTCGCGTCGGCGGTCGACCGCATTCGGGGCCAGTTGGCCCAGGTGATTGTCGGGCAGGATGACGTGATCGATCAGCTGCTGATCAGCCTCTTCAGCCGCGGGCATTGTTTGCTCGAAGGCGTGCCTGGACTGGCGAAGACGCTGCTCATCAGCACCCTCGCACGGACGATGAATCTGTCGTTCAGCCGGATTCAGTTCACGCCCGACTTGATGCCGGCCGACATTACGGGCACCGACATCATCGAGGAGAATCGCTCGACTGGGCAGCGCGAGATGCGGTTCCTCGAAGGGCCGTTATTCTCGAATGTGATTCTCGCGGACGAAATCAATCGCACGCCGCCGAAGACGCAGGCAGCGCTGCTCGAAGCGATGCAGGAGCGGCAGGTAACGGTCGGCCGCGTGCGTCATCAGCTGAGCGACCCCTTCTTCGTGCTGGCGACGCAGAATCCGATCGAGCAGGAAGGGACCTATCCGCTCCCCGAAGCTCAGCAGGATCGGTTCATGTTCAAAGTGCTGGTGAGCTATCCGAGTTTCTCGGAAGAGTTCGAGGTCGCGCGGCGGACGACGACGGCGATCACCGATACCGTTTCGGCAGTGATTTCGCCGGAAGAGATTATGACGCTGCAGCGGCTCGTGCGCGAGGTGCCGGTAAGCGACCATGTCATTCGGTACACGCTGTCGCTGGTGCGGCAGACGCGGGTCGGCGAGTCGGGGATTCCCGACTTCGTCGCGGACCAGCTGGCGTGGGGCGCTGGGCCGCGGGCCGTGCAGTTTTTGATCATCGGCGCCAAGGCGCGGGCGCTGATGGAACGCCGCACTCATGTGACGGTCGACGACATCCAGCAACTCGCCAAGCCGGTGCTGCGGCACCGCATCGTCGTCAACTTCGCCGCGGAAAGCGACGGCGTCTCGTCGGACGACGTGATCGATCGGCTCATCCAGTCCACCCCGGCCCGCGAGGATGAATTGGCCAATGACGCCCGATTCAAAGCGATTTTTGCATCCTGAGGCGATTCGCCGGATCGGACGCCTGGAGATTCGTGCGCGGCACGTCGTCGAAGGGTTCATGAGCGGGATGCATCGCAGCCCGTACTTTGGCCGATCGATTGAATTCCTTCAGCACCGGCAGTACGCGCCGGGCGACGATCTGCGCCACGTCGATTGGAAGGTCTGGGCCAAGGCCGACCGACTCTACGTGAAGCAGTTCGAAGAAGACGCCAGCATGCGCTGCACGCTGGTCGTCGACGTGTCGAAGAGCATGGAGTATGGGCGCGGACCGCTAAACAAGTACGAATACGCGGCGACGGCGGCGGTGAGCCTGGCATACCTGCTGCTGCGTCAGCATGACGCGGTGGCGTGTTTATCGTTCGATGAAAAGATTCGCGCCCGCACCCCGATGCGAAGCACGCAGGTGCATCTGTCGTCGATCGTCCAGGCGCTCGATGCGAATCGACCGCAGGCGAAGACCGATCCGGGGAATGTGCTACGGCTTATCGCCGAGGAAAATTATCGTCGCGGGCTAATCGTCGTCGTCTCGGACCTGCTCGGCGACGTGGCGTCGACGCTCCGCGGGTTGCGGCTGTTGCGGCAACGGGGGCATGACGTGCTGGTGCTCCACATCATGGATGATGACGAGCTTGATTTTCCGTTTGACGGGCCGACCCGGTTTGAGGGGCTGGAACTGCCGGCCCACTTGAACTGCAATCCGCGAGCGCTGCGCGAGGGATATCTGGCGGCGGTCGAGACGTTTCTGTCGTCGCTGCGGCATGGGTGTGCGCGCGACGCGGTGGATTATGAATTGATTCGAACGAGCCAACCGCTGGACGCGGCGCTGGCGGCGTTTTTGAGTCGGAGATTGGCCGCCAGAAAGTAAGTCATTAATGATTTATTTGCCGCAAAGAGGCACAAGAAACGCAAAAGGGAAAATAAGGATATGACAGTTAATTAAACTGCCTCGCTATTTCTTCATGGCTCTTTTTTCGCGAGTTGTGCGCCTCTTCGCGGCAAATGTAATTGAAAGCAAGTAATCGGTGTCGTTCCTTCTTCCCACACTGCTGACTCTCGGGCTGCCGCTGATCGCGGCGCCGCTGGTGATCCATTTGATCAACCTGCGGCGGCATCGGCGGATTGAGTGGGCGGCGATGGACTTTCTGTTGGAAAGCCAGAAGCGGAATAAGAAGTGGATTGTGCTGAAGCAACTGCTGTTGCTGTTGCTCCGCACGCTCGCGATCGCTGCGGTGGTGTTGATGCTCGCGGGGCCGGTGGTGCGCTCGACCTGGGCGGGGCTGTTCGGCCGCGGGGTAACGCATCATCTCATTCTGCTCGACGACAGCTATTCGATGGCCGACCATTGGGACGAAACTTCTGCGTTCGATCAGGCGAAGCGCGTCGTCGCGGCCGTGTTGGAGCAGGCGCGCGGAAAAAGTGAGAATCAGCTCGTCACGCTGCTGCGTTTCTCCGAGGCGAGGCGCCTGGCGGCGGGGTCCGGGCCGGAGATCGACCGGCGCCCGCTCGACGGCGAGTTGATGACCGAACTCGAACGGGTGCTCGACAAGATGGGACCTTCGGAGACCGACGCTGGGCCGATCGAGGGCCTGCAGGCCGCGACGCGGTTGCCCGAGTCGACCGACGGCGAAACGCGGATCGCGTATCTCATCACCGACTTCCGCCGGCCGCAGTGGGAAGAGCAGGCGCAGATTCGACAGTTGATGGGCCGCCTGCGCGAGCGCGTGGGCGACTTGCAGCTTGTGCAAACCGTGTACGAAGAGCGGCCGAATCTCGCCATCACGCGATTGGAACCGGAGTCGGGCATTCGCGCGGCGGCCGTGGAAACGTGGATGGAGCTGACCGTCGCCAACTATGGCGAGTCAGCGGTCTCGGCCGTGACGGTGGCGGTCGAACAAGACGGCAATCGACTGCCGGCCGTGGAGATCGACGAAATTCCAGCAGGCGAAGAGGCGACGCGACGCTTTCGCGTGACGTTCCCTGCCGCGGGTCCGCATGAATTGACGGCCGGTTTGGAAAGCGACGCGGTGCTGACCGATAATCGCCGTTACTTCGCCGCCGACATCCCGCCGGTGTTCCCGGTGCTGGTGGTCGACGGGTCGGCGGACGGGGACGACGGTTTCTATATGCGGACCGCGCTCAGCCCCGGCGGCAAGAACGTCGGGGGTTGGAGTCCGCAGGTCGAACCGCCGAGTTTCCTGCGCAATCACGAAGCGCTGGCCAACTTCGCGGTGATCGCCCTGCTCGACGTGCCGCGACTCGACGACGCCGAGGTCGAAGTGCTGGAGTCGTTCGTCCGCAGCGGCGGCGGACTCGCAGTGTTCCTCGGGCCGCAGTCGCAGCAGCCGTTCTACAACGACAAACTCTACCGCGATGGCGAAGGCATGCTGCCGGCGCCGCTCGGCGTGCCGTCGCAGTTGCTGCGCGATTCGTCTGACGGCCAGCCCGACGTGAGCGTCGCCGACCATCCGATCTTCCGTGTCTTCGCGGGGCAGCGGAACAGTTTTCTTTCGGTGGCGAACGTTGATTTCTACTACGCGCTAGAACCGAACTGGCAAGCGCCGGAGTCGGGCGACGTTCGCACGATCGCGAAGCTCCGCAACGGGGCGCCGCTAGCGATGGAAAAGAAGTTCGGCGACGGCCGCGTGCTAGTCCACCTCGGCAAACTGGCGCCGACGCCGACTGATCAGGGGTTTTGGAGCAACTGGAGTCTCAACCCGGTGTTCCCGATCTATGCCAATGAGTTGGTTGGTTACCTCTCGGCGACGCGATGGCGATTCGACGTCCGCGGCGTCGATGAGCCGATCAAGCTGACGCTGCCAGAGGCGCAATACCAACCCGAGGTGAAGATTCGCGCCCCAGGCGTAGGCGAGAGCAACGCGGCGTCGATCGTGGCGGCGGCGAAGGACGGCATGTACGAAATTACGGCGCCGGGAAAACCGCAGAGCGGCGTCTGGCGGTTCGAACTGACGACGCGCGACGGCAAGCCACAAACGCGCTTCGTGGCGGTGAACGTCCCGATCGGCGAAGGGCAATTGGCGCTCGTCGATCGCCAGGAGATTGCTGAGCGGCTGCGCGGCGTCGAGTACCGCTACTCGCTGGCGACGGAGTTTTCAGAGACTGACGACGAACTGGCCGGCTATCGGCTGGGCGATGCGCTGCTTTACTTGCTGGCTGGGTTGCTGATCGCTGAGCAACTTTTCGCCGTGTCGGCGAGTTACCACCCGGCCGCGGCCAGGAGCGCCGCATGAATGCTTGGATGCGATTGCTGACGTTTGGGCAGACGGCGGCCTCGTCGGGGGGAGGCGCTAAGCCGCAAGTGGCTGGGGGCGATGAGCTGGTGACGTACCGGCTGGGACGGTTGGAGCAGTTTGACGATCCGCGGTGGCTGTGGCTCGGCGTGGCGGTGACGGCGATCTTGCTTGTCGTGTTCGTCGCGTGGCAGTATCGGCGTGAGAGCGTTGCGTTGCCGCGGTGGGCAACGCTGCTACTCGGCGCCTTGCGGTTGGTGGCGTTCGCTGGGGCGATTGTTTTTTTTCTGGAACCGCTCAAGCGGACCGACCAGGAAATCGTTACCGAATCGCGCGTCGCGGTACTCGTAGACGCCAGCCAAAGCATGGCGGTGGAAGATGAGAAGGTCGGCGATGACGCAGGGTTGAGTCGCAGCGACGCCGTGCTCCGCGCGCTCGAGGATTCGCCGCTGATCAAGGAATTGCGGAGCCAGCACGACGTCACGGTGGCGGTGTTCGACGCCGACGTCCGTCGCGTGGAACAATGGAAACGCGACAAAGCCGTGACCGGCGGTCGCGCGGCCTCGCCGGAAGACGACGCCTCGCAAGCCGACGAAGAGCAATCGAACGACGCAGCGGATTTGGTTAGCGAGGGCGATGCCGGGCGCGAGGCCGACCGCGACCAACGGTCGCGGCTTTTGGAGGCGCTGAAACCGATTGGGGCGGAGACGCGGCTCGGCGATGCGCTCGCGGCGGCGCTTGCCGATCAGGCAGGGGGGCCGCTGGCCGGGATTTATACGTTCACTGATGGGGGGCAAAATCTGGGCGTCGATCCTTTGGCGGTCGCTGATGCCGCGAAGCTAGCGAAGTCGCCCATCGTGACCGTCGGCGTCGGTTCGACGGCGCCGCGCCGGAATTTGCGGTTGCAGGAGCTGATCGCTCCGTCGCGGGCCTACCCCGAAGACAAGGTAGCGGTGCGGGCGCTGGTCCAAGGCGAAGGGTACGCGGGACGGACGTTCGACGTGGAGCTTTACGCCCGCGAAGGAGAGGGCGCCGCGGAGGTCCGCGTTGGGCAGGAACAAGTGGCGCTCGAAGCCGACGGCGAAACAGTGCCGGTGGAGTTCGACATCGAACCGGCGGCAATTGGGCGGCTCGAACTCGAAGCCCGCATCGTCGCCCCTCCCGACGACCAATATGGCGACGACAACCGTCGCAGCGCGGAGATCGACGTCGTCGAAACGAGCACGAAGGTGCTGCTGATCGCCAGCGGAGCGACGCGCGACTACCGTTTCCTGCGGAATCAGCTGAAACGCGATCGCCATGCGAACGTCGACGTCTGGCTGCAGATGTCGCCCCCCGGCATTTCGCAGGACGCCGACAAGGTGCTGGAAGCGTTTCCTTCGACGAAGGAAGAATTGTTCGACTACGACGTGATCGTGGCGTTCGATCCCGACTGGACACAACTCGACGCCCAGCAAGTCGACCTGCTCGAACAGTGGGTCGCCGAAGAGGCTGGCGGCCTGATCGTCGTGGCGGGGCCGGTCCATACGGCCAGCTGGGTGCAGAGTCCCGAGCATGGCAAAATTCGGGCCCTTTATCCGGTTGAGTTCCAGCAGCGGATGACGCTGCTCGACGATGGGCTCTATGGTTCGCCGACGCCGTGGCCGATTGAATTCACCCGCGAGGGGATGGAGGCCGACTTCCTGTGGCTGGGCGACACGCCTGAGGAAAGTCGAGCGCGGTGGGGGCGCTTCCCCGGCGTGTTTGGCTGTTACGCGGTGAAGGGACCGAAGCCAGGCGCCCAGGTCTACGGCCGCTACAGCGATCCAGAAGCGGGCATCTCGGTCGAACGGCCCGTTTACTTCGCCGACCAGTTTTACGGCGCCGGCCGCGTCTTCTATATGGGGAGCGGCGAGCTCTGGCGCCTGCGGACGCTCGACCCTGGTTACTACGAACGGCTCTACACGCAACTCGTGCGACATGTGAGTCAGGGGCGACTGCTGCGCGGCTCGTCGGTCGGCCGGTTGTTGGTGGAGCGCGATCGTTACTTTGTCGGCGATACGGTCGTGGTGCGAGCGCAGCTCAGCACGCCGAGTCGCGAGCCGCTGGCCGTGCCGCGGGTGTCGGCGCGAGTGACGGGGCCGAACAACCAGGGGATGAACGTTGACTTGATCGCCGACGAGAGCCGGCCGGGGAACTTTGTGGGGCAGTTCACCGTCTCTAATGAAGGTTCCTATCGCATTGAACTCGCGCCGCCGGAGCAAGCTGGTGAACCGCTGGTGAAGCGGATCACCGCGACGGTGCCTGACCTGGAATTTGCCGAGACGCGGCGGAACGAAGAATTGTTGACGGCGATCGCGGCGCGATCGGGCGGGAAGTATTACGCCAGCCCGCTGTTGGCGGCGACCGGCGACAGCGCGTTGCCGCCGGCTGGCGAGTTGATTGAGAGTCGGGCGGAGACAAAGATCCTCCGCGGCAAGCCGGATGGGGCGTTTGCGGAGTCGCTGAATCGATGGTTGCTCGGTGTGATTTGCGGGGCGCTTTGCGCGGAGTGGTTATTGCGGCGGTTGTTGAAGTTGGCGTAAACGCGTCATTCTGAGCGGAGCGAAGAATCTGGCATGTCGAGCGAGATCGAGGTTCTTCGCTTCCCTCAGAATGACAGCTAGCAGGTATACAGTAGGACTGCAGATCGACTAAGCATGGCAACGGCGTCGCTACCATTTGAAGTCCCACGCCCCGTCGCGCAGAAGGTATCGCGACTGCGGCTACTGGTGCGGCTTTACAGTCTGGCTGAGGGGTTGGCGGCGCTGGCGATCGTGGCGGGGCTCGGTTTTTGGTTGGGATTGGCGATCGACTGGATGTTCGAACCGCAGCCGGCGCTGCGCGTCGCGCTTTGGGTCGTCGTCGTCTCGGCGGCAGTGGTCGCGTTATGGCGATACATTGGGCGGCGGCTCTTCGCGCCGCTGCCGGATGACAGCTTGGCGCTGCTGGTCGAACGCCAATATCCGCAATTGCGCGAAGGGCTCGTCACAACGGTGCAAGCGGCTCGAAGCTGGAGCGAGTGGGAGGGCGAAGCTCCTGCTGAGCCGGCTCCTGGGTCGCAGCTCGGCGGGAGGCTCGCCCTCCCGAGAGATGGGGCTAGCCGCGAGTTACTCACCGCCGCGAGTCGCAACGCTGCGGCGGCGATGCCGGAGGTCGCACTTCGTCGCGTGTTCGACATGCGACCTTTGGCGCGTAAGGGAGTGGCGGCTTTGGGGCTGCTGGCCGGGATCGCGGTCTTTGCGATCTCGCAGCGAGGCGCCTTCGATTTCTATCTCGATCGCCTGCGGCTGAGCGAGCAACTCTGGCCTCGTCGAGTGGAACTTACCGTCGTCGGTTTTGAAGAGCGAGACGCTTCGCCCGTGATCAACGTGGCCCGCGACGATGATTTTCCCTTGTCGGTCCTGGCGTCGATCACGCAGGGGCATGTCGCGCCGGAAGAAGTTGAAATTCGTTGGCGGCGACCAAGCGACGGCGGTCGCGGCAGCGGGCCGATGCTGAAGATCGGCGACGCCGAGCCGGGACGCGACGAGACTCAGCAGTACAGCTACACGTTCAAAGTGAGCAGCGACCTGGAGTTCGACGTCATTGGCGGCGACGACCGGATTCGCAACCTGCGGCTTCACGCCGTCGAACGGCCGGCGATCACGCGGGTCTGGCTCGAGGTCGACTATCCGGCTTACATGCGGCGCGAACCGCGTTCGATTCCTGTGAGCGGCCGGGCCGAGCTTCCCGAGGGTGCGAAAGCTGTCTGCCGAATCGAAGCGAACAAGCCGCTCGTGTCGGCGACGGTGCGCGACTCGGTGGAACAGACCGATCTAACCGCGAACGTCGAAGCGGCTGACCCCAAGGTATTCAGTTTCGAAATCCCTGCGGCGGCCAGCGACCGCGCCTTCGCCATTTCACTGCGCGACGCCGATGGCGTGGAAAACCGCGACCCCTTTCGACTGCCGCTCTCGGTCGTGCCCGATCAAACGCCGGAGGCATCGGTGCAGCTGCGCGGCATCGGTTCGGCGATCACGCCGCAAGCGACGATCCCGCTCGCCGGCAGCGTGACCGACGACTATGGCCTCGAAGAGGCCTGGTTCGACTACATGATCGACGAAGGCGCCTCGAACCGCCGACCGCTGCGGACGCAGCCTGACGGGATGACGAATCTGGCGATGACCGAGTCGTTCGATTTGGCCGAGTCGGATCCGGCGACGAAGCAGCCGCTCGTCGCCGTGAAGCCAGGGCAAAAACTGTCGCTCTCGGTGAAGGGTCGCGACGCCTACGATCTCGGGGAGGAACCCCACATCGGGGGGAGTCAGCGGTTCGTCCTCGACGTGGTAACACCTTCGGAATTGCGGGCCATTCTCGAAAAGCGCGAACTGGGGCTGCGACAGCGGTTTGCGGCAATCCATGAGAAATTGATTGGCGTCCGCGAACTACTCGACCGCATTGATCTTGCCGCGACGGCCCCCGGCGCGGACGATACTGCAGGCCCAACAGGCGAGCCCGCAGCGCCTGCCGCGGCAGAAACGAACGAAGCGCCGCCGGAGGACGATGAAGCAACCGCTGGTGACGACCCCGAGCGCATCCGGCAACGCGACCTCTCTCGGATCGGCGGCGCGCGGCAGAGCGCGACGCAACTTGGATTCGAGACGGCCGGCGTCGCCGGCGGTTTCGATGAGATCGTCGCGGAGTTGATCAACAATCGCGTTGATACGGAGGAATTGAAGGAGCGACTGGAGCGCGGCATTTCGGAACCGCTCAAAGAGATCAGCGGCGAACTGCTGCCCGAGTTTGAAACGCGGCTGGAGGCCTTGGAAGCAGCCTACCAAGCCGGCCCCGCGGAGGCGGCAGAACCGCTAGCCGCGGCAAAGTCGGCCGCTCAAACGGTCGAAGAAGCGATGAAAGCGGTGCTTGATCGTATGCTGGAGCTTGAGGAGTACAATGAACTGGTAGAACTGCTCCGCGGAATCGTGAAGGATCAGGAGCAACTCAAAGAGCGAACGCAGCAAGAGCAGCGCGAGAAGCTTAAGGGATTGCTTGAGGATTAGGATCGAAACGTCATGCTGATGCGGCTTCGAATTTGGCGCCCGCTGATGATCGCGATGTTGATCGCGATTGGCGGCGCCGGTTTCGACGCATCGCCGCGAGTTCTAGCACAAGAGGGAACGGCCGATACGCCGGCCCCCTCAGCTGCTCCGACTCCGGAAGGCGAGGAGTCTCTTGCCGAAATCGAGGCCCGCCTCGCCGAACGATATGCCCGGCTCGAGACGCTCGTCGAGCGGTTGGCGGAACTTTCACGCTCGACTCAACCGCGCCGCGCAACGTTGCTGCGGCAACTGATCACGCAGAGTCGCGATCGCGACGTGGCCGGGCAATTCGAAAAAGTCGTTGCGGCGCTGGAGCAAGAGAGTTTTTCTTCGGCTATCGATGGCCAAGCGTCGCTGGAGACGGAACTCAACAAGCTCTTGGAACTGCTGCTGCAGGAAGATCGCGATCGGCAGATCGATTCGGAGCGGAAGCGAATCGGTCGCTATCTGCAGGAAGTCAACCGACTGATTCGCATGCAGCGCGGCGTGAAGGCACGCACCGACGGCGGCGACGAGGCGCAGGAGCTTGCCGACGACCAGAAGCAAGTTGGCGACAAGACGAAGGAACTCGGCGACGAAGTCGAAGAGGCGGAGCAGACCGCAGCCGAGAAGGCGGCGAGCGAGTCTCCCGAGGCGAGCGGCGAGAGTTCCGAGGGGAAGCCTAGCGACGGCGAGTCGAAAGCGGGCGAGGCTAAGGAAGGGGATTCAAAACCTGCCGAGTCGGGCGAGCCCAATGAGTCGCCGGAAGCGAAGCCTCAAGAAGGCGAGCAGAAGCCGGAGGATGCAGAGAAGAAAGAGCCGAGCGAATCGGGCGAGAGCAAACCAAACGAAAGTCCCGCGGAGCAAGGAAAGCCCAGCGACGGCAAGCCGGGCGAGAGTCAACCTGGCGAGGGTAAGCCGAGCGAGAGCAAACCAAGCCAGGGTTCCCCTTCCGAGTCATCGAGGGAACCGGGCGAACAGGGCCCTTCCGGCGAGCAACCGCCGTCGGCCGAACCGCCCCCCGACAACCACATGCAACGGGCGGCCCAGAAGTTGCGACAGGCCCAGCAGCGGATGGAGGAGGCGCAGAAGAAGCTGGAGGAGTCGAAGCGCGACGGCGCCGTCGAAGAGCAGTCGAAGGCGGTCGAAGAACTCGAGCAGGCCAAGGCGGAATTGGAGCGCATTCTTCGCCAACTTCGCGAAGAAGAGCTAGAACGAATGTTGGTAATGCTGGAAGCCCGCTTCCGGAAGATGCTCGACGCTCAGGTCGAAGTTTACGACGAAACCAAGAAACTCGACGCCGTGTCGGAAAAGGCGCCGGAGCACGAGTTGGAGATCGCCAGCGGGCGATTATCGCGGAAGGAAACGTTGATCGTCCGCGAGGCCGACCGGGCGCTCTTGCTGCTGCGCGAAGATGGGACGTCGACGGCGTTTCCCGAAGCGATTGAACAGGCTCGCGACGACATGCAGTCGATTGCCGAACGATTGCGGGAGACGCGAGTCGACCTGATTACTCAAGGACTGGAAGAAGACGTCATCGCGGCGCTCGAGGAAACCCTCGCCGCGTTGCAGCAGGCTCTGAAGGACTTGCGCGAACAAAAAGGGCAACCCCAACCAGGGCAAGGGGGCCAACCGGGCGAAAAGCCGTTGGTCGACCAATTGGCCGAGTTGCGTATGATTCGTTCGCTGCAAGTCCGGGTGAATAAGCGGACGCAACAGTACGGGGCGATGATTGAAGGCGAGCAGGCCGAAGAGGCCGACTTACTGCAGGCCCTCGACGGGCTCGCGCTCCGGCAGCAGAAGATTTTTCAAGCGACCCGCGAATTGAATACGAAAGAAAACTGATGCCGCGTCATGGCTGGTCAATGCGAAGCTGCTGGACTGTCGCGCTGGCGATCGGCGCGCTGAGCGGCAGCGGTTCGTCGCCAATCGCGCGCGCGGAGATCGCGTTCGAAGCGAGCTGGGAGGCGCCGAGCTACCAGGTCGTCCGCGAGCAGATGATGTCTTGGCTGGCCGACGCCGACCTGAAGAATTCAGCCGACGCGAGCGTTCGGAAGCTTTGGCCCGCGCAACCGACGGAAACGCTCGACGCGAGCCAGGTGCTCGATCTCGCCGCGGCGTCATTTGCCGCGTCGTCGGATGAAGCGGCCGAACTCGTGGCCGCGTGCAACTCGGCGTACGAAGGGCCCGCGGTTTCGGACCCGGAATGGCTGGCCGAGGCCGACGTCCCGCCGTTGGTGCGACGCAATTTGCGGCTCTACTACGCCCGGTGGCTCGCGCAGTATGGATTGTATGACGAGGTGCTTCACCAGATTGGAGATCTCCGTCCCGCTGATGTGATCGATCCGGCGTCGCTGTTGTTCTATCAAATGGTCGCTTACCACCAATTGGTGCAGCCCGATGATGCTCGTTCGGCGATGGTTCAGTTGATGGAGCGGGACGAATCGCTTCCTCGCCGCTTTCAGCAAGTAGCGCAGCTAGTGGAACGCGATCTCTCTGGGCTCGAAGACGAATCACTCGACCACATCGCGCGGCGGATGCACGATATTCGACGCCGATTGGCCTATGGCCGCGCCGGGACGCAGGTGCAGGAGATCGAGCAAGGTGTGCTCGATTCGCTTGATAAAAAAATCAAAGACCTCGAAGACCAACAGCAGCAACAGCAGGCGGCCGCCTCCGCGGGGAGCGGCGGCGCTCAGCAACCCTCGCAAGGGATGCAAGACAGCAAGATTGCCGAGCTCAAGGCGCCGATGCAGGTCGACCGCCGTGACATCGGCAACAAATCAGGTTGGGGCGACCTGCCGCCGAAGGAGCGCGAACAGGCGCTGCAGCAGATTGGCCGTGAGTTTCCGGCTCACTATCGGGAACTCGTCGAACAGTACTTCCGTGAACTCGCCAACGAACAAACGCCGCCGAAAGAGAATTAACTCCGCTTCGCTGCCGCTCGACTCGCCAACTCTCCCCCGCCGCCACGACGCTCAACTGCATGACACCTTGGCTCGCCATCCTCGCCGCCGCCCTCGCCGTGAGCCCGGGCGAAGCTACGTTCACGAAGCTCGACGGCAAAACGGTCGTCGGAACCGTCGCTGCGTGGGACGGCAAAGAGATAGCAGTGAAGACGGCCAACGGCGACCGGAAGCTCTCGACCGACGCGCTGCTTGATGCGGCTTGGGCACGCGACGCGATTCCTTCTTCGGTCGATCGTTCGGTCGAATTGATCGACGGCTCCCGGCTCGCGTACGCGGACTTTACGATCGCCAAGCGGGTGGCGACTTTTCGGCTGCCGTTCGCTAAGCAAGTCGTGAAGATTCCGACCGAGCGAATTCGGCGGATTGAACTTTTGCCGCCGAGCCCCGCGCTCGACGCGGCGCTAGCCGAAATCGAGCAGAAGCAACCGGCCGGCGATTCGCTGGTGATCGTCAAGCGCGGCGCGACGGCGATGGACTACCTAAGCGGCGTTCTGGGAGACGTGACTCCCGAACAAGCCGACTTTGAGTGGGACGGCGACCGCGTGCCGGTGAAGCTGAGCAAGATCGCCGCGATGGTCTTCTATCATGCGAAGCCGGCGAACCTGCCAGAGACGCTGTGCAAGGCGTCGCTCGTCGACGGGTCGCTCATCGTGGCGCGGCAGGCGTCGCTCGCAGGTAAGCAACTGAAATGGCGGACAGCCGCAGGCGTTGATCTGGGCGTGCCTGTCGACCAACTTGCGCGGATCGATTTCTCAACCGGTAAGATTACTTTCCTGAGCGAGTTGAAGCCGTCGAGCGTCCGCTGGGTTCCGCGCGTGGCCATTCCAAAAGAGGCGACCACGATCGCTAATCACGGCCTGCCGCGAAATAACGTTTCGTTCAATGGTTCGCCGCTGTCGCTCTTGTGGCATGACGACCCGCTTCCCGCCCGACGTGATGTCCGGACATACTCGCGCGGCGTCGCAATGCGCAGCCGCACCGAGGTCGCTTACCTCATCCCGCAGGGGATGGCGCGGTTCATTGCCACGGCAGGAATCGACCCCGCGACGGCCAGCCAGGGGCATGTCACCCTCGCAATCAGGGGGGACGACCGGGTGTTGTGGGAAGGGACGATTGACGGCCGCGAGCCCCCGGTGGAAATCGACGTAGAATTGGGGACGGCGCGCCGCTTGCAGTTGGTCATCGACTACGGCGAGAACCTCGATTACGGCGATCGTCTCCACCTCGTCGAGGCCCGCTTCACCAAATGAACTGCTATCACCCTATCCTTGTCGCCGCCTCGCTGTTGAGCAGCGCTGCCGCAGTGCGCGGCGCCGTCACGCCCGATCCGGCGGTAGTGCAAGCGGAAGATCAGCGGGCGGCGGCGATTGCCAAAGCCTCGGCCGCGACGGTGGCCGTGTTCGATTCGGCAGGCGCCGGCGGCGGTTCGGCCGTGCTTATTTCGCCTGACGGGTTCGCGGTGACGAACTTTCATGTGACTGCTCCCTGCGGAGCGGCGATGAAGTGCGGATTAAACGATGGGAAGCTATACGACGCCGTGATTGTTGGCATCGATCCGGTGGGCGACGTGGCGCTCATTCAACTTCTTGGTCGGGACGATTTTCCCGTCGCGGAGATCGCCGACAGCGACCAGGTGCGCGTCGGCGACTGGTGCTTTGCCTCGGGCAACCCGTTCCTGCTGGCCGATGACTTCACGCCGACGATTACCTACGGGCTCGTCTCGGGCGTGCACCGTTACCAATACCCGGCCGGCACGCTGTTGGAGTACACCGACTGCCTGCAGACCGACGCCGCGATCAATCCCGGCAATTCGGGCGGGCCGCTGTTCGATGCGCAAGGTCGGCTGATCGGCATCAACGGCCGCGGCTCGTTCGAGAAGCGCGGTCGCGTGAACGTCGGCGTCGGCTATGCGATCTCGATCAACCAGGTGATGCGGTTCGTGCCGATGCTGAAGAGCGGTCGGATCGTCGATCACGCGACGCTCGGCGCAACGGTGTCGACTGAAGAGGGGAGCGTCGTCGTCGACGACATCCTCGAAACGAGCGATGCGTTTCGTCGCGGACTGCAGTACGGCGACAGCATCGTTCGCTTCGCCGATCGCGAGATCACCACGGCGAACGCGTTGAAGAACGTTCTGGGGGTCTACCCCAGCGGCTGGCGCGTGCCGCTCACCTATCGTCGCGAGGGCGAGTCGTTCAGCACGCAAGTCCGCTTGATGGGCGTGCATGACGAGTCGGAATTGATCGAGTTGGTTCAGAGCGAAGAGGAGCAGCCTACGGAACCGCACCCCGGCGGTCCTCAGGAAGAGCCCAAGGACAACGGCCCGAAGTTGCCAGTTCCCGGTCTGGAAGGTTTGCTCAAGAAAAAGAAGTTGCCGGCGGCGATTATCGGCAAGTACGAAGCCCGCCGCGGTTACGCCAACTACTGGTACAACGAGCAGGCGCAACAACGGCTCTGGACGAACTACGTCGAGCGAAGCGCCGTCAACGGCATCGGCTACAACTGGAAACTCGTCGGCAACGTCGAAACGGGCGGCGCGTTTGAACTGATCACTTCAGCTGACCGCGCTGAGTTGACGTTGCCGACTGGTCACTCGGGCGCCATTTTCACCGGCGACTTGGCCGATCAGCTGAGCCCGCCGCGCTCTGGCGGAATGCTGCTCGCGATCAACGCCTGGCAGCGATTCATCGACAAGGGGCTCCGTCGCTTCGGCGAGGTTTACTATCTCGGCAAGCTGCCGCATGGGCCTGATAATCGCGTCGAAAATTGCCTCGTCGGCTATTTCGAAGGGATGGAAACGCGGTTCTTCTTCGCTGACGAAACGGGTGACCTGACCGGCATTGAACTATTCACTGCCGACGACGCCGATCCGTGCGAAATCAGCTTCTCCGAGTTCAAGGAATTTGAAGGACGCCGGTTGCCAAAGCGCTGGTTGATTCGCCACGCCGAAGCGCCCTTCGCCGAGTTGGTGGTCGAGACATGGAACGTCAACGCCAGCCAGCCGAGCGACGCCCCGCAGGATGGAGCCAACTAACCGTGAGCGGAACACGCCGTCGATATTCGAAGCTGTTGCTCGTTGCGCTGGCGGCGCTCTGCCTGCCAGATGCGCTGAGGTTGACACAATCCACCGCGACTGCCGGCTCGCTCCATGATTCGATTCGCAGCGCCCAGCGGAAGGTCGTCAAGATCTACGGCGCCGGCGGCGTGAGCGGGCTAGAAGCGTATCAAACGGGGATCCTGATCTCCGCCGAGGGGCACGTTCTCACAGTGCAGAGTTACGTCCTCGACACGGACGATTTGGCCGTGGTGCTGGACGACGGTCGCAAGTTCACGGCGGAGATATTGGGCGTCGATCCGGTACGGGAACTGGCGGTGCTCAAACTGCCGATTGAGAATGATTCGCTGCCGCACTTCAACTTAGCGGCCGCCCCGCTGGCCAAAGTCGGCGAGCGGGTGCTGGCGATAAGCAATCTGTTCAACATTGCCGGCGGCGATGAGCCGGTCAGCGCGTTGCAGGGGGTCGTCAGCGCGATCTCGCCGCTAGACGCTCGACGCGGTTCTCATCAGGCAGCTTTTCACGGCAACGTCTACATCGTCGACGCCGCGGCGAACAACCCCGGGGCAGCCGGCGGCGCTCTCGTCAATTGGCGGGGCGAACTGCTGGGCCTCCTTGGCAAAGAGCTGCGCAGCAGCGCCACGGGCGCCTGGCTCCACTATGCGATCCCGGTCGATCAATTCGTCGCCTCCGTCGAGACGATGGAGGCGGGCCGCACCGTTGCCGATGCCGGAACTAACTCGTCGACCGCGACCGATCCGCTCTCGCTGGCGGCGCTCGGCATCGTGCTGGTGCCTGACATCCTGCCGCGGACGCCCCCCTACATCGACTCGGTCATCGCCGATTCGGCCGCTGGTCGCGCCGGCTTGCGGCCTGACGACTTGCTGGTGCTGGTCGAGGGCGAGCCGACGGCATCGTGCTCGCTCGTCGTCGACCAGGTGATTCGTCGCGAGAGTTTCGACGACGTGCGAATCTCCGTGTTGCGCGGCGGCAAGTTGGTGGAAGTGACGTTGAACGCGGAAGCTGCCGAGCCGCTCGACGAGACTGGCGAGGACGAGAGCAGTTCTCTCGAAGATTCAGGCTATCCGGCCGAAAGCAACGATCTCAACGGTGACGACGCCGGTATGGAAGATCTGGAAGACGCCCCCGCCGAGGCGGACGAAGCGACCATCGATGAGGCTGTCGACGCCGACGATGCTGAAGCCGAACCCGCCGTCGAGTAATTACCTCCGATGCGATTCCTGTTATCACTTGCGATTTGCCTGACGACAGCCGGCTACGCCGCTGCCGCGGGCGCCGATTTGGACGAACTGGAGCAGCAGGCCATCGCCGCTGCCGTGGCGGCTGCCGAGAAATCGGTCGTGCAGATTCGGACGATCGGCGGCATCGATCAGTTGGAGGGGCAGTCGCTCGCTCAAGGCCCGACGACCGGTTCGATCATTTCCGAAGATGGGCTGGTCGTTTCCAGCGCCTTTAATTTCGCGCAACAACCAACGTCGATTCTTGTTCGACTTCCCGACGGCAGGCAACGGTCGGCTCGTATCGTGGGTCGCGACGACAACCGCATGCTCGTGCTGTTGCAGGTTGAAACATCCGACGAACTGCCGGCTGCCGAACCGGCGCCGCTCGATGCCGTCCGTCCCGGCGACTGGTCAATCGCGCTCGGCCGCTCGTTTAATCCTGAAGAGGTGAGCGTTTCGGTTGGCGTCGTCAGCGCTTTGAACCGGATGCATGGCCGCGCGATCCAGACTGACGCCAACGTCTCGGCCACGAATTACGGCGGTCCGCTGATCGACCTCGAAGGCCGCGTGCTGGGCATCCTCGTGCCGATGGCGCCGCAAGCCCCAGGCGCCGGCGAGGCGAACGTCACCGCCGGCTCGGAGTTTTACGACTCGGGAATCGGCTTTGCCGTGCCGCTGAGCCACATCCTGTCGGTCGTCGATCGTTGGGTCGAGGAGGTCGACCTGGAGCGAGGCTTGCTTGGGATTGGATTGAAGCCAGGAAATCCCCACGCGACGGCGCCCATCGTGGCGAACGTTTGGCCCCGCTCTCCTGCGGCTGTGGCGGGATGGAAGACGGGCGATCGAATCGTCGAGATCAACGGCGTGAAGATCGAGACGCAAACGGCCCTTCGCTTTCAAACGACGCCTCATTACGCGGGCGACAAGCTAGCGGTCACCATCCGCCGCGGCTCGGGCGACGCGGCGAAGGAGATCGAAACGGAAGTCACTCTTACCGATAAGTTGCCGTCGTTCCTTCATCCATTCCTCGGCGTCCTCCCCATGCGGTCGGCGAAGACCGCCGACGAGCCAAAGGACGATCATGATGGCGCGGCGAAGTCAGCGGAAGACGCGACGGGCGAGAAGAAGCCAAGCGACGAGAAAGCAAAGCCCGACGAAAAGTTTGAAGGGCTTGCAATTCGCGCCGTCTGGCCAGATAGCCCGGCCGACAAAGCAGGGCTGCGCGCCGGCGATCGCATCATCAGGCTGGGCGAAAAAAAGATCGGCGACCTCGACGCCGCGACGGCGGAGCTGAATGCGAAATCGCCCGGGGACGAACTGAAGGTAGTCGCCAAGCGGGAAGACGAGGAATTGGAGTTCGACGTCGAACTGGCGGAGTTGCCCGAGAATGTTCTCGACGCGGTTGATCTCAATGCGGGAGACGACAAAGACGCCATCGACCTCTCCGACTTGGGAGATCCCAAACTCCAAACGCTCAAGCTCCCTGAAATGTCGCAGACGGCCCGCTATCTCCAGCCCCCGGCCAACGGCCCGGCGCCGGGACTGCTGATTTGGCTCGGCGACGGCAAACCAGAGACTGCCGAAGCGCTGGCTGCCGACTGGCAACGGACATGTGTTCGCGATCGGCTGGTGCTGCTGATCCCCGAGCCGGCAGACGCCGGCGGCTGGACGAACGACGACATGGAGTACCTCGCCCGCTTGCTGCAGACCGCCGGCAGCCGTTGGCGGATCGATCCGCGGCGCATCGTTGTCGCCGGGGAAGGTAAGGGGGGGCAACTCGCTTACGCGCTGGCCCTCCGCGGCCGCAAGCTGATCCGTGGCGTCGCCGTCATCGACAGCCCCTTGCCGCGCACGCTTGAAGTGCCTGAGAACAATCCGAACGAACGACTCGCGGTCCTCTCGGTCGAAACGCAAAACACGCCGCTGTCGCTCCTCATTCGCAAGGACCTGAAAAAGTTCGACGTCGCCGGTTACCCAGTGACGCAGATCGTTCGCCGCGGCGAGGAGAGCCGTGACGCCACGCTCGATGGAGCGACCCGCGCCAAGATCGGCCGGTGGATTGACGGACTCGATCGGCTGTAAGCGGCGAGGGACTACTTGGCGGCTTCGGCCTTCTTCCGCTGTTCTTCCCACCGCTTTTCCATCTCGGCGAATTCCTCCGCCGTCGTGAAGCGCAGCATCAGTCGCGTGAAGTCGTCGACTTCGCGGAAGGTGATCTCCAGCATCTCGCCCGGCTTGTTGCGGTAGATTACGAAGTGCTCGAAGCCTTGCTCGACTGGGTTTTCGGTCGTCGGTTCCCATCCCATCTTGCCGAGGCGCTCGCGATACCACTTGTCCGCGGCGGCGAGATCGCCGGTGAAATCGACCGAAAGTTGCACCGGCGGCTCGGAGTATTGGAGCCGTGTCGCGTTGACGGGCGCTGGAAGTTCAGCCGAAACGAGTTCCGTCTGATAGTTGACGACGGTCTTTCCCTCCTGCGCCGGCGCGACCGACGCGGTCGCGGTGAGTCGAATGGCTTTCTGCCGGTAGAACCGCGAGTCGCCTGCCAAGCCGTATGGTTCCCAACCGGCGGCGAGGAGAGCCGCGTCGATCTCCGCGACTGCTTTTTCGACTGGAGTCGGCGTCACATAGGCGATGGTCACGGGGAATTCGTAGAGCAGCGTCGACTCTGCCGGCTGCGGAAGCGTCTTCGCCGAAAGATTGCCATGATTATTGACGTTGACCATCGTCGCGGCTTCGTCGTCGCTGCCGGTGGGAATGGCCGACAGCGACAGCGTGTAGCCGTCGCGGGTGAACGTGCCGCTCGCCGATTCGTCCGTCACGTACTCGCCGGGGGCCTGCGCCCACTTCTGCGCGAGCAACTCCTTCTGATGGAAGGCGTAAGCTTCGCGCGGCGAAGTCTTGGCGTTGTAGGTGAGCCGGGCCACGGAGCGGCCGCCCGGCTCTTCGCTGCCGGGGAAGAGGGGAAGCTGTCGGAGGTCGAGTATCTTTGCGGCCTCGGAAACTGTGGGGGGCGTTGCGTTTGGCGGTTCGCTCGGCGCCGTATTAGCGGCCGTCGCCGGCGCATCAGCGGTCGCGGCTTTGCCGCAGCCTGCGCAAGTGAGGAAGCATGCCAGCGCCAACGCAGCGAGGCGTCCGAATCGCTCGGAGTTCATCGTATTTCCACGAGCCGCAACGGCTCCGAATCCGTACATGCAACCGTCAGATGATAGATCGCGGTCGCCATCCGGCGACACGCCGCATAGAAAGCCTACGCCAATGATTCCGTCTTCCGCGGCCCAGCGGCGCCATCAACGCCGAGATCAACTTCCGGCGATGCATCGTCGTGGATGTCGAACCATTCCTTTTTGAACTCGATTCGCTTCCCTTGCTTCATGGCGATGTTCGACGTGAGCGCGATGATGGCGTCGGCCATGGCGACCTTGGCGCCGCACTTCGGCTGGTGCTCGGGCGCCGGATTGCGGATGCACCAGGCCCAGTGCTCCATCTCTTCCTTGTAGCCGCGGCTGACGTTTTTGGAGGCTGCGGCGGCGACTGCCACCGGCGGTCCGCCGCCCGTTTCGTAGCTGCTCATCGCGGCTTTGCCGCCCGATTCCTTCACCTCGATCTTCGTGCTGGCGTCGCCCCCCTTGTAGAGCATGACTTCCTGCTCGCGATCGAGGATCAGCGTGCCGCCGGTGCCGAGAACCACTTCGCCGTAACCGCCGAAGCCGTTGCCGTTGATCGACGAGTAGGTGACGACGATCTTGCTGTTGGGATCTTTCACCTTTTCCTGCTTCTGGATGTCCTCGTAGTAGTGCTTGCCGGGGAACTCGAAGTTGCAGTGGACATGATCGTCGACGTCGCGGTCGGCGGGGAAGAGCGAACGGAAGCCGATGCCTTGGACGGCGATCGGATAGACCTTCACCCCCTCGTTGGCCTGCGAGCTGACGAAGATGCTCGACGCGTCGAGCTGATGGCTGCCGAGCTCGGCCATCAGGCCGGCGCCGGTGCGGTCCCACAAACGCCAGCGAATCAGCTCTTCAAGCGCACTCCGCTTGTTGCCGTTCTCCAGGGTTTTCGAAACGTAGCCGTAGTCCTTGCCGGCGGCGAGTTCGATCTCGATGTCTGCAAGCTGCTTCTCGATCTGCGTGACCTTCTTGCGCAGATCGTCGATGTCGCCCCCCTTGGCGTTCTTCAGCGCGCCCTTTGCGGACCGCAGCTTCGCGTAGAGAGGATGAGCGTCGACCAGCGCCTTCTTTTTCTTGTTATCGCCCGCCCTTTCGGCTGCGACGATCGCCGCATCGAAGACGTCGTATTGGTAATCCGCCGCTTCGGGCAGCGGCGGGCACCAGCTATCGTTGCCCGGCATGTTTCCGCGATGCCATTGAGCGCGAATATGATGCAACTCGCCCAGCAGCCCGCGACGAATCTGATCGACCGCGTTGGCGTACAGAACACTGTAGTGACGTTGATGGCCAACGGCGAAGACGATCGGATTCCCGTTCGTATCCTTCGATTCCTCGGCGAGGCGTCCCATCTCCTTGCAGCGCGAGACGGTTTGCCCCATCAGCTTTTCCGTGAGGACATGCTTGCCGGCCCGCATCGCCTTGAACGCGGCGACGTCGTGCAGCCAGAGCGGCAGCGCGATGATCACTGCTTCGACGTTCGGATCGTCAATCAGTTCCTGATAGTCGCCCGTGTAAACCTTGACATGTTTCTTCGCTTCGTCTTCGCTCTTATAACCGTAGACGGTCATCAGGCCCGGGCGGGCGCCGATGTTGTCCTGATCGCCGTGGAAGGCGCGATGCTGGTTGTACGGGCGAATGTCGGCGATCGCAACGACGTCGAGATACTCGGGATTGAGGGCGCCGATGAGGACGCTCCCTTCATCGCCGGTGCCGATGATGCCGACCCGCAGCGGCGCGTCGACCTTGGCGCCGTAGCCGAAGTACATGGCGCCAAGGCTTCCGACGGCGACGGTGCCGGCCGCAATGCCCTTCAGCACATCACGGCGATTGAGGTCGGTGCCGACCGCTTCGTTGAAGTTCTGCTTGCCAATATCGCGTTGTTCAGGCGTAAGATTCATGACTGCACAGACTCCTTGCGGCCGCAACACTTACCGGTGAAGAGGCGAATGAAATAGTCGAGGCCCGCATACTGTCCCGCCGCCGCAGCGAACAGGACCGCCAACGCGGCGATTTCGACAAGTTGGTAGTAGAACACAGGATTTAA
>JBGSMO010000240.1:0-1932 GCA_041740115.1 Pirellulales bacterium
GCGATCGCCGCGATGTGGTCGGGCGTGGTGCCGCAGCAGCCGCCGAGGATGTTCACCCAGCCATTGTCGGCATACTCGCCGACCATGCGGGCCATCGCCTCGGGGCCGAGGTCGAACTGCCCCATCTCGTTCGGCAGGCCGGCGTTCGAGTGGCAACTAATCCGCGTCGTGGCGACGCCAGCCAGCGCCTCGATGTGGGGCCGCATCACGTCGGGACCGAGGGCGCAGTTCATGCCAACCGACAGCAGCGGGAAGTGCGAGATCGCGTTCCAGAACGCCTCGATCGATTGGCCGGAGACAAACGTCGCCCCGCCTTTGTCGAACGTGCCGGAAGCCATCACTGGGACGCGGCAGCCAGTCTCGTCGAAGTAGCGCTGGATCGCGAAGAGGCACGCCTTCAGGTTGAGCGTGTCAATGAACGTTTCGGGAAGCAGAATGTCGACGCCGGCTTCGATCAGCGACGCGACCTGGGCGTAGTACGACTCCGACATTTCATCGAAGGTCGTGCCGCGGTAGGAGGGATCGTCGACCTTGGTGCTGATGGCGGTCTGCTTGGTCGTCGGACCGATTGAGCCGGCGATAAACCGGGGACGGTCGGGCGTCTTGGCGTTCATCTCCTCCACGGCGACGCGGGCGCAAGCGACGGCGGCGGCGTTGATCTCGGCCACCAAGTCCAGCGGCAGGCCGAACTCCTCCATGCCGACGGGGCTGGCGCCGAAGGTGTTTGTCTCGATGATGTCGGCGCCCGCCTCCAGGTAGCGACGGTGGATTGCCGTGATGTCGCCGGGGCGGGTGATGCACAGGATGTCGGCGAAGTTCTTCAGGTCTTTGTCGTGATCGGCGAAGCGCTCGCCGCGCACGGCAGCCTCGTCCAGCCGCAGATCCTGGATCTGCGTCCCCATGGCGCCGTCGAGGATCAGGATCCGCTCGTCGAGGAGCGTCTCAAGTTGGTCAGTCTTGTCTTCGACGGTGTAAGTCGGCATGGCGGCTTCGGTTAAGGCAGCGTGAGTTGGAACGCTCTATCATATCTCCCTAGGACAAGAGCTAACAGGGCGACGGCAGGTTCGATGGCCTTGGAATGGCGTGCGGCACGTAGCAATACGAACGACGGCCCGCCTCGCGCTAGGCGAGACGGGCCGTCGAGGTTGGCATCGCTAAGCCTAAATTCTATCGAATTCTGGGCTGCGCTCACTGCGGGGTTTGAACCTTCGCAGCTCCAGTATCGGTTCCGGAACTGCCGGCGGGGTCAGGGTTGTTGTTAATCTCGCGAGGCGCCTCTGGGGCATTGCCCGCGGCGTCGGCATTGCCTGGGTTGCTAATGCTATCCGTCGGCACGCCGCGGCTTTGAAGCTCGGCTTGCGATTCGGCGACGACGGAGGACTCGGCCGTGGCGCCAGCTTCAGCCGTGGCGGGACCAGCTTCGGCCGGGCGCGGGGGAGCGTAGTCTTGCGTGCCATCGCCCCCCTGTGCCTGGTTCATATTGTAGTCCGCCGATTGCCGTTCGAAGCCAGATTGATCGAGGTAAACGGGCCGTCCGTTCTCACAAATGTATTGGCGTCCCCAGCGATCAGTCCGGACTTGGTGGGTAACTTGCTGCGATTGATCCCACTGAGTCGGCTGGTCGCCTTGCGCCGCGGGATCGACCCCGCGATAGCCCATCGCGTAACGCTGCCCCTGCTGCGGCAAAGGCTGGAACCGATCCTCGGCAAACTCATTCCAATCGCCGTTGCGGTGATACATCCAGCGATTCTCGGGCGAGTAATACCACCACTCGCCATTGTGACGAGCAAACCGCCACCGCGCATCGCGTCGTTGCTCTGCCGCCGAAAGGTTGGCGTCCCCGCGGGCTTGCAACGGCAGCGCCGGAGTCACGGCGCCGACGCCTTGGCGTACGCCTTGGGCCGTCGCCCCGGCGGCGTTGAGCGCCCCTTG
>JBGSMO010000241.1:0-19395 GCA_041740115.1 Pirellulales bacterium
TCGATCGCCGCCTGGACGCCCTCGTTCGCCGCCGCGTCGGTGCGGGCCATCACGACGAACGCCGCATGATGGCGGGCGTCGACGGCCGCCTTCACACGGTCGCACATCTCGGCCGCGTCGACGAGCCCCTTGCCGGGGCGATGACCGCAGCGCTTAGCCGCGATCTGGTCTTCGAGATGGAGCCCCGCGACGCCGACTCGTTCAAACTCGCGCACCGCGCGACGAATGCCCAGCGCCGTGCCGAACCCGGTATCGGCGTCGACCAAGAGCGGCAAGTCGGTGCGGCTGGTGATCCGCCGGGCGTCTTCGCAGACCTCGGCGAGGTTCGTGACGCCGAGATCAGGGAGCCCGAACGAGGCGTTCGCCACTCCCGCGCCTGATAGGTAGAGCGCCTTGAAGCCGGCGCGCTCCGCGAGCAAGGCCGCGTACGCGTTGATCACGCCGGCGACCTGCAACGGTCGCTCCGCGTCGAGGGCCGCTCGAAATCGCTCGCCGGGTGATGCCACGTCGGTTGCCTCGCTCCGCTAGGGTCCCGTGAATTGTAGAACGACACGCCACGAGGGTCGCGAGCGAACTCGACGACCCTCGTTCTGGGTGATTCTAACGTTTCGTTGGGCTGGGGAGAATCAGCAACTTTTTGGCCGCCCCTCGAGAGGGCGGCCGGTCGACTTTCACCTTATTCGCAGAGACCCTCTCTGACGCCGATGTTGCGCCCCCCTGGAGGAGTCGCAGGATGCTTATCAGTCAATGGTGTCCAGAATCCACATCGGCGCCAGAGAGGGGCTCCACGGTTTGGCTATTGGCTATTAGCTGTCGGCTTTCGACCAGACAGGGTCAGGCGTGCCCCATTTGGGCGCCGAGCACCGACGGGGTTTCGCTTGATGGGGTGACGACGTAGTAGTAGTTGATAATGTCGTGCGGCAACTGCTCGACGCGGACGTCGCCGAAGCCGGCGTCGGCGAGCATTTGCAGCGCAAGTTCTTTGCCCCACGCAGCGCCAAGGCCGGGGCCGCCGCCGGCGAGCGATACGCTCATGCAGTGCATGCAGGAGATCGTGTAGATGAACGGGCCTACCGGGTGATTCATGTTGCCGTGGACGCAACTCGCCGCCGCAATGTCTTGCATCAGGAAGACGCCGTCGGGACGGACAGCGCGACGGACGTTCTCCAGGACGCGCGCCGGCGCCGGTTGGTCGTGGATCGCGTCGAAGGCCAGCACCAGGTCGAATGCCTCGCGAGCGTCCCACTTGACCGCATCACGACACTCAAACGCCAGATTCTTCAATCCACGCGCCGCGGCTTCCGCCGTCGCCGCGCTCATCGCCTCCTCGCTGAAGTCGATGCCGGTGAAGCGACTGTTGGGAAAGCGTTCCGCAAGGAACAGCAACGCCTTACCGCGACCGCAGCCGACGTCGACAACGTCGATGCCTTGCTCCAGCTTATCGATCAGTCCCGGCTCGAGCGGGAGGATGTGTTCCTCCAGCGCCGCGACGACCGTCTGCCCGCTCTCCTCAGCCATCACTTCGTGGAAGCGACCGTACGCCGAGTAGGGGACGCCGCGGCCGTGAGTAAACGCCTCGACGACCTTATCTTCAACGCTGCCCAGAACCGCGAACCATTGCGCCACGGAAGCCAGGTTATTGGGGCTCGCGGCCCTGGTCAGCAAAGCGGCCCGCTCGGCGGGGAGCCAGTAACGATGCGTGTTTGGATTGTGCTGTACGATGCCGCCCGTGGTCATGGCTCCGAGCCATTCGCGGACGTAGCGTTCGCTAAGACCGGTCGCCTCGGCGATCTCCCTGCTGGTCGACGGATCGAGGTCGGCCAGCTTATCGAACAAGCCGGTGCGGTGACCGATCGAAACCATCAGCGTCAGAGCGGCGTCGTTGAACAGCCCGAGCATGCGCTCGGCGAAGGCTTGAATTTTTTGGACGCCATCCTGTTCCTCGCGGGAATAGTCGGTCGCCGCGAAGTGCTGGTCTCGTTCGTCAATTGCTTCGGCCGGGACCATAGGAAATCCTTTCAACTCTGGTCTTCTCGAATCGTTCGATCGTCTTCGGCAGGCATCGCGGCGATCGTGGATGAGGTGGTTTGCATTTCGCGTGCCAGTGGATCGCGATTGTCGGTTCGCCGTTGTTTTCCCGAGGTTTTTGTCATTCGATCTGCTGCCGAGAGCGGTGGAAGCGGGATTGGTCGATTGTCTAACCGGGGCGGCAGCTTCAGTCTGAGACGTCGAATCTCATTTTGAGTTGGGTGGATTGCGGAATCGTTCGGATTCTGTTTGAGAGCGAAAGTCGATTGGCGCGGACGAAACCCCTTCGCGGACGACGCAACTCTTGATGGCGCTAGCGATTGGTTTTGTCCGGTTCGGCGTGACATAACGAACGTTGCCTCTGCGACCGGCTTACAGGGTTCATGCGTTCACTAACACAAGCAAGAGCATAGCAGGGTAGGTGGCCAAAATCTGCAGCCAAGTTTTCAGAAATCCAGGCGATCCAATTCACCCAGACCAGGCATGAGCGCTAATTAATTGGCAGTGAAGTCGTTATAGTTCTGCCGAGACACTGCTTTATTCTCTTGACTTATGGATGGATTCTCATGAACGAGCCGATACTGGAACCGGTCGAAGGCTCATCCGTCGTCGTACCGAGGCGATTGACACTCGAGCGCGTGCGACGCCCGCGCGGCCTTTATGTCATTCCTCCGATCTTGCTGTTGGCTGGCGCTTTTCTGGCGTTCCATCACTTGCGAGTCTTCGACGCTGCATTGACGAGCGAGGAAGGCCCCACGACGTTTTCGTCGGCCTACCTGTTCAATGCCTTTGGCGAAATGTTGCTGGCGTTGACGGCGATTATCGGCGGCCTCACGCTGTTTTTTGGCGCCAAGATGGGCTGGTGGCTGACGGCACTCTATCTGCCTTGGACTTTGGCTCGCGAGACGGTAATTCCTTACAGCCTGTCTAATGAATCGTTCGAAGCAGAAGCATGGGCATCGGCGGCGATTCGGACTTTGATCCTATCTGTCATGTTTCTGTATCTTTTTCGATGGAAGGTGCTTGAGTTTGTCGGACTCGGCCGGCTACCACGGCTATTGACTAGCGTCGCCCTGGTGCTGAACGCGTTCGTCATCGCCTTTCTGCTGGATTGGCGTAACGGCTTGTTTTCATTCTCGAATGAAGTTCCACTTTTGCCTTAAGTCTCGGCTGAGTGACTTTCTTCAACGGAGTCGCGCGGCGGCACGGCGGGAGCCTTGCGATGAGTTCCTCATGAGCAGCACAGCACGGTTGCAGATTCGCTCGTTGGCGCGCGACGAGATGTCGTTGCCGATGGAGTGGGCGGCGCGGGAGGGTTGGAATCCGGGGCTGCATGACGCGGCCTGTTTTTATGCGGCCGATCCTCATGGCTTTCTCCTGGGCGAACTTGCCGGCGAGCCGGTCGGGTGCATCTCGGCCGTGAGGTACGGCAGCGAGTTTGGGTTCATTGGGCTCTACATCGTCCGGCCGGAGTTTCGAGGGCGGGGCTTCGGCATGCAGTTGTGGCGAGCAGGCATGGAGCGACTCGCGGGCCGCAACATTGGGCTCGACGGGGTCGTGGCGCAGCAGGCGAACTATGCGAAGTCGGGGTTTCGCTTGGCCTTTCGGAACGTCCGCTATCAGGCCATCGTGAATCGCGCCGAGGAGAACGACGAGTTGCCGCGCGGCGTGATCGCGGCGAGCGCTGTGCCGTTTGCGGACCTGGCGGCTTACGATCGCACGATTTTTCCCGCGGCGCGAGAGGCGTTCTTGCAGTCTTGGCTGGCGCAGCCGGAAGCGGGGGCGTTTGCCGTCGTCGATGGCGATGGCTTGAGCGGATACGCCGTGGTGCGGCGCTGCCGGGAGGGATGGAAGGTCGGACCGCTAGCGGCGGATGATCTCGGGACGGCCCGGCGACTCTACGAAGCGGCTGCGGCGCATGCGGGCAGCGGAGCGACGTTGTTTCTCGACGTGCCGGCGGCGAATGACGCGGCGCAACGGCTCGCGGCGGAGTTGGGGCTAGCGCCGGCGTTTGAGACGGCGCGGATGTATACTGGGGCCGATCCGGCGATCGACTTGGGGAAGTTGTTTGGAGTGACTTCGTTTGAGTTGGGGTGACGGGGGGCGAGTCCGGGGCGAGGCAGGGCCGCGCCGGCGGGTCGTTGACCCGCGGCTACTGAGTCAGCATGGAACTGAGCGCGGCGTCGATTTCGCGAAGTTCTTCGCTCATCGCGACGGAAAGATCGCATGGCTCGACGGAATCGAGCATCGAGTTAGCGCCGGCCCAACGGCGCGTCTGCGGATGATGCAGGACTTGACCGGTTGTCCTGGGTTCCCAGCGTTCCCAGACGACTTCTTGCGCCAGGGCACGGCGAGATGCAAAGTCGCGAATCGGTTGCTGCGACTTCTGCTCCGTTCGCCAGCCGGCAAGGGAGGCGAAGGCGGCGTCGAGCGGGAGGGCCGCCATCGGAGTTTCAACTTCCTCATCGGCCAACAGCGAAGCCGTAAGAGCCGGCGACTGAGCGGCGTCGGCGGCAGGAACGAGCGACGCGGCGCTGGCAAGACCGGCGCCGAAGTTGTTCTGCCATACCGTTAGGTCAGCGTCGTTCACCAAGCCGTCGTAAGAGCCGTCGGCGCCGCTGCCGATGGGGTCCGCGGCGCCGCCGAAGCTGCGTTGCCAAGCGAGGAAGTCGGCTCCGTCAACCACAGCGTCGCTGACATAGTCGCCGGCGAGGTAAGTCGTGTAGGACATTTCAACCAGCGGCGACCAGGCGCCGGTCGTGGTGCGGAAGCGGGCGCGAATGGTCGCGTCGCTGCTGATCGCGACGGGGCTACTGTAGGTCTTCACCTCGGCGGAGGGATTCAGTTCGCCGCCGACGAGTCGCGGATCGGTTTCGCCGTCGGTCGTGTAGTAAATGACGCCCGTCCCGCCGCCAGGTGCGGTGAGCGTCAGGTTCGAGCCGACGGGGACATGGCCGCCGGCGAGGCTAAAGACAGGGGAGACGACGTACAGGCCGTCGGCCCGGAGTTGGGCCACCACCGTGGGGTTGCGGCTGCGGAAATAAGTGTTGCGGAGCCAGTTTATCTCCGTGAGCCAATTCGTCTTGTTGTAGGGGACGGCGACCTTGGAGTCGCCCCAACGGGCCGATTCGGCGATGATGGCGGGATCGACCTGGGCGACACGCTCGTTCATGCGGGCGACGCTGGCCGACGGCGTCATCGGACCGTCATTGAAGAAGTACTCCTGGACCTTGTCGATGATTCGCTGACGGTACTCGGGATGCGACAGCAGATCTTGGTGAAGATAGGTCGGATTGAAGTAGAAGAGGCTGTTCTGATTGCCGTTGTTAAAGGGGCCGGTGCGATCGATGTACTGCGAGCCGTGGCCGCCCCCTTCGGCGCCGAGGGAATGTTCGTTGTCGTGAATGAAGAACTGGAAGCCTTCGTCGGCGGCGTCGCGATTATAGAGGCCGTACCAGTTATTCGCCTGATTGTCGCCCAGGAATCGCGAGAGGCTGGCGTCGTAGCCGCCGGTGTAGATGATGATCAACATGTAGTTGACCAGATTGTCGACGTCGAGCAGCACCGGCAGCGACGGATTGCGCGTGCCGTCGGGATTTAGTCCCTGGAGCGTGTAGTAGTTATTGGCGTTGGCCGTGGGATTGACGGCGAGCGCTTGGGCCAAGGAGTAGAGCTGTTGAAATGCGGCGTCGTTGCCCGAGTTAACTTGATAGCCGAGGCCGTCGTTCAACCCTGCCTTGATGACGTCGTAATCTTCCTCCTTGCCGCCGAAATAGGTTTCGCCGTAGAACTCTTCAACCCGCTCTTGGGTCTGATAGATTCCCCAATAGACGCCGTCAAGATAGAGATGGATGTAGCGACTCCGGGTGTATTGGTCGCCCAGATCACGCTGCAGGTCGCGGCCAAAGACTTCGCGAACGAATGTGTTGAGCGGGTTGCCATCGAATGACCAGGAGTAATTCTGAGCGGTGCGCAGGTCGAGGACGTCGAACTCGCTGGCTCCTTCGTCTCCGAAGAGAGGATATTCCAATTTGCCGTCGCCGTACTCGCCTCGGAAATAAAGGCGAAACGAGTGCTTCGGGTTGTTGCCGGTGCGGCTGTAGCCGCCGCGGATGCGGAGGCCGGCGTTGACGCTGAAGCCGGGCGTGCCGTCGGGGTTGAGCAGCTCGGCCGAGGCGGCCCGTTCCCAACTGCGGCCGTCGTTGTAGGCGTTGACGTAGATGCCGGTCGACGGGTCGAAGAGGTTCGCCAGATCGGTGGTGATCGAAATCGCCGGCAGCGAGGCGAGCGAATCCTTCACTGCCTGAGCGCCGTACAGGTTGATGATGTCGGGGTCGATGCCGTAGTTCATCTGCTGGCCGTTGACGCCGCTGGCAGGCCAGCCGGCGGGAACTTGGCCGAGGGGGGACTGATTGATCACGTCGTTGAGGAAGAGATACGTGCTGGCCTGGATGAACGACGGCTTGTAGTCAGTCTTAAACGCGATCGCGCGCAGGGTCGTGGTGCTGGCGACGTTGAGGGGCCCCGTATAGAGCGTGCCGTTAGTGGGGACGAGGGACGCGTTCACCGCGGGGGTGGAGCCGTCGGTGGTGTAAACGATCACGGCGCCGGGGGTGACGCTGGCGATGGCGACAAGTTGAGCCGCGTCGTAGAGGCCGTTCGGGACGCTGAAGGTCGGCCTGGCGACGAACCCGGCGACCGGCTCGCTGCTGTTGGCGAAGCCGGGAGTCGGCACGTCGAAGTAGCCGAGCTTTTCGGGCGTAGTAATCTGCGCACCGACGCCGACGAGTTCCGGCACGAGAAGCATGTCGCTGCCGGAGGCGACGTTGAGGGCGTGGATCGCCAGCACATTCTGGCCGAGTTGCAACTGCGGAATGGCGAAACTGACGTCAAAATCCTGAAAGAGCTTCGACTGCCCATCGTCGTGGATGCCAGTGGCTTGCGAGTCCCAGCGGACATTGTCGGGGGAATTCGCCTGGGCGATTTCGACGCCGTTGAGATACGCCCGGAAGCCGTCGTCGTACTTCATCCGGAGTTTGAGTTGGTGGATGCCGGAAAACGACGCGACGTCGAACTGAATGCGGACGTACAGGGAACCGATGCCGGAGGGAACGGGAGTGGCGATCTCGGCGGTGTAATTGATCGAATCGCCGGGATTATTCTCGTAACCGAGGCCGGTGGGGCCGGCGATATTGAACGCCGCGTCGTTGAAGGTCGGGTTTCTCCACGAGGCGTCGTGGATGTTCGAGGTGGGAACCCACGCTTTCGCGTTGGCGCCGGCGGCGACGAACGTGGAGCCAACGCCGGTGGTAGTCATCGCCCGGCCATAGGAGATGTCTTCCGTTTGGGCGGGGAACTCGGGTGAGAACTGGTCGATAATCGTCACGCCGTCGGCGGCGACGAGGCCCAGATACTCGCCGTCGGCGCTAAGGTTGAAGCTAGCGTGAACCTCACCGTTTGGCTTGACCGTGTTTTTGCTAGAGGCGAAGACGATGCGGTAACCACCGGCGGGGATCGCGATGCCTGTGGGGAAGGTCCACTTGGAAAGATTGTTGGCGTTGTCGGTGAGCTTCATGCCGCCGAGGTCGACCGACTCGGCGCTAGGGTTGAAGATTTCGAGCCAGTCGGAAGAGTCGCCGTCGTAATCGAGAAGGCTCTCGTCGTTCGAGGCAACGATTTCCGTGATGCGGAGCATCGAAGCGTCGAGCGGCCAGCGGGGTTCGAGGAGTTCGAGGCCGAGTCGGCGACTGTTACTGTTAGTGGACAAGGAGATCCGTCGGCGCATGGAAATTCCGTAGATAGTTATGAAAAGGCGCCGGTTCCGCCGTTGGGCTTTGACGTTCCGCACTTACGCGCGGCAACGCTGACCGAAGATGACAAGGAGAGCGGCCGCGGCGAGGGTGAAGGTCGCCGGTTCGGGAATCAGATAAGTGCCGGGGTTGCCGATTTCGCCGGCGACCGAGGTGATTGAACCGAAAGCGTCGCCCGAGGCGGACAAACTCCACAGCAACGCATTGTTGGCGCCGAGAGCGGCGGCGCTATTTGGGTTGCCGCTCTTGTTCTGCGTGCGGATCGATCCGGGGAAATCCTCGTCGCCATAGGAGAGTCGATCGGCCAAGACGTTCGCAGCGTCGTAGATGTTGATCTCGTCATTGCGGCCGAGGTTGTTGGCGTTGCCGCCGATGACTTTCACCGCCGCGGGCAGGTTCCAGTTGGTGCGAAAGTCGGCGGCGGCGCTGTCGGTGAAGACGACCGACTCGCCGGGGGCGACCAGGCCGAAGGCGCTGAGCGATTGGGAGCTGGGAACGCGGCTGCTGTCGTCGAAGCTCCAGCCGGTGAAGTCGACGGCGGCGGCGCCGGTGTTGGTAAGTTCGACGAACTCGCCGAGGTTGCCAGCCCCGGCGCCGTTGTACATCCACTCAGTAATGCGGATTGCTGCGGCGGCTGGTTGCGTCATCGCAGCGAGCGCCGCGATAAAGAGAGAAGTGCGGAGGCCTGTCACGAAGAGGTCCCTCATGTTGCGAGTACATTTTCATTCGATGCGCATTGCACGCTCGATGGCGCATTGTAAGTGAATGGGAGGACGTTCGCTACGAAAACGTCGCCAGGGCATGATCGGCGTCTCGACGAGGGCGAGTCGAATACTCCGCGACTCCATCCCCTGGCCTGCCGTCGATTCGTGCCAGTGGCTGGCCAAGTTGCCCCACGTCAGCTTAATCGCATGTCAGAATCCGGACCGAGGCGCCAGCGAATCCGGACGGACGCGCCCGTCCGACTAACTTACCTGTTTCGCCATCCCCCCCTATAAGACTTGCGCGATTGTGCCGATTGTTCGCTGCAACTCCCAAAACGGTCGATCCTTACGACCTGTTCCAGCTGCCCCTGGGTAATCCGGGTGGCCGATATCACGGGTACCACCTGTAAAACCCGGACCCCTCTTGGTACTCGAAAATGGATTTTCGACGCGCCTTGGAACAACCCTTGGGCGGCTCGCGCCGCCATCGCCTGGTTGTTGCCGTTTGTTGCGGACTGTCGTGCTTGACGCTAGTCAGCGGCTGCATGACCAGTTGCAAGGAGTATTTCCAGAACGGGTTCAAAGTCGGCCCGAACTACTGCAAACCGGCGGCGCCGATTGCGGAGCACTGGATCGACTACGCCGACGCGCGGGTCATCAGCCAGCCGCAGAACAACTGGGCCTGGTGGCAAACCTTCAACGATCCGATTCTCAACGAGCTGATTCAAACGGCCTCGCTGCAGAACCTTACGCTGCGGCAAGCCGGCTTCCGCGTGATGGAGGCTCGTGCGCTCGACGCCTATGCCCGCGGCAATTTGTTCCCGCAATCGCAGACGGGCTTCGGCGGCTACAGCCGCAATCTACTTAGCGAGCAAGTCGGCTTCGTCGGCGGCGGCGGCGGCGGAGCGGGCGTGCCGCGCGAGTTCAGCGTTTGGACGCTGGGCACCCAATTCCAATGGGAACTCGACTTCTGGGGCCGGTTCCGTCGGTCGATCGAAGCGGCCGACGCGCAGCTTGACGCCACGATTGAAGACTACGACGACGTGTTGGTGATTCTCATTGCCGACGTCGCTTCCGCTTACGTCGACGTGCGGACGTTGGAGCAGCGGCTCCGTTACGCTCGCCAGAACGTACAGAGCCAGTCGGGTTCATTGCGATTGGCCGAGGACAAGAAAGAAGCCGGCGTGTCGAGTCAACTCGACGTGTCGCAGGCCGTGACGAACGTCGCGCAGACCGAGGCGACGATTCCTCAGTTCGAGGCCGACCTGCGGATCGCGGAGAATCGTCTCTGCGTGTTGATGGGAATGCCGCCGCAAGACATCCGATCGCTCTTGGCGGGGCCGGGCGGCGTGCGTCCCATTCCGACCGCGCCGCCGGAAGTCGTGCTGGGGATTCCGGCCGACCTCATTCGGCGTCGCCCCGATGTTCGCCGGCAAGAGCGGTTGGTAGCTCAACAGAGCGCGCTAATCGGCGTCGCCGAGTCGGACCTCTACCCGGCATTCTCGATCACCGGCCAGATTTTCGTCCGGGCGAGCCAGTTTGAGAACCTGTTCCTGTCGAATGCGACCGGCGGCAACATCGGTCCGTCGTTTAACTGGAACATTCTGAATTACGGCCGCATCCGCAACTTGGTGGCGGCGGAAGAAGCCCGCTTCATGCAGCAGGTGTCGCTCTACCAGCAGACGGTGCTCGACGCGAATCAGGAAGCGGAGGATGCAATCATCCGGTTCCTGCAGTCGCAGGAGCAAGTGCGAATCTTAGAGACGGGCGCCGCGGCGGCTGAGGAGTCGCGCGACCTGGTGAACGAACTGTACCAGGGCGGTCAGGCGGACTTCGGCCGCGTGTTCGTCGCGGAGCTCTTCCTGGTGCAGCAACAAGACGCCCTGGCGGTGGCCCAGGGGACTGTAGCCCGCAGCTTGGTGGAAATCAACCGGGCGCTCGGCGGCGGTTGGCAGATTCGGTTGCAAGGGCCGGCGACGCTCGTCGAATTGCCGCCGGTCGAAGAGGTGCAGGCTGGGCCGGACGTCGCAGAAGAAGCGGCAGGTCCCGAAGCGGCGCCTGCCGAAGGGGACGACGAGGAAGGGAACGTCGAAGGGGTAGCGCCTGATCCTGCCTTCGAGCCGACGCCGGAAATCACGTTGCCGGAGGAATTCGACGGACAGAGCGAGTTGCCGGAAGTGAAGTGAGTGAGGAGAGAGGTCAGAGGTCAGAGGTCAGAGGTCAGAAATGGGCCGACAGGCTGGAAGTTGACGCAGGCTGAAAAAATGACCGTTGAATCGATATTTAGATCACGGCTCACCACGATGGCTCTGACGCTCCTGGCGTTGGCGGTCGGCGGCGCCGGAAGTCGCGTGTGCGGCGACGAACAGATCGTATTGCGTCAGCCGACGACGACGAGCCGCGAATCGATTGCGCTGCGGCAGCCGCAGACGACGTTGGTCGTGATGACGGCGGCGAACGAGGAACCGGTGGCGGTGTCCCAGCCGGCGACAGTTGCAGCGACGACTCCGACGACAACACCGACTCCCGTGAAGGCGCGAGTCGCTCAGGGCGCGCCGTTCACGCCGCACTACCTCTGCCTTTGCCCGCCCTACTGCCCGAAGCCGATGCCGTGCGTCGATTGCTGCTACAAGTGCTGCCCCGACTGCTACTGCCCGAAGCCGATGCCCTGCCCCAATCCGTGCTACGATTGCGTCTGCGACGATTACTGCGCGAAGCCGATGCCGTGCCGCTTTCCGCAGCCGCTGTGCGGTCCGCGGGCGCCATGCCGGCAATCGGAACCTTGCCCGCTGTATGCTCCGTTGCCGGTGCGCGGGCCGTGCGTGGGGCCGTAACGACGGCGGCGTTGCTCCAGCAGGCCACGGCCCAACAACGGCAAGAGGCCGACCGTCATCGCGATCAGACTCGGCTCAGGGACCGACGCCACGCCGGCGGCGCCGTCCCAACCAAATTGTCGCTGCCAGACGAGGAAGTCGGCGCCATCGGAAACGCCGTCGAGATTCGCGTCAGCCGTCACTTCGCCGTCGACGGCGCTCGTCCAATGGAGAAGGTCTTGCGCGTCGACGTTCCAATCGCCGTCAAAATCTGACGCGGGCGGCAAGAGAAACTCTTCGAACTGACTCGCCTGGCTCACGGCCAGCACGTCGAGATCGGTGATCATGCGGCGCGTTCCCATGGGTCGGCTGAATCCCGACATCGCCGGCCCGGCGACGCGCAGGTGCGTACCCATTAAAGGAATCGCGGTTCCGGCGTAGCCTTCCATAGTAGGGTTGATGGCGCCGTCCGCCGCCTCAGCCGTGAAGTAGGGCCAGCCGACCAGCCCGAGGGCGTGTCCCAGTTCGTGAATGGCGGTGGAGAGGAGATCGACGCTGTCCACGGCTTCGGCGGCCAGCGGAGGACGATCGCGGAGGATGTTGATGGGTCCGCCGCCGAAATCCGCGTGCGCGACGGCCTGCGGTCCGAACTCAACGTCTTCGAGCGGCGTCGGGTCGAGATAGAGGGGCAGCACGCCGTCGTTGCTGAACGCGATGCTCCCTTCGACTTGACGCACCGGCGTGCCGGCGATCGCGATCCCTTGGTGGAACGCGATCGGCGAGACGGGGATCGTCGGGAACCAACCGAAGTGCACGGTGACGGTGAAGTCGTCGCGAATGGCGCGCTCCCAGTAGTAGGCGGCGGCGCGAAAGACGCTCGGCAGCGTACCGGCGCCGCTGACGAGTTGGGGCGCCTCGCCGGCCACGCCGATTCCGGCCAACTCCTCGCCGGCGGGAACGTAGCGATCGACGATCGTCAACGCTCGCGCGCATGGCGCGAACGCCAGCCAGGCGACGCAACCGATCGCGGCGAACCTCAGCGAAATCGATCGGCGCATCATGCGGAAGAATCGTTTACTGAAAGGTTGACCGTGACGTCATGTCACGGTCGCGGGCGCAAATCGCTTCGCGCGGATCTGTCAAAAAGGGCGCAGCGAAGGCGCGGCGCGAGGAAGCAGGCCAGCGGCAAGGCCACGAGGAAACAGGCGCCCGACGGTTCAGGGATCGATTGCGAGGAACCCGCGGCGTTGCCGGAAACTTTGCCGAAGTTGCTCCGCCAAATGGCCAGGTCGAGCGCATCGACGCGGCCGTCGCCGTTGGCGTCGGCGATCTGGTCAAAGGTCGCGCCGGCGTCGCGTTGCCACCAGAGGAAATCGCGGCCGTCGATGACGCCGCTGCCGTCGAAGTCGCCGACCGTCTCGGTGAAGGGGCCGATCTCGAACGTCACCTCCTGATAGTCGGCGACGCCGCGATTAGCGAGCGCCTGATCGCTATTCCCCCATTGGACGTTGCTGGCATGGCCGGGAAGCGCGATGCCGTTCCAGGTCTGATCGCGCACGACCCCGTCGACGGCGAACGCCACGGCGGCCGAGCCGGGGACGTTAAGAAACTGAAAGCGATGGAATGCGGCCGTGCCTGCTCCGCCGGTGGTGAGCTGAAACGTGCGCGGCGTTTCGTCGTAGAGCGTCGCGCGCAGATCGCCCGACGTGGTGAGGTCGAGCATCATGTGGTACGCACGGCCGCCGAGGAAGGCGGACATGCCGAGATTGCGCTCACCGCCGAAATCGTTGACGTAGCGGATGACGCTGCGCATCCGCCAGCCTTCGGCGGCGATGCGCGTGAGGTCTTGCGGAAGGAAGTCGGTAACGTAGATCGAATTTGGCAAGGAAGTTAGCTGATCGGTGACGCGCCAAGCGTTCAGGCCGGAGCCGCCGCTGTTGACGACGCCGGTTCCGGCAGGGCCGATGGGGCCGGCGTTGAGGTCGAACCAACCCCAGAGTTCGGGACTCCAGACCTTCGTCGGCGTGCTGTTGGGGGTGGTGACGCCAGCGTGGTACTCGACGTGGAGCGTGCTCGCCGACGCCGTCGCGGCAGCAAGCGCCAACGCCGTCGCGGCGAAAAGTTTGCCAAGAGGCCTCATCAACATCGCTCCGCGCTTCTTGTTCCGGAAGAAGAGTTGGCCGCACAGCGGCGTTCGCCCCTAGGGGCAGGCGGAGGATTTTTTCAATCGAGCCGGCAGAGGGCAATGGCAATCATGCCGCACTGGGCGAAGTGATAGCAGGCGGCCTGAAGATAACGACCGCCTGCGGCGTACCGCACGAGAGGCGTCGGCGAAGACAACTGAGGGGCAATGCTCGCACTACTGTGCGGGAGCCGGCGTGGGAACCAGCTTGGCGAAGCGAGTCGCGTCGGCCGCGTCGATCTGCCCGTTTTTGAAGCCCACCAGTCGAACGCCATCCTTGCCGACTTGCTCGTAAGCGACCACGCCCTGTGGAGCCGTTTGCCCATAGATAATAACCAACGGCTGACCATCGCGGTCGGAGACGAACAACTCGTCGGCACTGCCCACGCCGAGTACGCCGGGATCGACGTTCTGCTGGGCGATGACTTCCTTGAACTCCTGTTCACTCGCCGGGCTTTTGCGCAACACTGAATCCGCACGGAAGTATAGCGTCGTAATGGCGCCGACGTGAGAAATCTCTTTCGCGCGATTCGTGCCGACGGATCCGCCGCCGCATCCCATCAACAATACAAACGCGAGCAAGGCAAACGAAGAGTCTCTGTGGATACTGAAAGTCATTACAGCGTCCCTGCATCGATCGACTGCTCATCGGCGCGATGGCCGAGGAAGTTGAATACTTCCACGTCGACGTCGTAACCAATCGTGCGAACCGAGGAATCAGCGAACCCGGCGTTCATGCCGGCGGCATGAGCAGAACCGAATTTGTAGGCCTCGGCAGAACCGGTGCTCTCGTCGTCGGCGCCCGGGATGCAGACGGTGGTTCGAATCGTATCGGGATCCCAACCGTCGGACCAGCCTTTGTCGTCGTGCCAGGCGCCGACGTCGTAGAGACTGGGGGTCAGCTTTTTTTCGCAGACGACCAGGGTGTTGCTCGACCCGTCGACGATTTGGTTAAAGCTGACGCGAGTATAGAATCCTGTGCGTCGCTTCTGGTCGTCGCAGAGGGCGCAATAGTCGGAGCGCACGATGACGCCCATGCTCGGCGCATAGGAAGCGCCCAGCGTTCCCGCGGTGGTGTTGCCGGCCGTGGTTTTCTTATTGATGTCGGGCGTGCTGTCAGTGGAAACCTGAAAACGGGGCCCCGCTGACGCTTGCGACCACATTTGAGCGGCGCTGCACGCTTTGGTTCCCCAGTCGGGCAGCGGCTGCATGGCAGCGTTGTACACGGCCGGGCCCATTTCTCCCGCGGTGCGGAACGGGACGGCGGCGGCGTAGTCCATGAGAATCGCCCCGACGCCCAGGTAGCGCGTCGGCGGACGGCGCGACGGACAGTGGTACATCGGAACGGAGGCCGACTCGACCTGGGCGGTGGTCTTTAAGTTGTAGAGCCCCTGCCCTTCTAGATAGGGCAATATCTGGAAAGCCCAACTCAGCCCTTGCTTGTCTGGTCCTAACGGCGTTCCAGAGACGTTGCTGTTCGCCACGCCCGGCTTGGAATCGGTGAGGAAGTCCTCGATATGCGGCCAGGGGGCGATGCCCCCCGAGGGAAACGCCTTCTTCGCCGATTCGTGGTTCTGCATCCCCAGCATCATCTGCTTGACGTTGTTCACGCATTGCGTCCGCCGCGCCGCTTCACGCGCAGCTTGCACCGCCGGCAACAACAACGCCACCAGGACGCCAATGATGGCGATCACGACCAACAATTCGACCAACGTAAATGCTGCAGAACGTCGCGATGAACGTAAGTTGCGGCGTTTCATGGCTGTTACCATCGAAAAAAATTCGCGCTGTTGCCCAATTAAAAAAAGAAAAACTCGATCGAGCCGGCGTCGGAGCGCGGCTCGATCGAGCCTGCCGTCGCCCATACGGGCGACGACTGCAAACCGCTCCGACTAGCGAACCGTCGACCGGCGACGCGCCGCGAGGCGACCGCCCGCCGTGAGCAACATCATCCCGACCGCCAGCGTCGCGCCGGTCGGCTCCGGCACGGCGCCGATGGCTGCCGTCGACGAACTCATCCCGAAGTTGGTCTTCCAATCGTCGAGGCTGCCAATGTTCGTGTCCTGTTGCCACAACAGAAAATCAGCCCCGTCGACGATGCCGTTGTCATCGAAGTCGCCGGCGAGCGGCGGCGGCTCGACCCACGGAGTCACGCTGATGTCGTCGAGAATGACGCCGGCCTGATTCGTTCCGCGGGAGACGAAGAAGCGCTGCGCCGAGGTTGCGGCCGGATGATAGAAGGTGATCGGCGACGTGTTCGCTTTCGACCCGTTGATGAATACGTCGTACGTCTTCGCCGTGAAGTCGAGATCCATGCGCAGGTTGTACCACTGGCCCGGCTCCCACAAAACGCCCGACTTCACCCACACTCCCGAGCCGTTGCTCGCAAAGTCGATGTGTCGCTCCACGACATTGGTGTAAGGATCGGCGCCAACCGTATCGACGCCGAACCGAATGGCGGCGGCTCGTTGACCGTCGGCAGCCCCGCTGTTGTCATTGTCGCCGGCGATGCCGAAAAAGACGTTTCCTTGGCGTTCGCCGATCGTTTTGTCATTTCCAGCGGGAGTTCCCGCCGGATCGGCGCCCAAGCCGCTACTGAGGGGACGAGCCCAGAAGTCGACGGTCACTTTTGTCGCCGTCTCCAAAATATTCGGCGTGGTAAAGACGTTACGCACAAAGTAGCCGGTCGTCTCCGTGATCGTGTCGACCTTCGTCACCATGAGCGCTTGATCGCCAGAGTGCACAGGATTGTCCGCATTCAGGCCGGCGGCCGTCAGCTCTGCGGCAATCTCAGCGGCAGTCTGCACGCGGGGAAAGTTGCCGCTGCCCGTCCATTGATCCTGAAACAGCAGCGAACCTGTCGTGTAGCCGGCCGGGTAGGTGACTTCGGTCGGCCCAGCCAACTCAAAGCTCGTGACGAATCCTTGAGTGGTCTGGGCATGGGCGACCGCCCCTGCCGCTAAAACCGCGGCAAGCGTCGCCGCTGCGGTCAATCCGATACGATGTTGCGAAAGCATAAGTAAGTTCCTCACCTGTAGATGTGTGACTCGTTCAATCTCTGCGGTTGATTGCTGATTGGATCTCGCTCTGTTCTTCGTTCCTCGCCACGGCGTGGAATCAATCGCGCGAGGGGTAGTCTTAAAAACGCCGCCTGCGCCGCAGGCGATCTGCCCCCCAGGCCGTCGTTGGCGCGAGGCGGCGTTCTTTGTCGTCGTTTCGGTTCAGGCCATCCTAATTTCCTCAACGTTGGACGGATCGTTGGTTTTCATTTCAGCGGTTTCTCTGCGCGCCCTCCTGAGCGTTCGCTGCCGCGGTCGGTCAGCTTGTCTCGCGTCGCGGTCATGTGCCGTCGGATCTCCTCCGGCTTCAAGGCGCGGTCGTACACCGCCACGTTGCTGATCTGCCCCTGCCAGCACTCGGGCGAGATCCTGCCGTCCGATCCATCCGGATTGCGGCCGATGCGCGCCGCGCCGCTAGTCGTCTTCCCGAGCGGCGTCGCCTGCTCCTCCAGCCACGGACGCGGCTGCTCCTCTTTCTCTTCCAAACCGTCGCCCAAGAAAATTTCGGCGTCAGTCAACAGCTTCTCCGGCTCGTTGCTGAGCGCGCGAATCGGACGGAAACGACGGTCGACCTCCTGGCCGTCGACATACAAGGTCGGCGTCCCTGCGGCGTCGACCGTCGCCGCCAGATGAACCCATTTGTTCGGCGTGAGCGGCGGCGTCGCCAGACAGTCGTAGCGACCGTAGATCGTCAACTGAAACCGCAGTTCGTTCTCGGGCAACTTGTACCAGGGCGTGTCGACCACTCCGATGGCCATGCCGCTATGCGGGCGGTCGAACGTCGAGAAAATTCGCTGCGGACCGGAACCGACGTTCGGTCGAACCCATGCCTCGTAGGTGCAGTTGGCGACGGCGCCAAGCGCCTCGTGAGCGGTCACGTCGACGCCATCGTGTTGTTCGATGAAGCGTGCTCCCCGCGCGGGGCCGTCTTCGACGCCCGGCTTCAAGCGGTTGTCGGCCGCCGCGACGCCTGAGCGGACGAACGTCTCCAAGCCGAGCTTCCCTTCGCTGAGCAACTCGGCGTTGGGAGCAACGTCATCGAGCCGCCAATAAGCGAGCGGACGGCTTTTGAGAATCGCCAACTCATACGCCGACGTCGGCACGCGTCTGACGAACTTTTGCTCGTCGTAGGGCACGTCTTGCACGGCGCCGTCGACGGTCACTTCGTTGGCGAAGCCGCGTCGCAGCGTCTTGCTAGGATTCGCTCCGTCACGGGGAACAAACGCCACCTCGCCGTCGATGACGTGAACGTTCGCCCGGCCAGGTTCGAGGACCTCCACGCCGAACTCGGTCCCCAGGTCGACAAACGCCGCGGCGTCGGAATGGAGCGTGAACCCGAGAGCTTGCTGCGGCACGCGCACGACGACCCGACCGCTGATAAGCTTGGCGCGATCGGCGGTCATCAATTCGACTTCAGCCGGACCTTCGACGACCATGGTCACATCGGACGTAAACTTCACCTGGGCGACGCCGCGTTCCAGCACAATGCGGCCAGGCCGCAACAGGGCGCCCGCCACAATCGGCTGGTCGTCCCGTCGCAGTTGGGCGTCGAACGAGTTGGAGATTTCGGCGATGACGGGCCGTTCTGACTCGACAGGCGCCGAGGCGACGCTTCGCACCCCATTGCTGGAAGGCATCGGCGCGGGGGCGATCACCCGGAAGGCAATGATCAACAGCGCCGCAGCGGCGACGACGCTGGCGTAGACAAGGGCCTGGGGGATGCGCGGCTGCTCGATCGGCAACGTCTTGCGATTGAGCAGTTCCGCTCGGCGCGCCGCGGCAAGCGCCTCGCGTCGCTCCTGCTCCGCGACTTCTAGCGCCCGGCGCGCGGCCATCGCTTCCTCTTCGTCCAGCAAACTCGCAATATGATCCGGATCGACCGTGTCGACGAACGCCTCGTCGAAAACTAGACTGCGCATGTCGTGTTGCAGCATCACGTCGCGGAGGCGACTGTGGATTACTGACGCGCGGACGAACGTGCGCCAATTCTGCTCGTCGGACTTTAGCCAGGCGCGCAACTGCAGCGCTTCAGTGGGAGTCAGACTCTCGTCGAAGTAGGCGCTCAGCAGTTCCGCGTAGTCGCGCATCGATCGTTTTCCTAGGAAGGCCGGGCGCTGGAGCGCGCCGTCAGTTGCCGTTCAATGCACTCGCGCAACGCGCGACGGACGCGATGCAGCATCACCGAGACGGCGTTGGAGTTCATGCCGGTCGTGGCGGCGATCTTCCGCGGCGTCATCTCGCGGACGTAGCGCATTTCGAGCAGCTTGCGCGGCCGCCCTTCGACGCGCTCGATGCAATTCTCCAGCGCTGTGTGCATCGACGAGATTTCCGATTCCATCTCGGCGTAGACGTCGGTAAGCTTCAGAATCGCCTCGTCGTCGAACACATGACGATCGGTAGCATGCTTGCGATGGTGCTGCAACAACTTGTAACGGGCCACGCCCAAGACCCACGCGGTGAAGGATCGCGAAGGATCGTACGTGGTGAATTTCTCCGCCGCCGCAGCGGCCGTTTCCTGCAGCAGGTCTTCGGCCTGGTGGAAATCGCAGAGCGAGGCGCGAAAGTAGGTCGAGACGATCGGGTACGCCTTCGTCCATAGGAATCGATTTGCCTGGAGGCGACTCCGCCCCGCGAGAAGTAACGTTGATAAGTGCCGCTACTTAGAACGTGTTTTGAAATCTAGTTTGTCGCATTGGCGAGTCGTCTCGCCATGAGCCCGATCATGGCGATTTGAATGAGGGCTTCACTGGAGGCGGGGAGTTTTTCGTAGTCTCGTGCGTGACGGCGATGACGGGTCAA
>JBGSMO010000242.1:0-4274 GCA_041740115.1 Pirellulales bacterium
AACTCGGCGCCGCGTCCCTCGGCCGCGTCGAGCCGATCGCCGATCTGCGACGCCGCGGCGACCATCGCATCGTCGTCCCGTTGCGGGGTGCTCTGCGAGTGCCGTTCCAGCCGCGCTTCCGGCAACTTCTCCAAAAACGCCTTCATCCGGCTGATGGCCCGCTCATAAAACTCGTTCTGCTGCCCCTCGAGTTGCGAAATCTGCTGCTGCAACCGCAGCAGCAGATCCTGCGCCGCCGCCACGGCTGCAACCAACCGATCGCGTTCCGCGCCCAACCGCTGGCCGATGCGCAGCACTTCAGTCAATCCGACTTCATCAGTGACGCGATCCTCGATCGCCTCGGCCTGCTGCATCAGTTCGTTGAACCGATCGCGCCTCCGCAACACTTCCTGCTTCATGAGCTCCGGCGTCGTACGCAAAAAGTCGTATCCGCGCCGCGCCGATTCGAAGTCGATCATCTTCGCGACCCACCGATCGAGTCGTCGCGTCAGCCCACCTGCTTGGTAGCGCCCAGTCGCGTAGCCGGCGTCGTAAAGATACTTGAACAGCCGACTCCGCTCGTACGACGGCAGTTTTTCTTTGGCGTCGGTCTGAATCTCGGTGACGCGGGCCTCGTTCCGATTCAGCTCCTGCTCCGCGACGAGCGCCTGCTGCGACAGCGTCGTGAACTCCTCGCTGCCGTGCAGCCGCTCCGCCACGAGCGCCTCCAGCCGCTCACGCTCCGCCACCTTGGCGTTTAGCTCGTCCGTAACCCGGTCAAGCTCGGCGTCCTGATGCTCCACCTCGCGCGTCGCGCCGCTCGCCTGATCCTGCAGTTCCAACTGCCGCCGCTGCTTTTGGGCGAGCAAGTCGAGCAACTCGTCGCGTACCTCGACGAACGAGCCTTGGATCGTCTCGAGCTTCAGATCGGGCAGATAGTGGCGCGAAAGCTCCAGCAGCGTCTCGCTCCGTTTGGCGATCAGCTCGTTCATCTCGGCGTCGAGCTCGCGAATCCCGTCGGCGTGGGCGCTCAGCCGCTGCCGCACCTGCTCGACGGCTCGCTCCAGCACGCGGCCCACCTCGCGGCCCGATCGAAGGTTCAATTCCATGAGGTGATCTGCCCTCGTCGCTCAATCGGCTGGTCGTCGTCGCCCTGCAGTTCAACCTTGAACTCGCGCGTCCCGCGCGGCTTCTCGCCGAACTTCTGCTCGTCGAGCACGCCATCCTTCTGCTTGTCTCGCGCCAATCGATCGAACACCTTTTTCGGCACTTGCTCGCCCCAACGACTGACGACTTCCGTTCGGTCAGTTTCGCGGTTCCGAATCGGCACCTTCACTGGGTTGCCTTGCTCATCCACCGCGTCGACGAACACGAAGTATCCCGACGTGCGAGTTCCGTCGTCGTCGGTCCAAAGACGTTCCGTCGCCGACTGCTCGCCCGGCGCGTTGACGATCAGCAGCGCATACTGCCGTTCCAGCTCCGCCTGCAATGCTCGAAGTTCTTTCGTCGCGGTGGCGAGTTTCTTGCCGTCGCCCTGCTTACGGGCCGCGGCAGCCATAGCTGCCAGCCGCTTGGCCTCGTCCGTCGCCGCCGGTTCAATGCTGATCCGTTCGATCGCCTCAGCCACTTGCTCGGATTCGATCAACTGTCGATCGAGATCCGCCTGCATCTGCTCCGTGAGATGCCGGTTGCGCGCCTCGCCCGGCAGCACGCCGGCGACGAGCAGACTCCAAATGAGCGCCGCGATGCCCGCGAGCGCCACAACCGCCGCCATCAAAACCTTGCGGAGGACCCAGCAATGAGCCAGGAACTTCGAAAGGCTCGCCGGCGGGTCGCGGAACTCGTGGAGCCGGTCGTAATACTGCTCGACCGCCGCGTCGACTTCCGCCTCGGTGATCGGATCACCGCTCACCTTGGCCGCTTCGAGCAGCCGCTCGCGCAGCTTCGCCTTGATCTCATGAATGTTCAACTGCTGCTCGACCAGCGCCCGCTCTTTGCGCAGCGTCGACGCGACGTCCATAATCCGCGACATCTCGGCCAGCGTCAGCCGTTCGCCGCTCGGCAAGCCGTCGGAGTCGACGGCCCGCGGAGCGGCTTCGGCTTGCTGCGTTGCTTGCGAATTGGCCACGGCGACAATGCCTCAACGAATCGAGCGAAGGAGATAACGAAAACCGCCGCCAGCACGCGTTCGGAACGACAGGCAAATGCTGTTGAAACGCCGCCGACCGTGCTAAGCTGGCTGATCAATTTACCAAACGCCTCCGCGGGCGTCGAATCGCCGACCTACCCGCAGAGTTCGCTTTACCATCTCTGCATGCGAGGAAATCCCATGGGCCGCCAAGCCACCGAACAGAAGCCCGCCCCCAAGAAGTCGGAAACGAAGTCCGCTTCCAGCACAAAGATGCAGACCTATCTCGACAAGGCCGTCGACGTACTGGAGAAGTTCGGCCTCAAAAGCGGCGAGGAAGTCCCGGCCGAATTGATCCGCCTGCTGGAAGAAGTCCGCCACGTCGACGAGGCGCGGGCGCTCGCGATCGCCAACACGATCAAATACATGAGCAGCTTCAACCAGCTGGTCCGCGACAACGTCGAGAACATCAACGTCGGCAATCGTTACCTCGAAATCAGCCAGATGTTCGACTCGATCCGCGAGGACTCGAAGTCGCTCATCGGCCAACTCGACGACGGCAAGATCGGCCCCACCGAAAAGATGGCGAACCTCTGGATGCGCATCCGCCGCGGCTCGCCGAGCGCCCGGTTCGAGAAGATCGTCGACGTTTACAAGGATGTTTGCAAGGACACGAAGGATCAGCTTGAACGCGAAGACGCCATCATGGATGGCTACATCGACTTCCGCTTCGCGCTGAAAGAAGCGGAAATCCTCTCGCGTGAACTGCTTGAGAAGCAGCTGCCAAATCTTGACAAGGCGAAGACTGCCCTGGCCGAGGCGCAGAAGGCCGTCGACGAGTATAAGGGGGGCGACGAAAGCCAACAGTCGCGTCTCGACCTCACCCGCGATGAAGCCCGGCATGCGTTCCAAAACGAGGATCGCATTTATCAACTGCTGAAGGACATCGCCGAGAACCTGTCAATCGGCTACGACGTCGGCGAGACGCTCGTCACGAAGCTGAAGCAGACGCACGACGTGAAGGACCAGGTCTACCGCCGGGCGGTCACGTTCTTCACCACCAACGAGCATGTCTTCACGATCCTCGGCACTGTCTACACGTCGCAGCAAGGGCTGCACGAAGCGACGCAGTCGACCGAAGCGCTCAAAGCGGGCGTGAACAAGAGTCTCGAAGACGTCGCCGATCTGGGTCGCGAACTCGAGAAGGCGGCGCTCAAGGCAGGCTACGGTTCGACGATCAGCCCCGCGTCGCTAGAAAAGCTTGTCACGGCGATTAGCGACTATCAGGTCGAGTCCCTCCACATGATCGCCGAGCTGCGACAAGAGAGCGAAGCGAACGCTCGCGAGATCCGCCGCGTCGTCGAAGAGGGAAAAAAACGCTACCAGGAAACGCTCGGCAAGTTCGCCCGCGGCGACGTGGAAGCGAAGTAACGCATGAAGTCCTGGAACAAGATCTTCACTGAGCTAGCCAAATGGGCCTCCCGCACCACGGGTCGGCCGACGACGTTCCTGTTAGCGGCGCTGACGATCGTCGTCTGGGCCGTGACGGGACCGATCTTCGGCTACAACGAAACTTGGCAACTCGTCATTAACACCGGCACTACGATCATCACGTTCCTGATGATCTTCCTCATCCAGAATACCCAGAACCGCGATACCGCGGCGATTCAGATAAAGCTCGATGAATTGATCCGCGCGATGGAAGGCGCCCACAACGCGCTTCTTGATTTGGAAGAGTTGGAGGACCACGATTTGGAGCGATTGCGCAATGACTACCAAGACCTCGCCGCCGAAGCGCGGAAGGATCTGGCGGCGGGTAAGTCTGATGGCGAGATTCGGCAAATGAAAGCTCGCCAGACAGACTTCGATGCGGAAGGACGCCTCAAATGAATCAAATTCCGCACAAGCTCGCCGCGATGCCCCGCCTGCCGCTAGCGAAACTGGCGACGCCGATCGACGAGCTCGCTAAACTCTCGCAGCAACTCGGCGGCCCGCATCTGCTGGTGAAGCGCGACGATCTGACCGGCCTCGCCACCGGCGGCAACAAAACGCGGAAGCTCGAATTCCTCATCGCCGATGCGCTGCGGAAAAGCGCCGACGCCGTGATCACCGCCGGCGGCCCGCAGTCGAACCACTGTCGCCAAACAGCCGCGGCGGCGGCGATCGC
>JBGSMO010000305.1:0-4677 GCA_041740115.1 Pirellulales bacterium
GCCCGAACCACAGGAGGAGCACGACGAGCAAACCAGGCAGGAGCGTGGCCAGAAAGAGTGTGCGGAGCTCACCGGGCCAGAAGTAGAGGAAGACGGCGGCCAGGAGAGGGCCGATCGCGGCGCCCAAGTGATCCATCGCGCGGTGGAAGCCGAAGGCTTTGCCTTTGTCCTCAGGGCGGACCGAGGCGGTGAGCATGGCGTTGCGCGCCGGGCCGCGGGCGCCTTTGCCGATCCACGCCGCGACGCGGAGCAGCAGGATGATCGGCCAGAACGTGACCAAGCCGATGAGGCCGATCGAGATCGCGGTGACGCCGTAGCCGAGAACGACGATCGGCTTGCGGCGCGGGAGTCGGTCGCTGAACCAGCCGGCGCCCATTTTCACGAAACTGGAGAGGGCGTCGGCGAGTCCCTCCATCAGGCCGAGGGCGAACGGCGGCGCGCCGACGACGACCAGCAGCGCGGGGAGGACCGACGTGGCTGTTTCGTAGCAGAGATCGGCCAGGAGGCTGGTGAGGCCGAAGGCGAAGACGTTGCGGTTGAGCCAGGAGTTTGGCGCGGGGACCTCGCTCACGGGTGGGGCATCTCGGTGGGAAGCGGCGTTGATTTCGATCACGGAAAGTTCTGCTGGGGCCCATTGTGACGTTCGGCGGGCGAAGAGCAAAGTTCAGGCCGAAGAGGCTGCCCGTTGCGGCGGGGAGTTCGTCATCGTGAACGAAGCGAGGCGCTCATTTCGGTAACTCCGCATGTCGAGCAATGTGACATGCCGGGCTGCGGGCTCTCGCAGATTTCGATGCTGCTTGACCGACAAGTTGCCGGAATTGAGCAGAAAGCAGAGCGAACGGCGCCAGGCGATTTTGCGGTATGCAACATGCAACGATGGGGGCGAGCCGGCGCGATCTGGTCGCCGGAGTTTCGCTTGCCAGGGTGACGCGCGTTGCATCGAGAAGAGCTGAATCCTTTCGCAGAGGTAACTGAGAGGCGAGCGAGGCAGGCGCGCACCAATGGCTTGCTGCGAGGCCTGCTGGCGGCGTTTGTCGTCGCGATGTTCGGATTGGCCGCCGTCGCGGCTAGGCGGCTGCCGGAACCGATGGCTTCGGTCGCCGAGGATGGCCAGCCGACGCCTCCGGGGGCCGGGGCGAGGCCCGTCGAGATCGTTGCGGAGAACAGCGAGTATCGCATCGTTCGGCATGCGGCGGGAGAAACGCGAGTTCCCGCCAACCCGCAGCGGATTTGTGCGCTGGCGTGCGCCGACGAACTCTTGTCGATCGGCGTGGAGCCGGCGGCTCACTCGATCAACGACGGCTGGTTCCCCGATTATCTGGCCGGCCAACTCGACGGCGTGCCGTGGATTCCGAACGTCTACGGCAACACGATGCCGAACATGGAGGCGATCATCGCCGTTCGGCCTGACTTGATTATCACGCGGGCGACATCGCGGCAGACTTATCTGCAACTTTCGCAGATCGCGCCGGTGGTGGTGTTGCTCGATCATCTGGAGAACTATCGGCAGCGCGTGCGGGATGTGGGCGCCATCGTTGGTCGACGCGAGGCGGCGGAGGCGCGCGTCGCCTGGTACGAAGCGAAAGTCAAGGCGGCGCAACGCGTCCTCAAAGAGCGAATGGGCGACCAAACGCTGGCGTTCTTGCGAGTTCGTCCACGAACGTATCGGCTGCATGGCGCCGATCACCACGTATGGCCAGTGTTGTACGGCGACTTGCAAGTAGTGCCGCCGCGGATCGTGGCGGAGAAGTTGTGGGAATCGACGATGTCGCCCGAAGGGATGTTGCAGCTAGACGCCGATTATTTGATCGTGGCGGCCGACTCGACGACAGGAAGCGGCCGGACGCTGGCGGAATTGCTGGGGCATCCGGTGTGGGATCGGCTGCCGGCGGTTCGGGCCGGTAAGGTTCACCTGATCTCGAAGTATCGCCATTGGGCCGACGCGGGGATCTTGGGGCGGGCGAGGGCGATCGACGACGTGCTGCAGGCGGTGACGCCAGAGGCCGTCGACGCCGTCAATGCCGAGGCGGCCGCCGTGCTTCGAAGGGACGGCGCGTGACTTGGCCCGCTGAATCGCCGCTCTCGCCCCGACGGCGCAGCTCGCGGCGCTATATGACGGCGCTGGTTGCTGCATTGTGCGCTTGCGGCTTGTCGTTCGCGCTGTCGCTGGCGATTGGGCCGAAGGCCGTTGGCGCCAAAGCGATGCTTGGCGCCCTCTTTCAATACGATGCGGCCAACGAAGCGCACCTGATTGTGCGAGACATTCGTTTGCCGCGGGCGCTGCTCGGCTTGCTGGTGGGAAGCAGCCTGGCGATGGCGGGCGCCGTGATGCAAGGGGTGACGCGGAATCCGTTGGCGGGTCCGTCGATCATGGGCCTGAGCGGCGGCGGAACGCTGGCGATGCTCGCGGCGCTGATTGCGGTTCCTGGGCTGAGCTACAACGGATCGATCGCCGCGTCGTTTCTGGGGGCGCTCGGCGGTTTTGCCGCGGTGATGCTGGTCGCCAAGATGTCGCCGGGGGGATTCGCTCCGGCCAGGATGGCGCTGGCAGGGACCGTGACGTCGGCGCTACTGAGCTCGGTCACGCAGGGGCTCGTCATTTGCTTTGCGATGGCGGGCGACATGCTGTATTGGACGGCGGGCGGCATTGCGAATGTGACGTGGACTCAGGTGGCGGCGATCGCGCCGTGCGTCGCGGTTGGCGCCGCGGCCGTGGCGTGGTTGGCGCCGAGCATCACGATTCTGAATCTCGGCAGCGAGACGGCGGTCGGTCTTGGTCAACGAACCAGCGTCGTGCGCGCCGGGGCGACGTTGAGCGTGCTGGTTCTCACCGCGGGGGCCGTGGCCGTGGCGGGGCCGATTTCGTTTGTCGGCTTGATGGTTCCGCATGTTTGCCGACTGGCGGCGGGAGGGGACTATCGGCGGATCATTCCGTTGTCGGCAGTCGTTGGCGCTGCGCTGACGAGTTTGGCCGACGTGGCGGCACGGACGGCGTTAGGGCAAGGTCGCGAGATTCCGCTCGGCGTGGTGACGGCGGCGATCGGAGCGCCATGCTTTGTCTGGTTGGTGCGTCAGCGGGCAGCAGGCATCTTTGGAGCAGGCGCGCCGACCGTCGGCACGGGGGCGCCGCGCTGGCGGCCGCAAACGACGCTGCTGTTATTGGCGGGATTGCTCGTTGTCGTGGGGGTCGTGGCGTTGCACGTCGGTTTCACGCCGCTCTCGCCGCAAGAAGTGTGGTACGCGCTAACGGGAGAGAGCGGCGGCGATCAGCAGTTGGCGCTGACGACGTTTCGCTTGCCGAGGATCGAGTTTGCGATGCTGGTCGGCTGTGGCATTGCCGTTGCCGGGGCGGCGATACAAGCGGTGCTGCGGAACGATCTGGTGGAGCCTGGCATTCTGGGGGTGTCGGCCGGGGCGAGTCTGGCCGTCGTGTTGTCGCTGGCGTTATTCGGTTATAGCGTGTTGACTTCGGTCGTGACGTTGCCGCTGGTGGCGATCGTGGGATCGATGGGGGCGATGGGTGTCGTTTACTTGCTCTGCTTAGGCCAAGGGCGATCTTCGACGCGACTGCTCTTAACCGGCGTGGCGGTCAGCTCCGCTCTCGGCGCGGCGACGTTGTTAGCGTCGCTGCAAATCAGTTCCCAGGCGTATGCGTTCGCGGTGGCTTTTTCGGCGGGGAGTTTGAGTTCCGCCGGTTGGAACTACGTCATGGTGCTGGCCGTCTGGTTGGGGGTGTTGGCGCCAGTGCTGTGGGGGCAGGCGACGACGCTCAATGCCCTTCGCTTGGGGGATGACGCCGCGACGGGGCTGGGCGTGGCGGTGGCGCGGCGGTCGATTCTTGTGCTGACGACGGCCGTCGCGTTGTGCGCGGCGTGCATGGCGCTGGCTGGGGGCGTGACGTTTCTGGGATTGATTGCGCCGCACATCTCGCGGCGTTTGGTGGGCGCCGACCACGCCTTTGTGCTGCCGGCGTCGGGCTTCGTCGGCGCCATCCTATTGGTGGCGGCCGATATGTTGGGGAGCCAGGCGATTACCGGCGTGGAACTTCCGGCGGGGGTGATCGTTTCGGCGCTGGGGGCTCCCTATTTTCTGTACTTGATGACGCGACGTTAAACGGACTCCAATCGCATGAATACGACGGGGCAACTGCGAGCCGAACGGCTTTCCGCCGGCTACGAGTCGCGGATCGTGATCGACGAGTTGTCGTTGACGTTGCCGCCGGGGAAGATGACGGCGATCGTCGGCGCCAATGGGTCGGGCAAGTCGACGCTGCTGAAGGCGTTCGCGCGAGTTCTCAAGCCGCTCGCGGGCGCTGCGTATCTCGACGGTGATGCAATTCATGCGACGCCGACGCGCGAACTCGCCCGGCGGCTGAGCATTCTGCCGCAGGGGTCGCAGGCGCCGGAATCGTTGACCGTGGGCGAACTGGTTTCCTACGGCCGCTATCCCCACCGGCGGTGGCTGAGCGTATTGGATGCGGAGGACCGCCGCATCGTCGCTTGGGCGCTCGAGGCGACGCGAATGACAGAGTTTGCAGATCGTCCGGTGAACTCCCTATCGGGCGGGCAGCAGCAACGAGCGTGGATTGCCATGACGCTCGCTCAGGGAGCGCATACGCTGCTGCTGGACGAACCGACGAGCCATCTCGACGCCTGCCATCAGCTGGAGGCGATGGAA
>JBGSMO010000302.1:0-2862 GCA_041740115.1 Pirellulales bacterium
TGGCAGCGCCAACTCGGCCAAGTCCCCGGCCCCGGCGACAGCTGGGACGAAGCGGGAGGTTCCACGTCCGCCAAGTTGGCCGAGCTCTTCCTGAACAGCGCGTCGACCCTCAACCCCGGCGAGTCGGTCGACCTCGGCAACGCCTACAACGCCGCCATCTTCGGCGCCGCGGGTGGCGACCTGACGTTCAAGTACGGCCTCCCCGGCCAACCGCTCATCACCGCCGCCGTCGTCTACAAAAGCGGAGCGCCGACCACCGCAGCAGTCCCCGAGCCAACGTCGCTCGCGCTCCTTGCCCTCGTCGCCGTGACCGCCCAAGCCGCTCGCCCGCGCCGCCGCTAACCGCCCTAAACGGTTCCCGCCGGACTCGGTTAGCTTCTGTGGTGGTCCCCGGAATCGAGGTTAGAATGCGTGGATGTCGCTAACAGCCGATGAAAACGAGGTGATTCGCACGGTTGCGGAATGTGCTGGTCAGCATCCACAGCGCTGCAAGTGCTCGCAAGTAATCCAATGCATCTTGGAGCGCCGCGGAAAATGGAGCAGGGCAACCGACATTGCGGTAGCCAACGCGGGGTACGAGCACCCTCACGTCGGTCCCATCTACGAAACCATTCGCGACCTTGTCGCCAGAAGACTGCTCGTTGGCGCTGGTGACTTGAAAAGCCCGGCCGGTCCCCGCTACACGGAATGCGGGCTGCTACCTGACCCCGGCTGGGAATCTCGGGGCTAGGTTTTCGGCGGTTCACGATCGATCGAAGGATGATGTAGTCCGGGACAACGTAGCGAGTGGTGCCGGTTGCCGCCCAGCGGCAACCTAGGCCACCCGTTAGCTATATCCCTCCCGCCCGCACTGCAAATGCCCGCTCGCCGTCCGAATCTCTATCCTTCCTGCGCGCGAATACCGATCAAACAATCCCAACAAGAATTCTCGGGGCAACAGCGGCAGATAATCCGCCAATAGGAACCGCAGGATCCGCAGCCGGTTCTCCTCCGTATCGTCAAACGTCAAATCATACGCTATCGACCGTTTGGCGTAATTCGCCCCCAACTCCTGCAGAGCCGTCTCCAGGTCTTCGGCGACATTGTAAGGAATCTCCCTCCCCATGTGGTGAAAGGCCGCAGTCCAGAACTCGATCAGCGCGTTCGTCCGCCCGGCGATCGCCGTCACGAAGACTCCGGATTCAGAGAGCAAGCCAATCAGCTTCGCGAGTTCTTCCCGCAGATCAGGCACATAGTAAAAGACGTGGTTGGCCAGAATCAGGTCGAACTTGCCGCCATCCCCCGCGGGGAGCGCCTTCGCATCGACTAGCGGCCCCGCAGTCCGCCCCGCCAAGCGGTCAACTGCCTGGCGCCTCACCAATTCGACCGGCTCCACGAGCGTCAGCGCGACCCGATCCGGCGCCCAGCCGACCTCGTCCAAAAACCGCTCCGTAACGCCACCCGTGCCGCAACCGAAGTCGAGCATCCGCACCACGTCTAACGCCGGCAGCAGGCCGCTCAACTCCTCCGCATACGCTCGCACGTCCGCACGGGCCTCCGTGGCATGACGCTCGAAGAACGAGTAGTCGTCAGCAATCGCCCCAAAATCCTTCGCTGGGTCACCACTCATAGAACCTCGGGTTTATTTGTCTCTCGAAAAGGCGCAGAGGCGCAAAGATCACGCAAAGAAAACCAATGCAATTCTTTGCGTATATCTTTGCGCCTTCGCGAGAGAAATCCTTTTCTCACCACTCACAAGTTACGCCGCCGCGCCTGGCCAAAAATAGTTGCGCGCAAGGAAGCGGCCATATGATATCGTGAACGCCCATCCGCAGACGCAATCACCTCCGGCAACTCCAGCCAGCAGTCGTGCCGCGAGTGGCATGCGTCAATCATGAACCGGCTTTCATGCGCCTGAGAACATCTCGCCACAGCGACAAGAAGAGCTCTGTCGCCCGCGACACACGACACACGCTTCGCACGACACTCCTAACTTGTTGCCCCGTCAGGACTAACGATCACTGTCGCTAAAAACGCGTAACGCGACACATCTCCCCGACAACGACACAACGGCTCCCACATTCCACCCAAACCTCCCGAGCCTCCTTCACCCCTAGTTCACCAGCATCCAGCAACTAGCATCCTGCCACTCATGCCCAAGAAATCCGCCACCGCCGCCGTCTCCGGTTTCGACGTGCTGATCGACCCGAAGTCGATCCAGCCCGCCGCCGTCACGGTGATCGTCGGCGACGACGGGTTCCTGCAGCATGAAGTCCGCCGCGCGCTGATCGCCCAACTCTGCGGCGACGATCCCGACGCCGCGGCCGAGCATCTCGACGGCGAGCGGATCGAATACCGCGACTTCCACGACGCCCTCTCGGAACTCTCCCTCTTCGGCAGCGGCCAGCGGGTGATCGTCCTCGAAGACGCCGACGACTTCGTGAAGAACTACCGCGACCGCCTCGAAGATTACGTCGCCAAGCCGCGCAGCGACGCGATCCTCCTCCTCGAAGCCACCACCTGGCCAAGCAACACGCGGCTCGCCAAGGCAGTCGCCGAATCGGGACTCACGATCAAGTGCGCCACGCCCGCGCAAGGCCGAGAGCTGACCGAGTTCACCAAACAGTTGAAGGAGTGGCTCACGGTTGTCGCCCGCCGCGAGTTCAACTGCGAGTTGCTGAAGCCGGCCGCCGATCTGCTCATCGACCTCATCCCGCCCGAGCCTGGCATCCTCTACCAGGAGATCGCCCGCCTCTCGCTGCTGGCCGAGCCGGGTCGCAAGATCGACGCACACCTCGTCCAGCAGAACGTCGGCGGTTGGCGCACTCGCAAGACGTGGGACATGATCGACGCGGCCGCCGATGGCCGCGCCGCCGACGCGCT
>JBGSMO010000347.1:0-34200 GCA_041740115.1 Pirellulales bacterium
ACCGTATCCAGGCGACCTGTGCGCGTCGACCGCCCACCCGGGACACCGCGGCCTCGAAGACTCGCAGTGGACGCAGTGGCAGACCAACAAGAACCTTTACTCCTGGTGCCGCGCCCGCGGCATCTACGTCAATCAGCCCGACTACTACTTTCTGTCGGGGGGCAGCAAGACCGCCATGGGATATCGCGAAACCAACTGGTCACTGCCCCGCGCCCAGCAGCTCATTCACGCCCGTCAAAATATCTACGACGGCACGTGGACGAAAACGCCGTCGATGGGTTGGATGTTCGTGCCGTTGACCGAATATCATGGCGGCGGCGCGGCGGCGACTATTGAACCGTTGGATGAACATCGAGATGACTACCAACGGCACCTGGTCAATTGTCTCAGCGCCGGCGTTCAGGCTTGTTTGCGCGGACCGCGACTCTACGACACCCCGACGACCAAAGAGATGGTCGTGCGCTGGGTCGATTGGTTCAAGCAGCACCGCGCTATTCTAGAGTCGGACGTCATTCATGGGCGTCGCCCCGACGGACGCGACATCGATTTCATCGTGCACGTCAATCACCGGCTGCCCGAGCGCGGACTCGCTGTCTTCCACAATCCTTTGGACGTAGCCCTGACACGAAAGATTAGACTGCCACTGTACTACACGGGGCTCTCCGAACGAGCGAGCGTCCGCAGCGCAGACGGTGCATCGCAGACGATACCGCTCAATGGTCAAGGCCAGGGGATCGTCGACGTTACCGTCCCCGCGCGCGGGATGACGTACCTCGTAATCGAACGAGACGAGTAACGGGCGACTAGCGCGGAAGTGCTCCCGGCCCGCGCGCAGCGGCGCACGCTGACGCCGTCGCGGCGCCGTTCACAGTTGGTTCTTGTCTCATTGGGACTGCCGTTATTCATTCCGCTCGCGATGGCGGATGGCAAGGTCGCGCTCTGCCGCGTCGTTGAATTTTCGTCCTTCAAGAGCGGCGCCAGATCGCTCAGCGCACCCCCAAGATCGCCGGCGCGAGCCTTTTCCAGAACAGCAGCCATCGACGCAGCGGCAGTAGTCGGTTCACCTAGCCAATGGAAGTTCAATCAAGTGGCCAGTAATGCCGCCTTCGGATATCGCAGCACAACAGGGGCCGGCAGGACAGCACCGCGATGAACTGCTACCCGATGCTACCCGAATCCTCCCCAGCTACCTGCAATTACTGCCAATTCCTGCCAACGATTGGCGAGTGATGCAAACATTGTTTATAATCGACTAAACGGCCCATCAGCACGATTTCGTAGCCGACTCACCTTTTTGTCGATTGGTTCACACCGTAGAGGTCACAGTTTCGAGTCTTGTGCCGCCCACTTGCCACCCCTCTAAATCCGAGATCTGTCGAGTTCCTCGGCGTTTTTGGTAGGTCGTTTCTTCTCCAGTCCGCCCCGTTCCTTCTGATACCCGCTACTGAGCGCGTCGTTCCTGGGCGCTCTCGGAGTGGGCGTCTGTGACCTGCAAGTAGCTGCAACCACTTTCGGGCCGTTTCCGATCCACGAGCAGACGACGTGATGCGGGTAAGTTTTCGCCAGTTCCGTTTCGCAAGTCGCGCGCGGAGATGCTGAAACAGCCGCGGTTTGACGCCGTTGCGCTTGGTAGAGTTCGCAGCCGGTAACGCCGCCTCTGAAGGATGAAAAATAGGCGCCCCGATCGCTGAGATTATCGCCTAAAGGTCGACTTCCATGGACGACTCTATCTTTCGCCCATCGCGGAAACCATTCAAAGGACGTGCTACGCAATGAACGTTCAACAGTTGCGGCAACTCTGGCTCATCGCCTTCGCAATGGTGCTATTCGAGTTTGGCGCCGCCGTGGCTGTGGGCGAAGGCATAAAATCGCCTAGCATCTATCAGGTCGGGGTTTCCGCAGCCGACGTCACTCCCAGTTATCCGATACTGCTCAACGGCTTTGCGAGCCGAAAAACCGAGTCGGAAGGAGTCACGCAACGCATCTGGGCGAAAGCGCTAGCCATTAGTACCGACGATTCGCCGCCAGTCGTCTTGATCTCGCTCGATAGCTTGGGCATCCGCGAATCGATGGTCAATGAAGTCGCCAAACGGCTCCAGGCGAAAGCAGGCGTCGAACGCCGACAAATCGTCGTCGCCTTCAGCCATTCCCACACGACGCCCAAAGTCAAAGGCGCCTGCGACACCATTTACTGCATGCCGATTGCGCCTGAATTCCAGGAGCACATCGATCGTTACACGGCAGAACTCACCGATGCTTTGGAAGCTGCAGCGCTCAAGGCGCTGGCAGATCGGCGTCCGTCAACGCTCCATTGGGCGGTGGGCAAGGTCGGCTTTGCAAAAAATCGACGGACTCCAGGCGGCCCGGTCGATCACTCGCTGCCGATGCTGGTCGTCAAATCAGCCGCGGAGGAAGCGATTCGCGCCATCTACGTCACCTACGCCTGTCACTGCGTCACGTTAGGCCATAACAAGATCAGCGGCGATTGGTCCGGCTACGCCCAAGAAGCGATCGAGCGCAATCATCCAGGCGCCGTCGGCATGGCGTCGATCGGCTGCGGCTCTGACGCCAATCCAACTTCCGACGTCACAGACGGCAACACGGCGGTCGCGGCCGAGCAAGGCGATGAAATTGCCGACGAAGTCGAACGACTGCTGCAAGGATCGCTGCAACCAGTGAGCGGACCGATTGTCGCCTCGCTCGCCAACATCGACCTGCCGCTCAACCCGCCGCCGACTCGCGAAGAGCTAATTGCCGCCGACGATGGCAACTATAACGCAAAGTTTCAACTCGAAAAGCTAGATCGCGGCGAGAAGCTTCTCACCGCGCTCGATTACCCGGTCCAAGTCTGGTCCTTCGGGGATTCGCTCGAGATGGTCTTCCTCGCTGGCGAAGTCTGCGTCGACTATGCGTTGCGATTGGGGAACGAGCTTGATGCGTCGCGGCTTTGGGTACATGGGTATGCGAATGACTTCTGCGCTTACATCCCGTCCGAGCGGCTGCTCAAGGAGGGAGGCTACGGCGGGGGCGCCGAGTATGTTTACTTCGCACTCCCCAACACGCTTCAGCCTGGCATGGAAGGGAAAATCATCAATGCGGTGTTGCGATTGTCCCCCGAAAGCTTCCAAGTTGACGCACCGTTGAAAGTGAAGAAGTAACACGGCTTGAACGTCGTGGCGGGCGGCATCAGGTTGTTGAAAGTTAGTGACGCCAGGAACCTTGCAGCGACCATCAGCGGCGATCTCCGCTTATGACTCGGTTTGCAACGACTTTTCACTGCTTCAAACTGCGGACGTTTGCCGCTCTCGTCTTTGTTCATTATTCGCAGGGGGACGTTCTTGGCGGCTCGCTTGAAATCAGCGATGTCGAGTTAGGCTTCGGCGTCGCTGCCAGAACCGCGACCGTCAATTTCGGCGCGCTGGTCATCGCGCCGCTTGACGTCGATCTTGATTCCAGCGGCACGGTAAGGCTCAACGGCGGCAGGCTTGCCGCCGGGTCGATCGATTCTCACGATCTCTCTTCGCAGCGGTTGAAGGCGCCTTCAATTGGATTCAAGGCAAGCTCCACGCCATCGTCATGTACCGCAATGTCGTGAACCAGGGCGGCATGCGGAAGCGGAAGCGCCCGAGCCAATGCGCAGAGCGCTTCCAAAACCTGCCGCGGCATCGTTGAGCCGGCTCCAGTCCCTGAACGTCTGGCGCGATCGCGATTTGAGAATATCGCATTGTTGGGGGGCGGTGACTTCAAGCAACGCCTCCTTCGCCAGTCGGAGATTGCCTGAGGCAAACACAGCGCCGTTAACGCCGTCGTGGACAAGCTCGGGGTTTGCGCCGACTTTGTCCGATGCAACGATCGCCAAACCAGCCGCGGCGGCTTCGACGACAACGACTCCCCAAGGCTCCTGATCGCTAGGCAGCAATAAGACGTCACAGTTTGCGTAAAGACCAGCAAGCTCGGCGACGTTGTTCAAGAAGCCGGTCCAGATGATGCGCGGCTTCAAATGCTCGGGAATCAGGGCTTCCACCTCGCGACGCATCGGCCCGTCGCCAATCATGACCAAATCCCAGTCAGGCCGAAGTCCGGCGATCTCCACGAAGGCGCGCACGGCAAGATCAGGGCGCTTCACGGGCATCATGCGAGCGGAGAAAACAATTCGGCGTCGGGCGGGAATTAAGTTGAACTTCGTCTGAGCCGTCGCAATCGACTCGGACGGCGGACAGGAAAACAACTCGACGTCTGGAACGAATGGAAACATATGCGCTGGCTTTTCTGTTCCTCCATAGCGATGCAGCAGGGCGAGACCATGCTGTCCGCACGGCATCAATCCGCTCGACCAACGGACTGCTCGCTCGTAGACGAACCGTTTGAGCCAACGTCTTGGCGGGCGGTGATTGTCGCTGCAAATGTTAAAGTCGCCGGTGAGAAAGCATGCGACATGGTTTGCTTTGCACCAGCGGATGATTCTCATTCGCCCCACGTCGCCGCAGCCTTGCACGAACACCGTGTCAATGTGTTGCTGCTGCAGCCAGCGAATGATTCTCCCCCCCTTTCGCCATTCTCGCAGCGAGAATCGCATGAGAGGCTGCTCATTCGTCGGCTCACCTTTCCCGAACTCGACATGGCGAATCGACGCCGGCGGCTGCAGTCCTCCCCACCTTTGGTAAGCGTTGCTATGCGTCGTGAGGCTCCACAACTCGATCTCAGGGAACTTCTTGACCAGCCGTTCGTGAAGTTGAATACGGTACGGAGGCAATGAATTGGCGATGACTGCAACGCGGCGTTGAACTTCCTTGTCGCGAATGGGAGGGATCAAGGTTTTATCAGCGTAACAGCGTTGCTCGCTTTGCGTGGCCGGCTTCGTCGCCTTTTTTTGCAACCGCATTCCTTCGTTAAAGCCATACTGCTTCAAAGAGTACCGACGAACGCCGTCCGCGCCGACGTCGACGCGCAGGCGTTGCCAAGGGTGCCATCCCCAGGGTTCCTCTTTGATGCGGAACTCAAGAACGCGAATGGCGGCCGCGATCGCTTGGTACGCCGCCTCATCGGTGTTCTCGGTGCAGGAAATGTGATTGTAGAAAAGACCTTCGCGCGAGTTGGAGTCTAGCTCCTTGTCGCAGACGAGAAGGACGTCGGACTTCGTGCCCGCCGCTAGCTTAGCCCAGCCGCTCGGCACGCGCAACGTGCCGTCGAAGAAGGGGACGTCGACGAAATCGCCGGCGGCGCCGCCGTCGGCCGTGACCGCGACGATTCCCTTTTGGCGAAGGAGGCGGTAGAGCTGAATAATCGCCTCGATGTCGTCAATGTAGAACACATTGGCGCCCGCCCGTCGATCAGCCTCCATCGCCTTCTTGAGCGCCAGTTGCACAATCGGCGAAGATGCGCTCTCGACGCAGCGGGAGGTTCGATACCTCAACTGCACCAGGTTGTCGCCGGGAAAGAACTTTGCCAGACCGGCGGCAAACGTTTGGAAGAAATTGAAATGAAAGCCGACGATGACTAGGCCCCGCTCGCGATTATTCGTCGGCAGCGCCGCTGCGCTTTCCGGACTGCAGTTCCAATGCATGTCGTCGCCGCGTCCGTCTGCCGCGTGCAGGCTGTAGACGCGAACGCGTGCAAAGCATTCGTGCTTCAACTTTAGGTGCCGACGCAGGATATTAGAGACCGACGCCTTGCAATCGAAATACGGGCTCATCGCCGCGATCGCTCCGCGCGCCGAACGCTGGGCGCCCACAAACGTCAGCAGCCAGTGGATATTGGCCGCGCAGCGAACCCACGACATTCCCCAGCGGGGGCCTAGCGCACGAAGGACAACGTAATGGGGGACGTACAACATCCAGAGCGCGGCGCTGAACCCAAACGTCTGCACAGCCTCTCGAGTCGCCGCCAGCCCGTCTCGAAGGCGTTGCGTTCCGCCATTAGTCTGTGCGTGCGGCGCGCCGGTTTCCCCGGGCGCGTCTGACAGAGAGGCGTTACTTTCAACTTGAGCGTTCACTGCGTATCCTTCAGCGTCCTGAATGCACGCTTGGGTAATTTGACGATTCGATTCGCCGCCGAATTAATGCGTCGGGCCGGCTGCTTCGTCCTTATTTAGCACGCGGCACATCTCCGTCGCCAACTCGCCAAACGTCATGTTTGCCATGGCAGGACCGATCTGCGAGGCGTCAATCTTCGGCCCTAGTTCGTCTTCCAAGTAGAAGAGGAAATTAATGACGTCGATGCTTTCCTCAAACAGGTCGACAGCTTTTGTCTCCGCGAAATGCTGAAGCTTCTCGGGAGGTACCGAGCCTTCGAAGTTCGCCTTCATCGTAGACAATACAGCGTCACGATCCACGAGATTCTCCTAGCGCACGCGGCGCACTCTGCCGTAAATAACGTTGAATCCCGCCCCCATCGTCAGCAAGTTGACGGCAGAGCCGACTTGCGCCGCGGCGGCCAGTTGTTTCAACACGTAAAGGATGCTCACGCTGCTCATGTTGGAATTCTCGCGATATTGCGCCACGGAAGGCTGAATCGCGTCCTTGGGCATTTTGAGCTCTCGCGACAATCGCATCAGCAGCGCGATGCCGGCGGGATGAATGGCCCAACGCGGTTCGTCCTGCCACCCTTCCTGCGTTTGCCGCAGCGCTTCGCCGACGGTTTGCTTGACGTCGCTTTCAAAGGTCGCATGATCGCGCAGACGGAAGCCGTAATACTCGTCGTACCCCCAACGAATGAGATCGAGCCCCGACGCGGCGAACTGCTGGTAGCGGAACTCTTCCAATGAGAGTGCGTAATCGCCGCACTCGACGTTGTTCGACGCCCAGATCGCCGCCGCCCCATCGCCGAACGTGCAGTTTCCCTGCCAGATGTCGAGATCGGTCGTATGGACGTTGATAAGGGTCGTCGGCAGTTCGACGGCTACGACCAAAATGTGACGAAAGCTCTCGTCGAGCGATTTGGCTAGATTCAATGCTTTGCTGCTGCCTGTACAGCCAACATTAGCGAGATCAATCATCATGCTCTCGGGGCGAACTAGAGGACCCAGTCGCTGGGCCAATCGATAGCTCAACCCTGGCATCAAATTGCCGGTCGACGTGGTGGTAATGACCGCGTCGAAAGTCACTCCAGCGGCGGATGCTGCTGGCTCGATCTGCGCTGCGAGTTTCGTCAGCGCGCTATCGGCGCCTTCTTCGTAGGCCGATGCGCGACTCTGAAAATTCGAGAGCCCGATCGGCTTCGCCACCACGGTCCGGCGACTTCGCTCCCCCACCAACTGAAACCGCACGAAATTACGAACCGTTTCCTGTTCATCGGTCGGCAACGCGGCGATGGCTTCTTCATAAACGGCCAGAAGCCGCTCATTCGTCCAGTCCTCGCCGAGCGGAGCCGTGAAGATGTGGTTGATAAATCGCATGGTCGTCCCGACTCCCGGCCAGGATTAAATTGAGGCCGTTAAGGAATCGCTAGTGAAGAAAGTATTCACCCGCGACTTGACCCGCTTCATCCTCCTCCAACCGGATGGGGGCGGGTCGATGGTTCTTGTCTCGCACCATGAGCGCTGTGGCGAAATCTTCGCTCACCACGTCCATATGCTGGCGAAGGTATTGGGATACTTCGCCGTCATTCAGTTTTCCTTGCGCCATCCGCATCGTGCAGTACCAGACGCGATCGTTCTCAGCGAACAGTTTTTTCACCTGATCGATATTGTGAATCATGATGGCGCCGCTACGACGGTCGCGCGGCGACTCCGTGCTGTCGCCGATCGTCGCCTGGATGATCAAGCGGCTTTGCAGCCAGTAGTCGACGGTGCGCGTCTCCTCGCCCTTCTGGACCTTATCGAACGCAAAGTTGAAGTTGGTAGTATGCGGGAAGATCGAAATGACGACGTCGCCCTCCTGCAAATGCTCGTGTAAGTACTCCGTCGGCGCGTCCCAGTCAGGAATGCGAAGTTGCTTGACGTCGAACGCGGCATTGGCGAACTCCGTCATTTCGGCGGTGCGAACCGTCCAACCGCTGGCCAGCGCGATGAGCACCGCAACGCCCCCGACGGCGACGCCGCTGGCATACCAACGGTACGCCGTCGGCAGCTTCCGATACCGCAGATAGTTCAGCATCGCTTCCGCTCCGGCAACGACTACCGCAGCCGTGACCAGTATCATCATCGCAATCAGATGGCAGGAGTAACGATTCGTGCGGACTGGCAGAAACGCGGCCATCAATTCGGCGTTGACCACCAGGCAGAATAGCGAGAAGCGCAGAGGCGCCCGCCAGCGATGACCGATCGACAGTCCGAATGCCAAGACTAAAGCGACCATCGGAATGAAAGCGTCGCGAGTCCAGGACGAATTGATCAGGTAATAATCGTGCTGAAAGAAGGGAAACCGCCACATGGGCTTGATGGTGAGCGAGCTAATCCCCTCGCCGTACCACAGCCGTTGAGTTTGCTGCATGATGCGATGGGCGTTCTGAGCAATGACCGACAACACCAGCACCGTCGAGGCCATGTAGAGATGCGGCGAGGAGAGCAACGGCTTGAGATGCCGTCGTCGGTGAAAGAAAACCGCCATTGCCAGCCCGAAGCCGAACATGCCGGTCCCTTCCCAACTCAAGTACATCGCGATGAAACTGACTGTGGCCCCCCACATGAGCGGAATGTTCGGTCGGCCTACGCCGCGTACCGCCTCGTAGGTCAGGTACATCGTGAGGACGGAGAAGAATTGCACCTGCGAGAGATAACGACCAAAATCCGCGAAGCCAATCATGTGCGGCGACACCGCAAACAAGACTGCCGCCACTGCGCCGACGTAACGGTCGAACCACTTCCAGCCGACGTACGCGAGCAGCGCGAGGGTCAGCATCGACCAAATCACGGCCGGCACGCGAATCACGAGAAGCGGATCGTCGAAGAACAGTTCCGCGATGGCGTTAAAGAAGTAGCACAACTCGTTCGTCGCAGCGTAGCCGAAAGGAATGTCGGGATGGACTTGCCCTCCCGGAAATCCTTGCGTGAAGACCGTTTCGGTGAAGGCGTAAACCGTCACCTCGTCGTGGTGAATCGGCTCCGCCGTTAGGTCGCGCAACCTTAGCCACAGCGCCAAGCTGCCGAGCGCGATCCAACCAATGGCCATGGCCGTCCACATGGCCCGCTTGCTTGGCTGCCAACCGACGCGAGCATCGCTCCATGCAGACTCGGTCCAACTGAGCGCCAACAACAACGCCCATTGCCCTGCCGCCAAGCCCCAGATGCTCAGCAACCATACCGGCTTATAAATGTCATGCGCCGCCCAAGCGAGATCCCACGTCATCAGGGCGCCAGCAGCCGCGGCAATGGATGGGGGCAACAGCGGCAGGAAAGAGAGCGCTGGCGAGATCTCGCCGCCCGCGTTGTGTCGACTGAGGAGCCGCCCGACGATATATGCCGCGAACGCGCCGACCAAACCGGTTCCGATAATCCACGCCGCGTGATTCAGTCCTCGAATCAGCCAAAACGAACCCGTCGGATTGATGACGGCTAGCTCGCGGATCATCGAGCGAGGAACCACGCCCTGGTAACCGATCTGAACTGCGCAATTCTCCCAATGATCGTCAGTGAAATCCGGTGAGAGCCAGTCGGCTGCGAATCCCGCAACCCCCTTCCAGGCAGCGTCCGTCTCCAGGTATGTCTTCTCGCCTCCGATGGTCGTCGCTTCAAGATCCGCCAAAAACCGCGGCGCCTCTCCGGGGGTTTCAGCCAGGATCGAGACGACGTTAGAGCCTCGACGCAGCAGCGGGCTGACGTCGAACGTCAATTCACGCGCGGTCATCGGCTGCTGCGTTCCGAGGGCTTCTTGCACCTCCGTCAGAACGTAACCGTTGAGCGCGACTCGTTGCGACCCGGTGGTGAGGACGCGCAGCCAACCGTCTCGCGGCTGTCCGTTCACCTCAAATGAGGCGGCGACGACAGCCGAGCGATCTTCAGCGGCGGGGGGCGAGATCCATTTGGCAAGCCGCGGATGAGTAATCGCCCCCGGCGGCAAATTTACCTGGGCGCGCCACTCCTCGGGAGCGCCTAGCGTCGGCTCCGCCCAATGCTCGTCGTTAAACTCCGTTTCGTACCAGTACGGTCCATTGCGCTCGTAGACGGTCGCCGCCTTCCATTCCTCCGGATCGTTCAATGGCCGCGAGCCGCCGTCGGCGAAACGACATTCGCCCTCCACCGACACCGCGGGGGGGCGATCTAGCACCAACTGCGCTACGTGGATGGCGATCGAGTTCTCGCCCCCGTGCATCAGCGGGCTAATGTCCATTACCACGCCCGTCGTCCGGCTAAATCCCACCGGCGGCGAATAACCGGCGCGCCGGCCGTTGACCCACACTTCAATGACGTCGTGGCCGATGAGCTTGATCCACGCCTGCTCGGGTGGTTCGGTCAAACGCCACTTGTGACGCAGATAGAGATGCTTCTTCGGCTCGCCGTCCGTTTCCAAACGAAACGGACGGACCTCGCCTTCGAGCATGTACTCGGACGTGACCGCGGGATGGAACGTGCGGAATCCGAAGTCGCCGACCGCGACAGCGAATCCAAGAACCAGCAACGTGATGAGCGGACGGCACGACATAGCTACATTCCCAACCGACCTTCTTGGGCATGTAGATTGACGTACTTCGGCAGGTGGAAAATATCCATCGCCGTTGCGTACATGCGACGCGCACTCTCGAAGTCGCCGTTTTCAAAATAGGCGTCGCCGAGAGCCGACGCAAAATCACTTCCCACGAAGCAGTCGCCGACCTCGCACAATTCGGCCAGATAGCGATCTTCGATCTCGCGTGCGCGGCCGGGCGACGTTCCCACCACAGTGACGGCGTGGGCGACCCAATAGACCGGCTTCCAGGGAGCAATCGACGCCGCTTCGCGCCAAGCGAGTTCGGCTGCTTCCCGTTTGCCGTTGGCGCTGTACCCCGCGGCGGCGTGCCCGATTACTTCGGCCATGAGATCACGCGGCGCCGACGCACTATCTGCGTCGACGTACGGCTCCAATTCGTCCCGGGCGCGCTCGACGTCGCCTCCTTCTAAATACTGCAGCGCCACGAAAAACGCGCAATACTCGCTATTATAGTGGCGACGAAAATCGATCTTCCCGCGCTCTTGCCAATACCGCCGCATATAGCCGAGATGGGGCATCGTCTCGCGAGCCCTCTCCAGCGCTGCGGCGGCGTCGTCAAATTGGTTTCGTTCTTCGAATGAGTCGGCCTGCGCCCAGTGATACTCCGCGACCCAACGCGGCCAGGTCGCGGCGATAGCTAAAACGACTCCCGCCGCCGCCCAACTCCCCGCGAAGAGGCTGCGACTCCACCACGAAGCGCGTTTGGTCGAGACGACGCCAATCGCCGCGGCGGCAATCAACCAAGGTCCGTACATCCAATAGTTAAATGGAACCAGCAACGGATGCGTCGGCTCGAGCAAGTCGATCTTGCCAGTCTGACCGCCGAACGCCTGCAGGCGATCGGGAGCGCGAACCGTCATCAGATCGTCGTGCTCCATGCGGTAGACGGTCCGCAACATACTGCGGCCGCGAATCTCGCTTTCGAAGAATTCGTAGATGCCGGGGTGATTCCATAGCGTCACCGCGAGTGCGGGAATGCTTGCCATCAGAAGCAGGCCAAAGACGTGAGTCGTCCATTTGGGTCGCACCAAAGCGACCAGAACGCCGATCGCCGTAATGGCTAGGAGCGGAACGGCAATGCTGTCCCAACGCCAGTCCCGCGGCGATTCGGCGACATACTCCGGTAGAAACCGCGAACTGGCTAAGTTATTCCACGGGATGTGGGGACCGCGAAAATCTCGACTTACCGACGACCTCAGCCACGGACCAGTGATGAAGAGGACGCACACAGCGAATAGTGCGAGAACGATGCCGCGATTCGATAATGCCGAGCTCGCCACGAAACTAAACGCGCGCGCGTACAGTTCCCAGCAAGCGGCGGCGAATCGAGTGATCAATCTCATGAATGTTCGGATCGTTAGATGAAATTGGGTATCGCTAGAATCCTGTGACGCTCGCACGGGCCATCCGGCCCTCGCCGCGGCGGGTCCATTTCCGCCAATCGGCGTTGACGACGTCGTCCTCATTCAGCGAATCATGCCCGTAGATGACGACTTCATCGCCGATGTTGAGACCCTTGAGGACCTGCACTTCGCCCGTGCCGACGATTTCGCCCGTTTGAATCTCCCGAATCTTGGCTCGGCCTTCTTCGACGCAGAAGACCATCGCCTTGCGCTGCTTTTTGATGACCGCCACGCTCGGAATCGCCGTGGCGCCCGACTTCGAGCATTTGACGCGCGCGAACCCCGAGATGCCCGCCTTGATGCGATTGTCGGGGTTGGGAACTTCCAGCATGATCGGCACGACGCGGGTCTTGGTCGAAACGATCGGAGCGACGCGAATCACTTTGCCGGAGAAGGTTTCCTGCGAGAAGGCATCGAGCTCGATCTCAGCGGTCTGTCCGACGGCGAGCGAATCGAGCCGCTCCATGGGATAATCCATCTGAATGTAAATCGGGTCGAGTTGATGGATAATGGCGACGGTCGCGCCGGCGCCGACGCGCATTTGCGGGACGACGTTCAGTTCTTGCACGACTCCGTCAATGGGGCTGATCATGTTGCAAAGTTCAAGATCGCGCTTGGCGAGTGCGAGTTCGAGCTCAGCAGTCTCGGCGTTCACCTCCGCTTCCGCCATTTGCAGCATCGTGATCGCCTTGCTCGTCGTGAGACCGCGATACGCTTCAACCGTCAGCTTCGTTTGACGGACGGCCGCTTCCCGTTGTTTGACGGTATGTTCGAACAACTTGGGCAAGAACGTCGCAATCACTTGACCCTTCGTCACCACGCCGCCCGGAACGCAATTGACGTCCTTGACCTCGCGATCGATCACCTGTCCTGAGCGCGGAGGAATGGTGATTACCGCCGATTCGGCCGGCATCGTCACCGCCGTGCCGCCAATCGTCTCGTCGAAATCTCGCTCCGCGACCTTGATCGTACGGATGGGGATCGGCTTTTCAGCATGGCGCGCCGCGTCAGGATCCCAATCGGCCATCGCATCGCGCGCTCGCAACTGCCACATGCCAATCAGCACAGTGGCGGCGCCGAGTAATAAGAAGCAGCCTGTCCAACGGATGAATGATTTCATGTGCAGCACCTTTGATAGTCCCTGAACTCCCTGTCGGGAGCGATTGAATGTTCTGCTAATTAATTCTCGACGATAATCAAGCGAGCAATCTGCTCGACTTCTCACCCCGGAATGGCATCAGCCGTCTCTGCAATGGCCACGACGGCGGCCGGTTCCAGTCCGGCGACATTCGCCGGCCGTTTGAGCGAATTCCACAGCCGCAAGACGTCCGCCCATGGTAACACGCCGAACAGCAAGGCGACGACAATATAAACGACGCCGCCGGCCACCCCGGCGCCCACTAAGCTCATCAACGACGCGCCGCGATGGGCAAACGGCCACATCACCGCCGCCATGGCGGCCGCGGCGGGCAGCGGTCGGAGGAATTGAGTCCACTGAGGACCCGTAACGTGGAATTTACGCAGGGCGAACATCCCTCCAGCGCAGAGCGCGACCTCGCCCAGCAAATTACCCACGCAAGCGCCGTAGAGCCCCCACAAGGGAATCATCACCGCTTCCAAGCCAACCTTCACGGCCAGCGTCCAACAAATCAGCCGCCAGTAGGTCCGCTCTTCATCGAGCGCCGTCAACACGAAGCGAAGCTGAGCATTGATGAAGATCAAGCCGGTCGCCCAGATGAGGATTTGCAACGGCACGGCCGCCCTGATGAAATCGGACCCAGCCGTGGCTACAATCATCGGCTCGGCGCTCATGCTGATGCCAATGCTGATGGGCAGCGATGCGGCCCACAAAATGACCGTTGTCTTCGCAAAAAGCCGATTCACGGCGGCGCGATCGACGTGAGCGGCTCGGCTGAGCATTGGAAACGTCACCGAAACGATGATCCGAGGCAACAACTGCAGCGGCTGCAGCGGCCTCGCGGCGATGCTAAACACGCCAACGATGGCTTGCGGCCGGAACGCCGCCAGCAGCAACGTATCCATCTGCATAAGGAATTGGCGGATCACGTCGCCGGCGCCGAGCGGAATCGACTCGCTCCACCAGCGCTTAACGATTTCAAGATTCAAGCGAAATCCGCCGCAGCGCCACTTAACGAGCAAGACGCCCCAGATAATCGCGGCAGCGATAAAGTTGCTCGCCGCGTACGCAACGAATGCGGCCAGCGCCCCGCCTGTTTCGGGATAAACCCACAACCATACGAAGAGACAAAAGGCAAAGGTCTGCACGACGCGCGACAGATTTTCGTACTCGAATCGCTCCAGGCCCCTTAAAGCGTTCGCAGCAAAATCGAGAGCATGTCGCGACCACATTGCCGCAGCGGCGACGACCAACACTGCCAACGACACTCGATCAGTAAACAGCGCCATCCATGGCACCGCAACAATCAAGAAGAGCGTCGATGACGTCATGCAAACAACGCAGAGGACGCCGATCGCTTCAGGAATGATTTCCTTGAGGCGGTCAGGCGTTCTCGCCACTTTTCGCGTCAGTGCTGTAGTCGTCCCGGCGTCGGCGATCCAATGAATGACAGCTGAAATGGCGAAAATCGTGAAGAACGTTCCGATAGGCTGCGCGCCCAGGCGGCGAGCCAGCGTGAACAACGCCAGGAAATTGAACGGTACGATCAGCAACGTACCTGCTGCGTTGAACGCGCTATTGCGCACCATGCGGCCGAGCGGCGATTCATGCGCTCGCCCATGGGTCGCAAGTCGCTGCGTGGAATGGTCGTGTGAACGCGACACCAGTTTTGTCTTTCAGGTGCTCGATGGTGAAGGGTGAATTTGCGTAATTGCGACGGTCGATCAATCAATGTATCCCAAGGCCCGCAGCCGCTCATTGATCACGACTTTGTCTTCCTCCGTGTAGGTTTCGGCGTCGACTTCCGCAACGGCTCCCGCCGCCGCGCCGATTTCCATGGGAGACGCCGCCTCGCCTTCGAGCGCTTCGATCAGCGCGCGGCCATCCATGTCTGCTGGCGTCGGCACGCCAAGCAGATGCAAGATCGTGGGCGCCACGTCGATAATACGGGCGCCGCTGATCGTCTTTCCCGCCATAACCTCCGGTCCTTCAGCGAGAAAAATGCCGTTGTCCCGGTGACTCCCCGACTTTCCGGAGAAAAACGCCATATTGTCTTGTCGTTGCGGATCGAGTTCTTCGATCCACTGAAGCGTGCGGCTCTTTGAGCTCACTCGGAACGCATACGTATACTCCTCGTGAGTCGCCCACTTCACGACGATGTCGGGAGCTTCATCGAGACTCGCCCCCTCGTAGACTTCTTCGCGGCGATACGCCTTCTCCACGATCCGTTCGCCCGAGACGGGATGACGCCACACTTCGAGTCGTCGAATCAGATCGGAGCGAAGCTGCTCGTACTCCTCGCCTGGTTCAACCGTTCCCTGCGGCTGACGCCCCTTCAAATTGATTCGCAGAGCAGGGTAGTACGGGTTTTCCTCGAAGAATGCCTTGGTTTCGCTCCAGTTAATGATGCCGTAGCGGACCTTCGCCTCAATTCCGCCGAGTTGCGTCCGGGCGAACCGGGAGAGGAATTTCTGCACGCCGTTGGGCAACGCCGCGACCGCAAATAGCTTGAGCGCATCGAGCCGACGCGAGATCCACTTGGAAACGCCGCCGCGGAACTGCAGAACGTTCTGTTCGCGAAGCCAACAATTCGGATAGATGACCGTGTTGCTGACGCCGCCGAATCCATGGTCCGACATCATCAGTAAGGTCGTATCGAACGGCAGCAACTGCTTCAACTCGCCCAACTGCCGATCGAGTTCCTGATAGACGCGCAGAATGCTGTCGCGCATCGACGCCGGCTCGGCAGTGAACTGCGGCGACCGATGATCGCAATACTTCCAGAAGTGATGGCCCGCGCCGTCTGACTCTCCGAAGAGAATCATCGCACAGTCCCATTCGTAGTTCTGCATCAGATACTTGGCGGTCGCGGCCTTGCGGGCAATGACGTCCAGTATCTTCTGCACCGCCGCTTCGGCGCGACCTTGATTGATCTCTTGAATGGGAAACGACCCGATCGGGTGACCGCCGAGTTCGCGTTCCAACTCGTCGTAAACCTCGCGCGGATACATGCCGCGCGCATCAAGCTTCGAACTGCTGCCTCCCAAACCGGCAGCGTCGAATCCGCTCAACATGACGCCGTTCACCGGTTCCGGCGGAAAGGTACAGGGGACCGAGATGGAAATTACCCGCTTGCCGGCGTCGCTCAAGAGTTTCCAAAAAGACGGCGCCTTTCGCTGCCCGCCGTTGACGAATTCCAAGTCATAGGTGCCGGGACGTTGGCGCGTGAAGTCATAGATCCCGTGCTTCGCCGGGTTCTTGCCAGTCATGAAACTCGACCAGGCGGGAAACGTCATGGGAGGCAGCGTCGACTGCAACTCGCCATGCGAACCGCCGTTCCACACTGCCGCAATGTTGGGCAGTTTGCCTTCGGCGATCCACGGTTCGATCAGATCGAACGTGGCGCCATCCCAACCGACAATGAACACTCGTCCCATAACGCTTCGCTCCCCAGAGCCGCCGAAATTGACAACCTATTTGATGTAACCAAGCGCTTGCAGGCGCTTCGCGATCAACTCCGACTCGTCCTCAGTAAAGCTCACTGGCGCCCCGTCGCCGTTGCCGTAACTTTCGTCATCGTCCACGGCTTCATAGCGAATGGGATTCGCCGCGAGGAACTCGGAGTCGATCGCCTCGACGAGCACCCTGCCGTCCATGTCGTCCGGAATCGGCAGCCCCATCAGATACAGTACGGTCGGCGTCACATCGACGATCTTGGCGTCGTTGAATGAGAAGTCAGCGTGAATCGGTCCGCCACTCATCATCAACACGCCGTCCAAGCGATGCGAGGCGGCGAATTCAACTCCTCCTTCGAGCGGAGTCGTCGAGCGTTCGACGTTCGGTCGGCCAGGCGCCGCTGGCGAGCTTTGGTCCAACAAAAACCCGTCTCGCCACCAGGAGGGCAACAGGTCAGGCGCCTTCTCCGCGTGCGGACCATGATAGATTTCCTGCGGTCGCTCCAAACTGCTGATCACCGGCTCACCCGTCTTGGGATCGACGAGCGTGAGCATGATCTCTTCGATGCGATCGCGCAACTCGTCCGCCTCGGCTTCGGTCAATTCCTGCAGCCGATTGAGCCAAATGGCCGGGCTCGATCGATAGGCCTCGTTGACGTAAGCGCTCGTGTGCGCCCAATCGATCTTGGCTTCGTCGAGAGTCTCGAACCAAGTGCGGAGCTTCGGCAGCATGCCGGCAATTCGGCGCTTTGCATCGGACGACAGCCTCGACCGCAGCATTCGATCGAGCCAACTCGCTAGCGATTGCTTTAGCTTGCTTGGCGCCGAACCCTCCTCAAACTTGAGCAGTCCGGCGTCCGCAAGGATCTGATTCAGCCGCAAACGCACGTTCGACATCGGGCCGAAGCCATGATCCGACATCACCATTACGATCGTGTCGTCATCGCACTCATCCAGCAAAACTCCTAACTGCTCGTCGACATGAGCGTAAGTGTCTCGAATGGCGTTTCCGAACTCGGCCGCACCCGCCGGATCATGCTTGTCGTGCGAAGGATCCATGAAATGCCAAAAATGATGCTGCACTTGATCGGTCGAGCCAAACACGATCATCCGAAAATCGCACGGCCTCTCTTCCGAAAGATGTTGCAGCGCCGCCGTCCGCGCTTGCTCGGATTCGCGAATATCCGCCAGCTGCGCTCGGCGGCGGGCGTCGGTGCGCATGTTGCCGAGATGTTGCTGATCGATGCGATAGCGAATGCCCGCCTGCTTCAACTCGCTGCGAATCTCGACCGGATACATGAAGGGGCTAAGTTCGTGCGGCGTATCCAGCCCTGAAATCAGAAATCCGTTCACCGGTTCGGGAGGAAACGTCATCGGCACGTTCACAACGCCAACTCGTCGGCCGTGGCGACTCAGACAACCCCATAGCGTTTCGCCATCGCGGAACGAGGCGTTGGTGAAGCGGAAGCCGTGCTCGCCATGAGGTTCGATGAAGTCGAACAAACCATGCTTGCCGGGATTCTTTCCCGTCATGAAGCTCGACCACGCACAAGGCGTGATCGGCGGGATGGTCGATTCTAAAGGGCTGTTGGACCCGCTGCGCAAGATGCGCGCGAGGTTAGGCAGGCAGCCCTCCTCGATCCAAGGCAGCATGAGATCAAACGTGGCGCCGTCGAGGCCGACGATCAGCACGCGGAAGTCAGGCGTAGGCATTTAGTTCTGTCTCCAACGGATTCTCTCTGCTCGCCGCGGATTCAACCCGACCAAGTAGCGATCCGATGCTGGCGGAGGGTCTTTCCGCGACCTCGTTCCAATGTCGCGTTGAACGCAGCAAACGCACATAGGAAGCGCAGAGCTGCGCGGCGGCGCCGCGCCGGTCGTGTCTTGCTCGCACAAACTGATAGCCTCCCTCGGAAATTCGATTTCGCAGCGTCTCGTCCTTCAGCACCCGCACGATCGCGCCGCCAAGCGATTCCGGCGTATCCTCGGCCGCCAGCCAGACGTGTTCGCCATGCGAAAGCCGGCTGCAAGAACTGGCGTACATCACGCACGCACGCTTCGAGGCCATGTAGTTGAGCAGTTTGATGGGGAAACCTGGCGCCTTTGGCCTAGGGACGACGGCGACATCGCAAATGGATATAAGTTTCAATCCATGGTCGAGCGATTGGGGCGCCATCATAACCAGGCTGCCGTCAATGCCCAGAGCCTTCGCTTGTTCACGAAGAGCGGCGTCGTTCCGGCCGTTGGCCACATTCGTCAACACTAGCAACTTGGCGCGCGGAAAACGCGACAAGACATGGACCATTGACTCAAGCAACAGATCAAGTCGTTGAAACTGATCAATCACGCCCGAATAGAGGATGACCGGCTCGTCCGTGAGATTGCATTCGCGACGTAGTCGCTGCCGATCGCCGACCGGTCTTTTGTCGAAGTCGATGCCGAAATTCAGCACCGGCTCCATGCGCTCGCTTAGCCCGCGGGCGTGCAAAAATTCTTGGAGATTGGCGCTATGGGGAACGCAACGATTCCCGATGCGAGGCACCGTACGATCTAACACCCAGGCCAGCGCCGACGCCATCCGTTTCGAGCGAAAAAAGTCGTAGCTGGCAAGTTCGTCGCCCATGGCGTTGTGAGCGCTGTACAGCACGGGCAATCGCACGAACGGCCGGCAGCAAGCGGCGACGAGAGCAGACTCGTAGCCGTGGGCGTGAATGAGATCGACGCGATGACGCCGCATCACCTTCAGCGCCGTAAATATCATCTGAAAGTCATACAGCGGGCGGTAGCGCGTCGGTCCGACGGTAATCGACTTCTCCCCCGTCCAATCCGCAATCCGATGCAGGTGGACGTTGCGCAAAGGCAACGGCTCGCCCAAATGATAGGAGACGACATGAACTTCATGCCCTCGCTCAGCGGTCGCTTCGACGAGTTCCCGAATCGAACCGGGCGTGCCGTGATTGGCGGGAAACGGACAAGCCGCCAAGACGCAAATCTTGAGTCGAGGTTCAGCGGAGTCGAACGTCCCCGCTTCCGCCCGCTGCTCAGCGACGGTTTCGCGACTGACGACCGACTTTCGACGCAGGAGAGTTCGCATTATGCGCGTCCATTCGAAATGGCGGCGGCTGCGGAGCAGGCGGCGCCGGTTGACGCCGGCGCGCTGCTCGCGGCCATGGTCGAGAGATTCTCCGAACTATTGTCGAGACGCACATCGCCTGCGGAATCCGCCGTTGCCGTAGGCCTTCGCTGCGGATCCCAAGGAGACATGCGTCGATACTGCCACACGATGGGAAGTTCCTTAAACGCTTTCACGACTACGCCTAGGTTCGCACCAGTCGCCTTGCCTGCTGCACGCGGGTAATGATTTACGGGAACCTCGCGTATCGTGATGCCGCCGCGATTGCATTGCGCCATGATCTCAGCGCTGATACATGCGCCTTCCGAATTGAACTGCAACTCTTCCACGACCCAGCGAGGAAAGAGCTTAAACGCGCAGTCCAAATCCTTGACGCGCAACCCCATCAGGCAACGGATAAGCCATTTCCAGCTGTTGGAATTGAAGCGCCGCACGCCATTATCGGCGCGTCGCCGGCGGTATCCGATCACGACGTCGGCATGTTGCGCGTTGCAAAGCAACTGGGGCAAATCGAGAAAACTAAATTGTCCGTCGCCATCCGTGAAACAGATCCACTCGCCTTGCGCTGCCCGCAAGGCAGTCGCCACCGCCGCCCCGTAACCGCGATTAGCGGCGTGTCGGACCAAACGAATACGATCATCGCGCTCGGCCAGACGTTCGACGATGAGCGACGTATTGTCCGCCGAACCGTCGTCGACGACGACGATTTCGAATTCCTCGACGAACTCGGGCAGCACGGCGAGAGCGCCCAGCAAGACATCCTCAATTACATCCTGCTCATTAAAGCAGGGCAGACACATCGACAGCGGCGTGAGCATCGGAAAGCTCAACGGGGCAATGTCGCGGCCTCGCGCCCGCCCAGCCCACTTAGCCTGCGATTGAAGAATGCTCGCCAACTGTTGCGCATCGATCACGCCTAACCGGACCATCGTGGCGCCAATACGCTGTCCCGTACGCCTTTGTTCCGCCAGGCATCGCTCAATCTCATGAGAATCGACGTTGGCGATTTGCCGGGCAAATTCGCCGAATCTCGGAATTTCAAGCTGGACATGCTCCGTCAGTCTGGTCACGGCAAGACCTTCCTTACATGGGATCGGTTGATGGGTCGCTGTTGCTCGACGTTACGGACGACGTCAAAGCATGAATCGAAGCATATCCTCGATCCAAATCGAAGCGCAGCGGCCAATGCACGCTCGTCTTCAGCAGGTAGGGGTAAACTAGATAGGGTGTCAAGCAACCAACACGTGCGCCATTTGATCAATGGCTGACACATGGAGTGGCGGCGTCAACGCATCTCTAACCGCCGCGAATCGCCGTCTCCCTTCAGCGACGTCGGTCACTTAAGTCGCGAAGCAAAATGAATGCCGTTTCCATCGCGAGTGAACGACGCTTGGCGTTATACACTGACATGCGCAGATTGCAACTACCTTGTCAGTTGCCATTTGGTCTAGGGCCGAGCCCGCGTTAGTTCCTGCACAGAAACGATTGCTTTTTCCTTTTGCCCCGGCGCCGCGCATCCGGCGCCAATTCTTTGAGCGAGCGAACAGACCGCGCCTGTTCGACCCCATCGGCCGGGAAGTCGCCGCGTCTCGTGTTCCAATGCCCGCGTCGACCAACTAACGCTTGGCAATCAAAGCAGTTACCGCCGCGCCACGCCACTGATGATGTGCAACGAACCCGCATGGCGGACTCTTCCGTCCAGCCCAATGGCGTCGACAATGGTACGCAAATTGCCGCCGCGCGACTGTTAAGCGGAGCGCGTCTTCGCTTGCGGGGGGTTGCCACGAACCGCCTCCGAAGCGATAAACTTTGGACAGATGTTTTCAAGCGATCTTCGTATCGAGAGACGACCATGAGCACTGCCACTTCAGAATATCTAACGATCGTGTCGGGATTACCCCGCTCAGGCACCTCCATGATGATGCGGATGCTTGAACTCGGCGGATTGCCGGTCCTGACCGACGAGCAACGCGTCGCAGACGACGACAATCCAAACGGATACTACGAGTTCGAGGCGGTCAAACAGACGGCCGAAGACAGTAGTTGGCTCCAGGGAAGCGAGGGAAGCGCGGTCAAGATGGTGTACCGCCTTCTCTACGACCTTCCTGAAGATCGGAGCTATCGCGTCCTGTTCATGCGACGCAATTTAGATGAGGTGCTGGCGTCTCAGCAAGTCATGCTCAACCGCCATGGCGTCGCCGATGAGGTGAGCCACGCGCAGATGATGAAGCTTTTCCGCGCTGAGATCGATTCGTTTTACAAATGGGTACGCGCGAAGTCGCACATCGAGTTGATCGACGTCGATTACAATCTCATGCTCGCGAACCCTCGCCAAGAGCTTTCGAATATCAACGACTTTCTTGGCGGATCGCTCAATATTGACAACATGGTCAATGGCGTGGACGCCTCGCTCTACAGAAACCGCAAGTAATCTCGACGCATCGCACGCTTTTTACGCACGATGCGTCGAGACGCGCCGCTTTGAAGTATTGCGATCCTGTAGCGGTTACTGTGACATCGCGTTGAACTCGTCGCCCTGGTATATCTTTAGCCAGCGCGCGCCGGCCCGATTGGCGATCGCTACCGCCTGATCGAAAGTTCCTCCAAAGCGACTTACCGGACCATTTTGTCCGTCGACGCCTGCCGCCGAGGGACCGATCATCTCGAAACCCGCGGCATATCCTCGCCGCGACATGTTGACGACGATCGCGTGATGCACGGCCGCCTCCGCCGTGTTGGCCTTCAAGGCACAATGCGAGAAGTTTGCTTGGCTTGGATAGTTTTTCGCAAGGTAGTCGAACGCCGTCTGGGTGATCAGCGTATCTCGCCCGCCAGGCGCGACGCCGCCGTCCGAGATGAGCGCACAGTTCCGAAAAGCGGCGCCATACTGGTGGATGCAGCGGATCCAAGCGAGCGCCACTCGTTCAGGGCTGTACCCCGGATATCGCACAAGTCCGTCTGCCAGATGCATCTCGAGCGACCCGCTCGGCCCCCGCGTCGGACCGCTTAGTTCCACTCCCGCCAGACTCGAGTCGCCGCCATATCGTTGCCCGAGGGCGGCCACCATACGCCCATGGGCGCTGAGCATCGTCTCGTCCCAGGGGAGGGGAGCGGTTTTGTACAATGGAACTCCCAACCACAATGGAGCGTTGTTTCCCGTGTAGATGGACAGGATGTAGCGCTTGCCTAGCCTCCTGGCTCGCGATACTTGCTGATCGAGGAACGTCCAGTTGTAGACGTTCGGCGCAGGATTCATGGTTGACCAACGCTGGCGAATGACGATCCCGCTGAAGATGGGCGAAGCTAGTTTGCCGTCCTTCACGTTCTGGGCGCCAACTTCCTGCATCACGAAGTAGCCCGTCGGCTGCCTCACTTGAGCGAGCGCCTCAGCCGCGACGCTGAATGACGCGATGGCCAAAACAAATGCGAGCGCTGCGATCCTCATACTCTCTCTCCATTGTCCATTTTTTATGTCCGTGGGAGTTCCGGCTTCCCATAGCGGAGGCGAATTCTATGCGGCTCGCGCCCCGAATAGTCGCTTTTGCGGTTGTCCGCCATTAAGCTATCTGGCGTTGTCTGTACCGAGGTCGATGCATGTCATCGCGCGTGGCCAAAAAACAGACTTATTTTAACCGGCTAGCGTTCAATCGAGCGCACTGCTGCCGATGCAATGCTGGAACATTGAAGACCTTTGGACAGGCCGCCCCTTCCTTCAGATTGCGAGGTCACAAATGAGATCGGTCTTGTCAGCATTTGGGGTATGGACGGCGATCGTTATGCCCATCGTTGCCGCCGAACCGACCTCGCCGCGGGCGCCTGTCGGCTACTTCGCGCTGCAACCGGGCGATCCCGCAGTCCAAAAACCAGGAAGCAATCGGCAGATATCCATGGCTCAGTTGCAACTTCCTCATATCGCCGGTCTGACGATCCGCGCGCGCTGGTCGTGGCTCCATCTGGGCGAGGGGAAGTTTGACTTCAGCTTTCTCGATGCCCAGATAGAGCGATGCCGCCAACTTGGAAAGCCTTACAAACTGCTGGTGATGACTGGAGCAAATTGCTCGCCTGAATGGATTGGCGGCGATTGGTACCGCGGGGCGCCAGTGCCCTGGTCTCCTGAGCTGAGCAAATTCTACGGCGAGTTGGTCGCTGAGCTTGGCCGACGGTACGCCGAAGACCCGCTCCTGGTCGGCGTTCACATCACCGGTCCGACGTTCCCGAGCGCCGAAATGCACCCGGCGCCTGGGATCGAATCCCTCAGAGATTACAGCGACCAGAAGATGCTAGACGCCTGGGCGGGAGCGATCGACCAGTACGCTGCCGCATTTCCGAGCAATGCGTGCATCCTCTCGATCAGCGTCAGGCGCCCCGCGAACCGCTACCTTTCCAAGACGATCGACCACGGTCGCGCCAAACTGGGTCAGCGGCTGACACTTCAGCACAACGCCCTGAAGGCCGGCACCCAACTCCTCGCCCCGCACCACCGCGTGATCGCCGAACAGCACGAGCGCGGAGTTCGCGTTGGCTTTGAAATGGTTTCGGCGGCGGCGAACAACCCCACGCGCTTCGGTTCGCCCGACGTGATGGATGGCGTAAAGATCGGCAAGGCCGCCGGCGGAACCTACTTTGACATTTACCCGCCCGACCTTTCGCATCTACGCTAAGACTGCGCAATTTCAAAGCGAAGATGCGAATCAGTTGCGACAACGCACGTCCTTTGAGCCGGGAGACTCCTCATTCCGAAAGGCGGATCCATGACGCTTGGCTTCAACGCACCGTTGTATATTCTGCCGTTCGATCATCGCGGGTCATTCGAAACCAAGATGTTCGGGTGGACCGGCGAGCTGACTGCCGAACAGACGGCCGAGATCGCCGCCGCGAAGCGCGTTATCTACGATGGCTTCATCGCCGCGGTCGCCGCTGGCGTTCCCAAAGAGCGAGCCGGAATTCTGGTCGACGAGCAATTCGGCGCCGCCATCCTGCGCGATGCGCAAGCGCAAGGTTATATGACCGCCTGCCCAGCGGAAAAAAGCGGGCAAGACGAGTTCGACTTTGAATATGGCGACGACTTCGCGAAACATATCGAGGCGATCGCGCCGACGTTCTGCAAAGTCTTGGTGCGCTACAATCCCGACGGGGATGCGGCGCTCAATGAGCGGCAGACGGCGCGGCTCCAGCGACTCTCCGATTATCTGCATACGCACAGTCGCGCACTGTTCATGTTCGAACTCTTGGTCCCGCCGGAACCGTCGCAACTTGAGCAGGTTGCAGGCGACAAACGGCGGTACGACTTGGAGCTTCGCCCGCAGCTGATGGTGCGGGCGATCACGCAATTGCAGGATAGTGGGGTCGAGCCGGATTTGTGGAAGATCGAGGGCTTGGACCGTCGTGACGATTGCGAACAAATTGTGGCCGCCGCGCGACGCGGAGGCCGAGAAAAGGTGAGTTGCATCGTCTTAGGCCGCGGCGAAGACGGTCGTAAGGTTCACGAGTGGCTCGAAGTGGCCGCCGGCGTGCCGGGATTCATCGGCTTTGCCGTCGGGCGGACCGATTTCTGGGAACCGCTCGTCGCCTGGCGGGCGGGCCAGTCGACTCGTGAAGCCGCGGTCGCCGAAATTGCGCGACGCTACCGTGAGTTCGCCGACGTGTTCGCCCGGGGCCAAGCTGCGCAAACCTGACATAAACTATGGCATCGGCGATTGAACTGATCCATCCAAACATCGATCGCCACGAAGCAGGATTTGAGCTATGCAACTCGGAATGATTGGGCTCGGCCGCATGGGGGCGAACATGGTTCGTCGCCTCCTCAACGCGGGCCATCAGGCGGTCGTGTTTGACATGTCTCCTCAAGCCGTTGAGGAGCTCGTCAAAGAGACCGCCGTCGGCGCGAGTTCGCTGCAGGATTTTGTGCAGAAGCTGCAAACGCCACGGGCCATTTGGCTGATGGTTCCCGCGGCAGTCGTCGATCGCTCTATCGCCGACTTACTGCCATTGCTTGACGCGGGCGATATCGTCATCGACGGCGGCAACTCGTACTATGTCGACGATATTCGGCGCGCTCACGAACTCGCGGCCCAACAACTCCACTACGTCGACGTCGGCACGAGCGGCGGCGTGTGGGGACTGGAGCGTGGTTACTGCATGATGATCGGCGGCGAGCCGGAAGTCGTGCAGCGGCTCGATCCGATCTTTGCCTCCTTAGCGCCTGGCGCCGGCGACATCGGGCCGACGCCCGGCCGTCCGACGGCGAGCGGCACGGCGGAGCAGGGGTACCTCCACTGCGGCCCGAACGGCGCTGGGCACTTTGTGAAGATGGTCCACAACGGCATCGAGTACGGCATCATGGCCGCCTACGCCGAGGGCTTGAACATCCTCAAGAACGCGAACATCGGCAAACGCGCGCACGAGATCGACGCCGAAACGACGCCGCTCCGCGATCCGGAGCACTACCAATACGACCTGAACCTCGCCGACGTCACCGAAGTCTGGCGTCGCGGCAGCGTCATCTCTTCGTGGCTGCTCGACCTCACCGCCGCCGCTCTGGTGCAAGATCCGCAGTTGGCCAAGTTTGCCGGCCGCGTTTCGGATTCGGGCGAAGGACGCTGGACGATCAAGGCGGCTATCGACGAGGCTGTGCCGGCGCCCGTCCTCACAACCGCGCTCTACGAACGGTTCAGTTCGCGCGGCGAAGCTGAGTTCCAAGACAAACTCCTTTCCGCGATGCGTTACGAATTCGGCGGCCACATCGAAAAGCCGGCTGGCGCTTAGGGATAAAAACAGATGGACGCGCTCCACTCCGATGCGCTGGTCTTTTTCGGCGCCACCGGCGATCTCGCCTACAAGAAAATCTTCCCTTCGCTTCACGCCATGGTGAAGCGCGGGCGTCTGAACGTTCCCGTGATCGGCGTCGCCAAGGCTGGCTGGGGGCTGGATCAACTCCGCGCGCGAGCCCGCGACAGCGTCGCGCAGCATGGCGACGCCGACGACGCGGCATTCGAAAAGCTCTTGGGGCTGCTGCGCTACGTCGACGGCGACTACAACGACGCCGCGACATTTCAAGCGATCCGCCGGGAACTCGGCAATGCCGAGCGTCCGGCGCATTACTTGGCGATTCCCCCCTCGGTCTTCGGACTGGTGGTCGAACAACTCGCCAAAGCCAATTGCGCGACGAACGCCCGCGTCATCATCGAGAAGCCGTTCGGTCGTGATCTCGCCTCGGCCCAAGCGCTCAATCAAATCTTGCTGAACACCTTTGACGAGAAGTCGATCTTCCGCATCGACCACTATCTTGGCAAAGCCCCTGTGCACAACATGCTCTTCTTCCGGTTCGCGAACTCCTTTCTAGAGCCGTTCTGGAATCGCGAGCATGTCGAGAGCGTCCAGATCACCATGGCCGAGAACTTCGGCGTCCAGGGACGCGGCGGCTTCTACGACCAGGTCGGCACGATCCGCGACGTGATCCAGAATCACCTCTTCCAGGTATTGGTCAACTTGGCGATGGAACCGCCGGTGCGGACCGACAGCGAGTCGATTCGCGACGAAAAGGTTAAAGTGCTGCGCGCGATGCCGCCGCTGGAGACGGCGAACCTCGTCCGCGGTCAATTTCGCGGCTACCGCCAGGAACCAGGAGTCGCTGCCGATTCGCCAGTCGAGACATTCGCCGCGATGAAGCTTGAAGTCGATTCATGGCGCTGGCGCGGCGTGCCGTTTTACTTGCGCGCCGGGAAGAATCTGCCGGTCACCTGCACCGAGATGGTCGTCCGCCTCCGTAAGCCGCCGACGATGTACGACAACTACGACCTGAAATCGAACTACGTCCGCATTCGCATCAGCCCCGACATTGCCTTTGCGCTTGGGATGATGGTCGTCAAACCGAATGACGAGTCGCAAGGGGTCTGCGTCGAGTCGATCACTGGCCGCCATCCGCAAGCGGGCGAAGTCGATGCCTACGAGCGACTGCTCGGCGACGCCATGGCCGGCGACGCGACGCTTTTCGCGCGCGAAGATTACGTCGAGGAGGCGTGGCGCATCGTCGACCCCGCGCTGCAGGCTGATTCGCCGGTATACGAATATGAGCCGGGAACTTGGGGGCCGCCCGAGGTCGATCAGTTCGTGCTGCCCGGCGAGGGTTGGCAAGCGCCGGTCGTTTGAGATTGAGCCGGCTACTTCGGATCGTGGCTGCTCAGCCCGCAAGCGTTCACGACGGCGACGCGATTCTGGATCTGCCTCACGCCGCGGACGTCCCGCAGGACTTGTTGCAATAGCTGCTTTAAGTAGAACGAGGGAACGACTCCCTCGACGACCAGGGCGCCGTCGCACAGTTCCAAGCGGAAGTGGTCCGCCCGCCCGCGAAAGTGGGGATGATTCGCCAACAACGCTCGCGCCGCGCCAGTTGGCGCCAGGCGAGGCTGATCGACGCGATTGCGAGTCGCCTTCCGCCCAGGATCGGCTGCAACGGCATTCATGATGTCCCTCCGCAGCGCTGACGGCTGCTAGGTGAGAAGCGGCGTCAGCCCACCGATCCTCCTGATTGGTCGTCGCGACGCCGCAGGCATTCAGTGCATAAGCGGCGCCAATCGCCGAGGCCGAAAACCCAGCCAGATTTCACAAGTCGCCGCTGCGCGTGCGCGCTCAGCGGCACATACGGCGCGCCGGTCCAGCGCGCCGCGGAACATGTTAGAAAGCCGATCGTCCGCTCTGCTATCGCCGCATCCCACGCCTGCGCCAGCGCTTACATTCAGCGAACTCCCCCCAAACGGGGATGGCACGCGCGTTGCCAATACTTGTTGGCAATACGGAAAAACGCTTCTGACCGCACGGTTTCGATCTTGGAAGGATGGTGGAAAGATGTATGTATCAACACATAACCGACGTATGGAATGGGCGGAGGTTCTGCATATCGGCGCCGGAGTCGCCGGGGCCGTGCTGTTCGCCAGTTGGGCGGGGTTTGTCGTGGCCGAGGCGTTTCGCCCCGACTTCAAGCCTGCGGCCGCGACCTACCTGCAAGCGGCGATTCTCGCCGTTGTCTTCTGCGGCTACGCCGTCGGCTGGAGGCACGCGCTGCTGGGCGGGGTCATGAGCCTCGTCGGCACGGCGCTCTTCTTCGTCGCCAGCCTGTATGGCGGCACGGCCGCGCAGGTTGCCGCCGAGTCGCCTGCCATGTTGTTCGCGGTTCCCGGGTTCATGTACTTGCTGTCGGCCCACTATGGGGCGGCGAAAAAAAGTGAAACGGCAGACATGACCTAAACCAGACGCGAACGACGGGAAGGCCTCTAGTCCCATTCCGAGCCGTTGCCCACTTGGGCCGACGGCTCCTTTTTTTTGCGCTTACCGCCTGTACGCGCCGTTCGATGGCGCCTCCAATAGCTAACTGTGCGAAAGCGGAACAGAGATTGCCCCCTTCTTATCGTCGCAGCGGGCAAAGGTGCCCAAATTACGGATCAACCGCAACTCAGCGGGTCATTTCGACGCGCATTCCTCGAAGTATCGCCTCATGGACAGAGCCTTCGCCTCTCACACGTTGGATAGTCCTGGCGCACACGCTCGGGCGCTCGATGCCGTCTACGCTGAGATGCAATCCGGCCCCAATGGGCTTGCCCCAACGGATGCCGAACGACGATTGCGAGAATTCGGCCCAAATGAACTGCAAGAAGCCCCCCGCGTCAGCGCCTGGCGGCTGCTCGCCGCACAGTTCAAAAATGTACTCATCGTCATTCTGATCGCGGCGACGCTGGCGTCGGCGGCGATGGGACACGCGGTCGAAGCGGCAGTGATCGGCATCATCGTTCTATTCGCAGCGTTACTTGGTTTCATTCAAGAATTTCGCGCCGGGCGCGCCCTCGAAGCCCTCCGCAAGCTCGCAGCCCCCCACGCCAAGGCGATCCGCGACGGCGAAGAGGTCGAGATCATCGCGCGCGAACTCGTCCCCGGCGACGTCATTCTCCTGCACCCCGGCGATCGGACGCCGGCCGACTGCCGACTGATTGAGGCAGTCAACCTGCAAGTTGAAGAGTCCGCTCTCACCGGAGAATCGACCGCCGCGGAGAAACAAGCCGCCGCTACGCTCGCCGCCGATGCTCCCCTGGCCGAACGCAGCAACATGGTCTTCGCCGGCACGGTCGTCACCTACGGCCGCGGCCGTGGCATCGTCACGGCGACTGGCATGGAAACCGAGTTCGGCGGCGTCGCCCGCTTGATGGAAGGAGTCGACTCCAGCAAAACGCCTCTCCAGATCAATCTCGATCGCGTGGGCAAAACGCTCGGCAAGGCGGCGCTTGTCATCGTCGCCGTCATCGTCACTGCCGGCGTGGTGCGCGGACAGCCGCTGCTAGAAATGCTCCTCTTCGGCGTCGCGCTCGCCGTAGCCGTCGTTCCTGAAGCGCTGCCGGCCGTGGTAACGATCTCGCTCGCTATTGGCGTCCAGCGGATGGCCAAGCGCAACGCGCTAGTGCGGCGCTTGCCGGCAGTCGAAACGCTCGGCTGCACCAACGTCATCTGCACCGACAAAACGGGAACGCTCACCAAGGACGAAATGACGGCCGTACGAGTCTGGGCGGCAGGCGAAGTTTATGAAGTCATCGGCGCCGGCTACGCACCTGTCGGCGAGTTGCAATCGTCTGGCCAGTCGATCGAACCGCCCGCGGCCGTCCGCGAATTACTTACCGGCGGATTGTTGGCGTGCGACGCCCACGTCGTCCGCGATGAAGACGCGGGCCGCTGGGAAGTTCACGGCGACCCGACGGAAGGCGCCCTCATCGTCGTCGCGGCGAAAGCCAATTTGGAACAAGCGGAACTGCAACGAGATTTCCCGCGCGTCGGAGAAATTCCCTTCTCCTCTGAAACCAAGCGAATGACGACGCTGCATGACGGGCCGCACGGCGCGATCGCCTACTCGAAAGGCGCGCCCGAGGTCATCCTCGCCGATTGTGATCGAATTCTCATGCCCGGCTCGGTTGAACCGCTCGACGAAGACCGCCGCCAGGAATTGGCGACTATCGCCCAACAATTCGCCGACGACGCCCTGCGCGTCCTGGCCGTGGCAAGGAAAGCGACGAACGATGCCGCCGCGGCCGAAACCGAGCTCACCTTTCTCGGATTCGTGGGGATGATCGACCCGCCGCGCCCCGAGGCGCAACGCGCCATCGCCGCCTGTCGTAAGGCCGGAATCCGCACCATCATGATCACCGGCGATCACCCGCGGACGGCGGCCGCGGTCGCGACCCAACTGGCCATTCTCGATCCTGAGTGCCCGCGTCAAGTCGTCACTGGCGCCCAATTGGAAAACGCCTCGCCGAGCGAGCTCGACGAACTTGTCGAATGCACACAGGTCTACGCCCGCGTGTCGCCGGCGCACAAGCTGCGCCTAGTCGACGCCCTGCAGCGCCGCGGCGAGGTTGTCGCGATGACCGGCGACGGCGTCAACGACGCACCCGCCCTCAAGAAGGCCGACATCGGCATTGCGATGGGAATCACCGGAACCGACGTCACCAAGGAAGCCGCCGCGATGACGCTCACCGACGACAACTTCGCGTCGATCGTCGCCGCCGTCGAGGAGGGGCGCGCCATCTACGAGAACATCAAGAAGTATCTGATGTTTCTCCTCTCATCCAACATCGGCGAGATTGGCTTGATGGCGGGGGCGGCGGCGCTCGGCATGCCGATGCCGCTCACCGCCGTACAGATTCTGTACGTCAATCTCGCCACCGACGGCCTGCCGGCGCTGGCGTTGGCGGTCGATCCCGCCGAACCTGGCCTGATGAAACGCCGCCCGCGCGCCGCCCGCAGCGGCATCTTCACGCGACCGGTGGTCACGCTCATGGCCGTCGGCGGCTTATGGTCGGCGATCGTCAATCTTGCCCTCTTTGCCTGGGCGCTCCACGTCGGCAAAGGACTGCCCGAGGCGATGACGATGACTTTCGTCTCGCTCGTGTTGATTCAACTCTTCAAGGCGTACAACTTCCGCTCAGATCGCAACAGCGTCTTCGTCCGCCCGCTCGCCAATCGTTGGTTGAACTTGGCCGTCTGGTGGGAAGCGGCGCTGCTGGCGGTGATCGTCATGTACTCGCCGCTCAGTAGCGTCTTCGACGCCGTTCCCCTCACCGCCGCCGACTGGGGACTCACGCTCCTGGTTTCGGCAAGCGTTTCGCCCGTGTTAGAATTTACGAAGTGGATGATTCGCTGCCGTTACGCTGAAAAAGCTCCGACGGCTTGAGCGATGAGCCCCAAAAAGGTTCCGAAATGGCAAGGGCTCATTGCAAGATAAGACGCAATTCGGCAGCCGAATCGTCGACAAGGAACTTGCATTGCACTCTGCTTGCGGAAGAAAATAGAGGGACCTTCCCTTCGGTCAGCGACGCTTCCAGGAATCCGCATGAGCCAGTTCACAATCTTGCGACATTGGCGGCTCATCCAGGTCGACGTCGGCGACCTCGCCGCATTCTTATTCGGCGTTGCCTTGCTGATGATCGGCGTCTCCTCCGTTGACGCCGCCGACGTCGACTTTGATCGCGACGTTCGGCCCATCCTCTCCGACAAGTGTTTCTTCTGCCACGGCCCCGACGCGGAGCGTCGTGAAGCCGAGTTGCGGCTCGACATGCGCGACGGCGCGATCGAGTCGGTCATCGTCCCCGGCGACGCCGACGCCAGCGAGTTGATCGCCCGCATCACGAGCGACGACGACACGATGCGAATGCCGCCGCCGGAGTCGAATCTGTCGCTCACGCTGGAAGAGAAACGACTCCTGCGCGATTGGATCGCCGCCGGCGCCGAATATGCCGATCACTGGGCCTTTCAACCGCTCCCTGCAGAAGTCGCGGTTCCGCAGGTCGAGAACACGGCATGGCCCCGTAACGAAATCGATCGCTTCGTTCTTGCGCGGCTCGATGCTGATCAACTGACGCCCGCGGAGCGCGCCGCTCCGCTACGACTCTTGCGTCGGCTCTCGCTCGACCTAACCGGGCTGCCGCCGACGGTGGAAGAAATCCGACAATTCGAAGCGGTCGCTGCGGATGATCTCGATGCTGCCCTCAGTGCCGCCGTCGAACGGCTCCTCGCGAGCCCCGCCTTCGGCGAACACCAAGCGGTCGCCTGGCTCGACGGCGCCCGCTACGCCGATTCGTTCGGCTACCAGTCTGATCAACTCAACACGCAATGGCCCTACCGCGATTGGGTCGTGCGGGCCTTCAACGACAATTTGCCCTACGACCAGTTCCTCACCTGGCAACTCGCCGGCGATCTTTTAGAGCACCCGACCCGTGATCAAATTCTCGCTACCGCCTTCAATCGTCTCCACCGCATGACGAACGAAGGGGGCTCGATCGCCGAAGAGTGGCTCGCCGAGAACGCCGCCGATCGCGTCCACACGTTCGGCTCCTCGATGCTGGCGCTAACGCTGGAATGCGCCCGCTGCCACGATCACAAGTACGATCCGATCCTCACTCGCGACTACTACTCGCTCTCGGCTTTTTTTAATTCAATCGACGAGAACGGCATGTACGATCACGCGGCGAAGGTCCCCTCGCCGACGCTGTTGTTGCCGACGGCGGAGCAGGAGCGGCAGTTGGCTGAAGCGAAGGGAGCCGTCGAAGCGGCGGAGCGGCAACTTGCGAAAACGATGGAAGACGGCAGCGAACGATTCGCTGCTTGGATTGCTTCCGATCCCGCTCCTTCGAAGGGAGGGAGAGGGACAATCTCCGAGCTCCTCGCCCATTTCACCTTCGACGGCGATCAAGATGAACTGAAAGCCGAAGGCCCGCACGATTCCGCCATCGCCAACGCCAACGGACTGCCGCGCGTCGCAGGTCGCCAGGGCAGGGCGATCCGCTGCGACGGCGACCACGGCGTTAGCGTTCCCAATCTGCTCAACGCCGATCGCGCTGATCCCTTCACCATCGACTTCTGGCTGCGCGACGTCGCGCGCAACCCGCTCCCCGTCGTCGTCGCCCAACGGACCTTCGGCACCGACGTCGGCTACAACGGTTTCGATCTGATGCTCGCCGACGGCATGTTGGAAGCCCGCCTCTACCGCGTTTGGCCCGGCAACGCGATCGGCGTTCGCGCCGCCGAGCCCATCGCGCAGGAAGCGTGGCAACACATCGCCGTCGCCTACGATGGATCGAGCCGCGCCGCCGGGCTCAAACTCTACCTCAACGGCCGCGAACTGCCGACGACAATTCTTCGCGATAAGATCCACAAAAGCGCCGCCATCGCCACGCATGGCAGCGGCGCGTTCACGCTCGGCGAGCGCTTCCGCGACCGCGGTTTCAAGGATGGCGAGTTCGACGAACTGCGCCTCTTCAGCCGCGCACTAACGCCGCTTGAAATCGCCGCGTTACACGCCGCCGTCGACGATGCAAACTCCGCCGGCAACCCGCCTGACGAAGCCGCGCTCCGCGAATTTTACTTCTCCGCCCACGACGCCACGGCGCGCGAGGCCGCCGCGGCCCTTCGCGAA
>JBGSMO010000364.1:0-13549 GCA_041740115.1 Pirellulales bacterium
GCACGTGGCCCGCGCCGTCTGCCGCCGGGCGGACCGAGACGTTTGTGCCCTGGCCGACGTCGCCCCCGTCCGCGCGACGGTGCTCCAGTATCTCAACCGCGTTGGCGATCTATTGTTCGTCCTGGCGCGCTACGCCAATCACGTCGCCGGGACGCCGGACGTTTTGTGGGAGAAGAAAGGGTAGGGGGGGTTAGAAACCGACAACTCAATTCCTTTTTTGAACCGCCAAGGACGCCAAGGTTCGCCAAGGAAATACGGTGTGAATTGAACCACGACGGCACGGCGGACACGACGGAGGAACTGAGGTCATTGATGGAACTGCCGATGAACGCCGACAGACGCAGATAAATTCCAGCTGCGTCCATCGGCGGTTCTGGACTTCCTGGCCTTCCCCTTGGCGTCCTTGGCGGTTAGTTTTCGAACGTTGGAGTTTTTCTAGACACGGGGCGGCCATGCTGACAGCCGGCAAGTCGTGATACAATAGAGTGTTCCCCCACAGATTCTTACTTATCCAGTCTAAGGTCCGTCCGATGATCAAGATCGAAGCCATTATTCGCCACTTCAAACTGGAAGACGTCAAAAACGCCCTTACGCAGCAAGGGGTCGCGGGGATGACGATCACGGAAGTTCGCGGCTTCGGACGCCAGAAGGGCCATACCGAAACTTACCGAGGGACCGAGTACGCCGTCGATTTTGTGCCGAAGGTGAAGCTCGAAGTCGCCGTCGGCGATGACAAACTGCAGTCGGTCATCGACACGATCATCCGCACCGCCCAAACCGGTCAGATCGGCGACGGCAAAATTTTCGTGTCCGACCTCCGCGACACGATCCGCATCCGCACCGGAGAAACCGGCAACGACGCCCTGTAGATAGCCCGGCCATCCTGCCGGCGACAACGTTTTTCGTGCATTTCAGACCGTCCAATGACTCCGCTTCAGGATGAAGCGGCTATATTCCGCCAGAGCAACGAATCTGTGAGTTCCCCCCCTCCCGCCGGCAACGCGACGACAATGGCGGACGCCATTTCCGCCGCTCGCGATGAGATCAACGCCGGGCGTGAGCGGATGCGCGAAATGCACGACCGCGGCCTTGATGGCCTGCAGGTTTGCAACCGGCTGACGACGCTGGTCGACGGCGTGATCGGCAAGCTCTTCGACGCTGCGGCTGCCGCCGAGGGAGATGCGGCCGGGGCGCGCACCAAACTCGCCCTCGTCGCGCTCGGCGGTTACGGCCGCCGGCAATCGGCGCCTTTTTCCGACGTCGACCTGATGCTCCTCCACAGCGGCGTCGAGCCGGAATCGCTCTCCCCGCTGGTGCGCCGCTTTACCAACTCCGTCTTCGACGCCGGACTCCAGCTCGGCAGCAGCCTCCGTTCAGCCGAGGAAGCGATCGCGCTCGCTCGCACCGACGGCGTCATCTGCTCCTCCCTGATCGACAACCGACTTGTCGCCGGCAGCCAGCCTCTCCACGATCACTTTCGCGACCTGTTCGATCGCATGGTCCGCAAACGTTCGAAAGCGGTCTGCAAGTCGTTCTGCGACGCCCGCGCCGAGGAGCGCACTCAATACGGCGAGAGCCTTTACCTGCTGGAACCGCATGTGAAGCGCTCCCGCGGGGGCTTGCGCGACATCCATTTGCTCCGTTGGATCGGCTTCGCAGAGCATGGCGAGTCCGACCCCGAGCGGCTCTTCATGCAGGGGGCGATGTCGAAGTTCGACCACCACCGCCTGCAAAACGCCCAGGCCTTCCTGCTGCGGCTGCGGAACGAAATGCAGTTCCACGCCAACACGGCCAAGGACTTGCTCGATCGTGCCGAGCAACTCCGCGTCGCCGCGTTGATGGGCTACCGCGGCGGCGAAGGACTGCTGCCGGTCGAGCAATTTATGCGCGACTACTTCCGGCACACGAACCACGTTTGGCTGATGGCCCGGCGGCGCGAGGCGGCGAACCTTGCCGGTTCCACGATGACGTCGCGGGTGCTCGACCCCGTCCTCGGCCGCAAAGTCGAAGGGGACTACCGCATCGGCGTTCGCCAGGTTTCCGCTACCCGCTCAGGACTCACGAAGCTGCAGGGCAACCTCGGCGAAGTGCTGCGGATCGTCGAGCTTTCGGTCAGCGAGAACAAGCCGCTCGACCACTCAACTTACTCTGCGCTGCTGCTGGCGGCGCCGGAATTCGGCGAAGAGATCGGTCCTGCCGTCGCCCAGCGATTCCTCTACTTGCTCGGCACGCCGACGCTCGCTCCGCGTTCCATGCGATTGCTGCACGAGCTGGGATATCTCGAAAAGATCATCCCCGCGATGAAGCATGCCCGCTGCTTATTGCAGTTCAACCAGTACCACAAGTTCACGGTCGACGAGCATAGCCTGCAGGCGATTGAGCAGGTCACTAGTTTCGCCAAGCGCGAAGATACGATCGGCGAGGCCTACCGCAACGTCGCCGAAAAGCAGCGGCTTCACTTGGCGCTGCTGCTGCACGATCTCGGCAAAGGCTTTGAGGAAGAGCACAGCGAGATCGGCCGACGGATCGCCGAGGAGGTTGGCCCACGCCTGCAGATGCATCCGTCGGCGACGCGCGACGTGGCGTTCCTGGTGCACCAGCACCTGAATATGACCGACCTGGCGCTGCGCCGCGACATCGGCGACAAAGAACTGATCCGCCGCTTCGCGGAGCTGGTCGAAACGCCCGACCGCCTGCGGATGTTGTTCGTCCTGAGCGCCGCTGATCTCGCCGCCGTCGGCCCTGATGTGCTGACGCAGTGGAAGGTTCAGGTTCTGAGCGAGCTGTTCTACAAGACGCTCGCCGTCCTGGAGGGGAAGACGTCGCCGCATGACATGGCCTTGCAGCAACGTCGCCGTGAGATCGCGGATGTTTTCTCGCCCGAAGAGCGAAGCGATCCCTGGTTTCAACGCCAAATTGACGCCCTCCCCGCGGCGCTCGTCGCCGCTCGATCGGGTCGAGAGATCGGCGAAGCCCTCCGCCGCTTCCGCAAGCTCCCCGAGCGCGGGGCCGATGCCTGGGGCCACTACAACCCCGACAACGCCACCGTCGAGTTCATCGCTGGGGTCGATCGGGGTCGCGGCCGCGGCGCATTCTCCAGTATGGCCGGGGCCCTCTCTAGCGACGGCCTGCAGATATTGGCCGCCGACATGCAGGTGATGGCCGAGGACCTGCTGCTCTTGCGGTTCGTCGTGACCGACCCCGATTCCAAGGGGGAGCCGCCGCCGGCGCGCCTCGCCGCGGTGTCGAAAGACATGGTCAAGTCGGTCGACGCGAAGGCTCCTCCCCGGTTTCGTAAAATTTGGGGACAAGACAGCGCCGAGGCGTCGCTGCGTCTCACCGGCATGCCGAACGACGTGCGGATCGACAACGCCGCCTCCGCCCAGGCGACGGTAGTGGAGGTCTACACGTTCGACCGCACGGGACTGCTCTACAGCCTGGCCAAGCGGCTTCATGACTTGGAGCTGACAATCTGGAATTCAAAGATCGCGACCAACATTGATCAGGTGGTCGACGTTTTCTACGTCACCAACCGCGGCGGCGGCAAGATTGAAGACGAAGCGCGTCTCAACCACATCCGCCAAGAGATGTTGGCCGTGATTGAAACCCATCAGTAGCAGCAACTCGATCCTCTTCTTACTGCATTCAAGTAGCGGACAGAATCATTCGCGGTCGCGCCAAGCCTTCCCGCCTTCATAGGCCCTGCGCTGCCTGACAATTGAATCCGCTTCTTCCGCCGGCGCCAAGTCGATCGATTTGGTTGAAAACTCGATCGCTTGATCGAACTCACCGAGTTCTGCATGGGCCGCTGCCAGCGACTTAAGTCCTCTCCACCACCGATAGCCCGTCGCTTCACATGCTTGCTTGGCCAATCGAACCGCATCCGCACCATTCCGTTGATCTGCGGCGTGACTGGTCGCCGCTAACCAAGCCTGATCGCTGTCTGCAACGGCCGACATCAGGCGATCCGCTTCGCGTTGCGCCGCTTTCTGCCTCTCAGGATTGCGATGAAGCAACCAATATGTAGCCAGCGAGGTGTAGTTTTGCGGGATCCATGGGTCGGCTTTGATTGCGTTCTCAATGTCGCCCAAGCTCTCTGCCTGCCATGCACTCGCAAATGCCTTCAGTCGATAGGCGTAAGCTCGATCCCTGGACCGAACTCCATCCATTGCGATTATCTTTTCTGCTATTTTGATTGAATCCTCCGAGTAGGCGTAACTCCCTGCCGGCGCATCAACGTTTTTCAAGTTAATCATCGAGACGGCGGCGTCGAGATAGTGATCGGCGGATGATGGATCAAGTTCAGTGGCTTTGTTAGCGTCGGCGAGCGCCATTTCATAGTACTTCTTCGCCTCTGCGTTTCGAGCGTTTATCTCATGGTTAACGTGAAAGTTGTATGCAATGCATCTGACGTCGTAGGCCTCCGCATAGTCTGGAAGCGCCTCGATAACTTCGGTGCATTTCTCCGCAGCTGCCAGCGGCTTCTTACGCATCAAATCGATGCGAGCTAGAGAAATCAACCGCCGCACCTCGTTCAACGCTTCAAGTGCGGGATCGGCCTGCGCAAATCTCACGACGTCTATCGAGTTGGGATCCACCTTGATTGCAACTTCATCAAGCAAGTTATGCTGCTTCAGCGCCTCCCAAAGACAATCAACGCGTACGCCATACGCCATCGAAGTTCGTGATCCATTCTGATCCAAGCTACGACCAGAATTGTGAATCGCGACGACATGGCCGCTTGGAAGAAATATCGGCGAACCGCTAAAACCTGGCCAAGTAGCCATCGAGTGTTGGATGAACTGCAGTTCATTGGGAGGAACGTCGATGCTGTTGGCGAAATCAGTTGCGCGACAAATAACGCCTTGCCGAAAAGTGGCTTCCGGCTTTCGCCCAAGTTCGGGCCACGAAGTGTCATGCCCGGGAAATCCCATCATGCCAATAGGCTTCGCCAACAAGTGAGCGAGGTCGTCTGGCCGAGCTAACGCCAACTCTGGGGGAAAATCCTCGCCGCCTTTGATTCGCAGAATGGCGACGTCTGGAGAGTGGGGATACACGTCGCCTTGCTGCGAGTCTGAATCTCGCACGACCATTCCGCCGACGATTCGGCGAACGCCTGGGTGGTAGTATGCTTCCTCCACCTCATAGATTTTCGTCGTCCCATTGCTTATTGCCAGCATCTCGCCGCCGGTCTCTTTCATGATGTCCGCCACATGCGCGTTCGTGGCGAGCAGTCGATTTTCCTGCGAGATTACGAACGCGGTTCCGTGTCCGCCGTCAGGAGTTCCAACCAGAAAGATCGAGGGTCGCATCTCCTGCACGAGCGCCGACAAATCGCGGACCTCATCAGCCGGCGGCTCCGTCCATAACGGAACCGAGCCCGAACCTGCATCAAACCCGAGCAGGTCGCTTCCTGGTTGTGCCACCGAATGCATCGGCGGCAGTCCAAACGCCATGACGGATATCAAGAGCAACGAGCGCATGCTGGACTCCAAAAGTAATCAGCGATATCGAACAACATCGCGATCAGTTGACAGCATCGTTTATATCCTTCGTTGCTGGAGGGTCAATTGTCGGTCTCTTTAATTAGAACACGATTGGCCCGCCGGTTTCCGGCCCCTTCGCAAACTGCAAATTGCAGAAATTGCAGACTGATGCTGACGCAAAAAAACCGGGCTCCGCATGATGCGGAGCCCGGTTCGAATTCAGCTTTGCACTAAGACTTGACTGCCGTTAGGCAGCGGGCGCCTCAGGTGCCGGAGCTTGAACGTCCATGCCAGCCGGGGCAGCCGGAGCAGCCTCGGGGGCCGGGGCGGCGCCTTCGCAACCGCAAGGAGCGGCAGCTTCGCAACCACAGGCCGGAGCGGCTTCACAACCACAAGCGGCTTCGCAACCGCAAGCCGGAGCGGCTTCGCAGCACGTCGGGGCTGGTTCGCAGCAGGTCGGGGCCGGTTCGCAGCAGGTCACGGGCTCGCAGCAATCAGCCTTGTGGCACTTCTTGGCGCGAAGACGGGCGAACAAACCACCGCAATGCTTCTTGTGCTTGCCACCGCAGGCGGGCTCGCAGCAGACCGGAGCAGCCGGTTCGCAGCAGGCGGGCTTGCAGCACTTGCGGCCGAACAGGCCGGCGTTGGCTTGCTGATCTTCACCGACCATGGCGAAACCAACCACGGCGACCAGGACGGCGACCGTCGACAGAACGATACGATTCATCTCAAACTCCTCCCACGTGAATGCGGAAAAAAACAACTTACACGCAACATTGACCGTCGAAGTTGCTCTCTCCCCTGCGCCGCCTCGACGGTCGGTTGCGGCTGGGTAAACTCGTTTTTTTATCGTGACTCGGTGATAGCGTTCGTCCCGAGGAATCAAACGCTCAAACTGGCGGGTCCCGAAACTTAGGAGGTATGCACCGTTTGTTCGCGTCAGCGAACTTGGGAAGGACCAAATTACCGAACCAGCTTGCAGTGTCAAGTGGCTGCTGGCAAGTGGCGTGATCCACGCTGTCTTCAAGGGTTACGGGGACCTTGACGACTCAGAAGCATAGCACACGCTGTTCCACGAGGGGAGGAGCTAAGTCGGTGAGCCCCAATTTGAGCCGTTTTGCCGCCCGAATTTGCGCCAAACCCAACCAATAAAAAAAGCGTAAGTGGCTTAATAATAAGCCACTTACGCTTTGCGGACGCTGCCCGGCGGGCGAGCAATTTTTCAGGAACTTTTACCGCTGTGCAGGCTGGTTGAAGGGGTCGGTCGCGACCGAAGCGGCCGGTTGTTCGCCAGCCGGCGCGACCAATTGATCCGCTGGGACGTTCTGGGGCGCTGGCTGCTGCTCGATCAGCGCATCGAGGTTTTCGAAGTCGATGACCATCGGCGCCTGACCCTCGCCCATGTATTGGGCCATGCCGTGGATCCGCCACTGGCCGTCGCAGATCCGCAGAGCGCAATAGATTGGCTCTTGGTACTGCTTGCCGTCGGCGTCGACATCGCTCCAGGTCGACTCGACCACGGCCCGATCGCCTTCCATCATCTCGACGTGAGTCACCTTGAATCGCGCCGTCGGGCTGCCGGGGGGGGCAATGTTCAGATCCTGCTCTTGAATCTTCTGGAGCGCGAGCGGCGTGAGCAGCTTCGCGGCGGCGTTCTCGCCTTGGCCCATGCGGACCGATTCGAGGAAGTCGTAGACGACTCGCCCAACGGGATCGCTGGGAATCTCGCCTGAAGGACCAGGCGTCGCGGCCGCGTTGCCGCTAGCGGCGCCGTTCGAAGCCGAGGGGGCCGGCGCATCCGAGCCGCCGCAACCAACCGAGAAACCGATCGCGGCTACCGCCGCCCATTTCGCAATACGCATCGCTCAACTCCCATCCATGGGCGCGACCGCCGACGGCGATCGACAAAGACTCAGCAAGGGGGCGGGAGTGTGGCAAAACCGCCGAACTGGGTCAAGCCGCATTGCAACCGCGGGTGAACGACCCGCGGCTACGCGCCTAGCCCGCGATCTACCGTATGTTGATCTTTCCGATAAACCGCCAACTGCGCCTCGAACGTGCTCGGCGAAATTTGCCATGCCGGCGAGGCGTCGGTGTACTGCTGGCAGTGCGCTGCCAGCATCCGGTACAGGAACTTGAACAAATGCCGCGGCACGCGCAGTCCGGCGAAAGCGTCGACCAATCGCTGATCGCTGATCGAACTGTCGAACAGGTCGCGCAGCTTTGGCGCCTTGCCGCTGGCGGCGCAGGCCGACACCCGCGAGCAGGCGAGGTCGTACAGCGATTGGCCGGTCCATTCGAGCGACGGGACCATATTCTGCTTATCAAGCCGGGCCCGTTGGTAGAAGTCGCGGTCTTCCTTCTCGATATACTCCGCCAGTTCGATCGGCAGGAGCAGCTTCATGCCGACGCCCGGCTGCTTAAGGAACTTGTTGTCGAGCATGGGCCAGACGAGGCCCCGCATGTTGTCGACGGCCCCGTTCACGAGGTGGGGTTCGTCCACTCGGTCGACCAGCACCACAATCCCCGTGAATCCCAGGGCCCGGAGCACGCCCTGGAACTTGTAGAGCAGCTCGTACCGGTCGTCGGTTCGCTGCTTGTTCGGCAACGGCTGGTTGCGAATATCACGGGCCAGGAACTTCGTGAAAACTTTCCGCAGCGGGTTGGCGTGGCGCGTCACCGAACGCAGATTCTTCGCTACGCCCCAACCGCGGAACCACCAGGCCCAGTTCTGCGTAAGCCACGGCGCCCAGCCGATCGCCACGATCAGCCACGGCCAAACCGTCTTCAACCATTCATATTGCTTGTTGTAGAGAATGACGCCGGCAACGGCCGCCGTCACGGCGATCCCCAGGAGCGCGATCCCCCAACTGAGCCACGGCCAATAGCCGACCTTCCGGCGCAGCTTCGACCAGCGGGTGTGGAAGGTCTCGGTCAGCGAGCTGTCGTAGCATGCGGCGAGCAGTAATAGGTCTCGCTTTTGAAAACGGTCGAGCCGCTTCGCCGCGTCCGCGGGGAGCGAGTTCGCTGCGGGGCCGCTCGGCTGCGCGACGCCAATCAAGCGATCGACGACGCTCGTCACGCCGAGCGCCAGGATCGCGTCGATGTGGTCCCACAGCTTCCACTCCGCCAGCACTTTGCCGGCGTCGCGCCGCTTGCGGCTGCTGAGCCGATCGGCGAACCGGTCGAGGAAGGGGTTGAAGTCATCGTATTCGATGACGAACACGCGCCCCGCGGGATTCTTGGCGTTGTGCTCATCAATCTGGCCGGCGATCTGCAGTCGGAGCGCCGTCTTGCCGGCGCCTTTTTCGCCAAAGACGATCGACGTCGCCGGGCTGCTCGGGTCGCCGTAGATCTTGTCCCACTGCGGGTGAAAGGTGCTGGCGCGGCAGCGACCCTGGAAGACCGGGTCGGTCTGGGCGTCCTCATCCGCAAACGGATTGGCCGCAATGCCGTGGTGGGCTAGGAAGTCGTGCAGTTTCATCGCATTACGTCTCAATCGAGGCAGAATCGCAGGCAAGTGGCGCGCCGCTTGCACAAACGGTCCTGAAGTATAGGTCGTCCGGGCCGTTTGCAGCAGGTTCCCTTCCGACCCCCGTTTCTGTAGCAGGCACACTCTGTGCGCCGTGGCGCAGTTCGCCAGAGCATCCAGAAGAACCCAGGCAGAAGCGGAAACGAGCCTCTGCCGTCTCACCCGGCGAGGGTTCGCGACGACACACGGAGTGTGCCTGCCACATAGTTTTTTTTGACCCGCTCCAGCCCGGCAGCTTACGATAACAGCCGCAGGCCAGACCGAGGCGGACACGCGAACCATGGATCTCCCCAACCTCAAAACCGACCCCAAGTACGGCTTCTATCCCTGGTGGCCCGAAGATGGCGACGACTGGGTGCATCCCGAGGACGTCGCCGTCGCACGCGGCACCATCCCCAGCCCGCGCATCTTCCGTCGCGACGGCGAGCATGGCCCGTTCGTCACGCTCCACTACGGCCAGCTGCGGCTGCGCGTGAAGCCGACGATGTGGCAAGAGGTCCCCTGGGAGGGGTACGACGTCGGCGATTGGGTCGAGGTCCTCTCCCGCGGGCAGAAGAATACGCCGCGCACCGGAATGATTCGCGAAATGGAGTGGGAGCCGCGCAGCCGCTCGATGCGTTACTACATCGACGAGGCCGGGTTCCCCGTTCCCAACGCCTACTCGGCGGAGGACTTGCGGCACATTGAACCGGTGCTGCCGGTCGACGATCCCGCCGCTGCGTCGCCGGTCATCACCCCGACTGAAAGCGTGGACGCGAGCGCCCACCAACCCTGAACACCTTCTAGCTGCCTTTTTCATTTGCGGTCGGCCGCAATGCAGCTATACTGCTCGTCGAACATTGCCTGTTCGTTTGAGTTTCTTTCTCTGGAGCCGTCATCTCTCTAGTCGCCGGTGCGGAGGCAGGAAAGGCCTCGCCGGGGGGAGCGTTTGCGCGTGTCCCCATCCGATGAGTCTGCGATGCGAGCCTAACTTGTTGGGCGTCGACATGGACTTGGCTGGAGAAAATCGCCGCGGTGACGACGTTACGCAAGCATGCGGCGCACAGCGCCCGATTTGCGCGTTCGTCGTCCGCCTGCTCATGAGGCAACTTCCACGAGGTCTCTCCCTATGTCGTCGCGCCCTTTGTTCGTCAGGTCGTTCCCCGTTCGCGCCTTCTCTTGCTTGTCTTTCTTTGTTGCGTCGATCTTGCTGACCAGCCAAGCCGACGCCGCGCCGCGGACGTGGATCGGCGGCAACGTCGATTGGGTCGATGGCGGCAGTACCGCCAACTGGAATCCCGCCGACGAGCCCGATCCCGACGACGAAGCGATCTTCAACGCCGCCAACTCGGTTAACTTGGGCTCAAACAATTCGGTCAATGGTCTGACGCTGTCGGGCGGAATTGATCTATTCACTAACGACTTCGACTTAACTGTCGATGGACTCGTGCAACTGACGGGCGCAAGCACCAATCTCTTTGTAGGCGCCGGTTCGGAGCTCAATGCCGACAATATCACTCTCAACAGCGGCGCCGACCTGGAACTCGCCGGAGGCGCCGTCGTGCTCGACGAAGAGTCGGGGACGTCGCTGTTGGACATCAACGCGGGAGGGACGCTGGCCGGCAACGGCGTGATCACTTTTGCGGATACTCCGGCCCTGGCGACCACGCTGCTCACCAACGACGGCACACTGACGGCACTGTCCCGCGCCTTGATTATCATCAGTCCGCCGCCGGTCGGTACGTTGCAGATCAACGACTCGAGCCTCGGCGGTCGAGTCGACCTCGACGGAGTCGGCAACGCGGGCGTCGTGAACGTTAATCGCAACCAGACGCTCGATCTCAACGTGCCGCTGTCGGACGCCTTCAGCGGCATGATGAACCTGTTCCAGAACTCAAAGTTCGACTCGTCGAGCGCTTGGACGCTCGACACGGGAACGATCACCGCCAACAACGGCGCCACGGGAGGCATCGGGGGCGCGCCGGCGGGCGCCTCGACTATCGCCGGCGGCACATTCACGCAGACCGGCGGTACGATCAACCTGGTCGACGCCGACGGCACGCTGCAATTCGACGCCAACTTCACAATGTCCGGCGGCTCGTTCAGCAACAGCGGTACGGCGATTTTCAACGGAACGACCTCGATCACCACGGCGACCGGCTACGCGCCGGCGAATCTCACGGCGCAAACCGTCGTCAACGGCACGATGACCGTGACCGACGCGGCCGGTAACTTCAATTGGGACGGCAACGGAACGGCATCGACGACCATCAACGGGACCGGATCGCTGTCGCTCACGGTGAATCAGGTCGACACGACCGACAACATTTTTGGGGGGACGATCAACCTCAACGATGGCGGTGATCTTACCGTCAACAACACCATTAATTCCTGGCAAGCCGCTGGGACAATCAACAAGAATGGAGTAGGCGTCTCTAGCGTCAACGGCGACGAGATTGCTGTCACCGGCACTTTGAACGTCAACGCCGGCACGCTGAACGTCAACGCAAATGCCATTTTTGGCAGTTCATCCCACGTCTTCATCGAGGCAGGAGCGATCGCCGACATGTCGACGACCAAGATCTTTAACGGCGCCAATATCACCGTGAACGGTACGCTGAGCCTGGGTCTAGGGAGCCTGCTCGAAGCGCCTGCCACGCTGACGGGGACGGGGCTGCTTCGGTTCAACTCGACGTCGACCGTCTCCGCCAATGCGGTCGTCAACACGACCTCATTCGACTGGGACGGGATCGGTTCCGGCACCTTGCACACCATCAACAACGGCGTCAGTTTCACAATCAATTCGACGATATGGGACCCTGACGACGCGGGCGACGTCGACGATCCCATCAACCTGGGGGGCAACGGAGCTGCGATCGTCGTCAACAACGTGCCGAGCTGGACGATGACTCGCACGCTGACGGCGAACACGGCCGGAGCTGGCACGGCGACGCTCGGCGGCGATTCGCGACTGATCTTCAACGGGGCGCTCGCCATTCTCAGCGTCAACGGAAACACCACCGCCGACGCCCCGCTGACTTTTGGCGCCAGCTCGACCGCCAACATCGCCGCGGCGCGAACACTGCGCCTCAACGGCGGCAATCTCTCGACTACGGTCAATCAACTGGAAGGGGGCGCCGTCAACGGCCCCGGAACTCTCGCCGCAAATTCCGGGAGAACGTTGCGCGGATCCGGCACAATCGGCGCCGCGGTCGACTTCGACGGCACGGCCTCTCTCTTGGCCGACAACGGCACATTGACGATCAACGGCGCCATCGCGGACGTGGGAACCATCGGCACGTTCGACGTCGACGGCACGCTGCACGTGACGAACGCCTGGAACAACAACGTCTCGACCGGCGTGCAACTCAACGGCGGCGTGCTGAGCGGCGGGGCGATCACTAATGACGTCGTCGCTGGGATCAGCGGTCACGGCTTGGTGACCTCGCGAGTGATCAACAACACGCAGTTGTTCGCTTCGATTGCAGATTCGCTTATCTTCCAGACCGCCGGCAACGACAACGATTGGGACGGCACGACCAACGCAGGCCAGATTGAAGCCGTGTTAGCCAATATCGAGCTACGCGACAACGCCACGTTCGGATTCGCCGGAACAGTCCGGGCGTCCAACGGGCATACCGCATTCGCCAACGGCTTCGCCCTCGATTTCAACCCCGGCTCGACGCTCGAACTGAACGGCGGAACGTACGAGTCGACCAGCTCCACCGACCTCGGCGGCACGGTCACGATTGCCGCAGGCCCCCAATCGACGATCAAGGTCAAGAACAACTTTTTCTTGACCTTCGAGACGGGTAGTGCGACGACTCTCATTGGCAATCTCACCCTTGAAAACAACAATATCAACATCGAGGCAGGCGCCGCCTTTAGCGGAGCCGGGGCCTTGATCATTCCCGATGGCAGTCACCTGGTGGCGGACAATCTGGCCAACATCGGCACGCTGCTCGACATGCAGGGCGCCTTCCGGCCGGGCAACTTCGAAGGGATCGGCCGCGTCGATCTGTTCGATTATCAACAGGGTGACACCGGCGAACTGTTCGTAGAGATCAAGGGAACCGCGCTCAACGCCTTCGATCGGCTGGTGGCTAGCGGCGACGTGGTGCTCGACGGCTACCTGAACATCGACATCGACGAAGTTTCGCCCGGCGTCCCCTTCGTCCCGTCTCTGGGCCAGACGTTCAACATCATCACCGGCAACTCCGTCGTGGGCGAGTTCGATTACGCCGACGTCTCCGGCATGCCAGCAGGTTTGGCATTCCATATCAACTACCTCGCCAATGCCGTCCAACTGCAGGTCGTCAACAAGCCGCTCTTCTCGGCCGATTTCGACGAGGACGGTGACGTCGACCCGACCGACCTCGCCATCTGGAAAGGGGCCTATGACCTCAACCAGCTCGGCGACGCCGACGGCGACAACGACTCCGACGGCGCCGACTTCCTGCTCTGGCAGCAACAGTTCGGATCCGCGCCCGCCGTGGCCGTTGCTCAACCCGCAACGGGGGCGGTGCCCGAGCCGAGTGCGGCGATGCTATTG
>JBGSMO010000375.1:0-2170 GCA_041740115.1 Pirellulales bacterium
TCGACTTGCTCCACCCGCGCCGTCGTCCGCCGGCGCCGAGCCGCACTCGGACCTACGCTCTCGCAGCCGCGGCGGCGCTGGCTGGCGTGGCGATGATTGGCTGGCAGGGCTACCGGAATATCAATGAGCCGCTCGACATCGCCGCGGCGGCCGACGCTGAACGAGAAGCACTCGCGCCCACGCTTGAAGCGTACGCCGCCGATGAAGCGAAGGCCGCGGCGATTCGGAACTGGCTCGGACAATCGGCCAACTTGCTGACCGAGTTCGACAACGTCAGCACGCGGCTCCGACCCGAACCGCTCTCGAGCGAAAAGTTTCCCGCCGATCAAGACTTGGTCCTCACGAAACTCGTGCTGGCCAACCGCCAACTGACGTTCGACGCGGCGGCTAAGAGCACCGATGCCATGCCCTCCGCCGAACGCCGGCTGCGCGAAGGGAGCTATCGCGTCGAGCGTGGCGCCTACGAGCTGAAAGCCGAGGGAGTTCCCGGCTACTCCGTCAGCGTTTCCGAGACCATCGAGAAGGTCGAACCGGCCGCGCCTGACGACGCAGGAGTGGCGCCATGACAAGTCGTGAGAAAACTTTGATTGGCGCCGTCGCTGCCGCAGGCCTCTTGTGGTTCGGCACGCAAGGCCTCACGCGCTATCGCGAATCGGTCGAGCGCAACACCAATCTGCAGATGGAAGCGGAACGGGCCCTTAGCGAGGCGCGCACCGCGGAACTGCGCGGCCAGCGAGCCCGCAAGCAGGTGAACGAGTGGCGCAGCCTATCGCTGCCGACCAACCGCGACGTCGCGGAGTCGCTCTATCAGGACTGGCTCCGCACTCAACTCACCGGCGCGGGGATGACGGTGACGCAAATCGCCGATAAGTCCGGAAGTGCGCGGAATCCGCAGTTCGGCGAAGTGGCGATCGAAGTGCGGGCCGACGGCGCGCTGCCGCAGTTGGCCGATTTCCTCCATCGGTTCTATTCGGGTCCCCATCTCCACCGCATCTCGAACGCAACGATCACTGCCGCAGACGGCGGGCAGAAGCTCTCGCTCACGATGACTGCCGCGGCGCTGATCCTTCCCGACGCCAAGCGGACCGACAAGCTCGCCGAGGGCGATCCGCGCCCAATTGAGGGGGTGAAGTCGCTCGACGAGATCCGTCAGCGGCTGGTTGATCGCAACCTATTCGTGGCCCATAAGGCCAAAAGCGGGGAAGTCGCGGCCGATAGCAACGCCGCCGAGACGGAGTTTAGTTCGACCGTCTACGGTGAAAACGGCTGGCAGAGTTGGGTCCGCCATAAAACGTCGGGCCAGGTTTCTCGCTTCAACGAGGGCGACGCCATCGAGATCGGCTCGTTGAAGGGGAAGGTTGTCGAGATCCAGAACCGCCGTATGGTGATTGAGACCGACAAGGGGCGCGTGGAACTGCGGGCTGGCCAGAACTTCAGCCAGACGACGCTGCTGGCGCCGCCAGCGGCGTGAGGCGGTTGTTTTAAAGACACGCGCCCCGATGTCATTCTGAGCGGAGCGAAGAATCTGGAAACTCGCTTGGGATCGCCAGATCCTTCGCTGCGCTCAGGATGACCTCGCGCCGGCGATTCCTCTCTCCCGTTGCCAGCATTGCTGGCTTTCTTAAAAGGGACTCGGCGACCGGAATAACTGGCGTACTAGGTAAACGTTGCCGATTATTCCGATTGTAAGGCCGATGGCGCCCCTGCGCCGTTGCGTCGCTGTTCGATTTCCACCCACGAAGCGGTTGGCCCGATGTCGTTCCTCGCCGCGATCAATCACCGCATCACACGCGTCTGTTGCGGCGTGGCCGCTCTCGTTGCCGTGGCAGCGCTAGGGTGGCCGACGCCTCCGACTTCCGCGTCGCGAAGTGAGGCTGAAGATCCGCCACGAGTCAGCGCGAGCGCGGCGTCTCCCCTGGCGACGCCCCCCATGCCGCTGCCGCCGCTCGACTTCGGCGGAGCGACCGCCGCGGTGGCCGAGTTGCCGGCCAACGAGCGCATCAACCAAGCGAGGCCCTTGGCGTTGCCGCCGGTAGAGCCGGCAGGCGAATCGATCGTGCAGGCTCAGGCGACGCTGCCGATCGCGTCGCCGAACCCTCCGCCCTTGGAGGAACAACCGAGCACATCGACGCCGGCGGCGCCTTTGCCGGCGACGACTCCGGCGGCGGCC
>JBGSMO010000397.1:0-16560 GCA_041740115.1 Pirellulales bacterium
TGACCCGTCATCGCCGTCACGCACGAGACTACGAAAAACTCCCCGCCTCCAGTGAAGCCCTCATTCAAATCGCCATGATCGGGCTCATGGCGAGACGACTCGCCAATGCGACAAACTAGATTTCAAAACACGTTCTAAGAACTTGCGAGCAGTAGGGCGGAACGATGGCAACGGAACCGAATTCGCTGATTGGCGACAATCTGCCGGTGCGGCAAGGTTATTTCAAGGCAACCAAGGCGGTCGCGTTTTTGACAGGGCTGCTCGCAATATCCTCAGCGGAGGCGCATCCGATCTCGAGCGTGTTCACCGTCAATCCGGCGACATCGTCGCTCAGCGTGAGGGCAAGCGCGTATGGGTTTAGCGACACTGATTCCAAGAGTCTCACGGGATCATTGAATGCGACGCTTGATCTGGGGTCGAGCGGCGGCTTCTCGTCTGCTGGGGCCTTCACCATTAACAATGGCACAATCACGCCCAGCGGGAACTACTCACTGCGGCTCGGCTTCCCCCCGTTCTTGGGAGTCAATATTTTGGCTAGCGGCTTGGCGGCGAACGTCTCGACCATCGATCCGCCAGGAGCGATCGCCCGATCGACCGCGCCTGGCATCGTCTATACCTTTGATGCGACCGAATTGCTCGTGTCGTTGAACCAGGGGACGATTGTGGTCACCGGCAGCACCAATGAGACGACCGATCTGTCGGAAGAGCCGGTGGAAGGGTCAGCCCCAGAGGGAACGACGGGGAGCTTGACGCTCACAACCGCCGGCGTCACCGGCTTCTATACGCGGATCGACGCGTTGCTGACCTTACCAATCGAAATCGAAAGAGCCACTGATCTCGAGGGGGGAAACGGCGAAGTCGCAGCGATTGGCACGCTCAACGCGACTTCTTCATTCTATGTGGCGCTAAGCGGCATCCCAGGAGACTTTCAACTCGACGGCGACGTCGATAATGCGGATCTTGCCATTTGGAGAACGGGCTTCGGACTCGCTGCGGGCGCCACGCCAGCCAACGGAGATGCCAATTCGGATGGGCGGGTCGACGGAGCAGACTTTCTCATCTGGCAGCGCAACCGCGGGATTCAGCCGCCGCCCATCACCGGCGGCTTGGCGACGGCGCCAGAGCCGGTGACGTTAGCAATGTGTTTGCCGGCGTTCGCTGTCGCTGCAATGCGTCGCCGACGGCGTGAGTCCAGCGTAGTACGTTGATCCGTCTACAAGCTTAACCCGCCATCCGGTCGATGCGGTTGACCGGCAGTTGAGCCTTGGCGTCTTCTTCGACGTGGCGGAACTGCATCAGGTACGCATCCTCGGGCGAGTCTTCGTAATACGCCCGCAGGACGGTCACGGCGCGGAAACCGGCGGTCTTGAAGAAGAGTTGCGCCGGCAGGTTCGTTTCGCGGACTTCGAGCGTGATGCGCACCCGGCGCTGGCTGGAGAGCTTGCCGAGCAGCTTTTCGATCATCTGCCGACCGACGCCGCGGCGGCGGAATTCGGGGGCGACCGCGAAGTTCAAAATGTGCAGCCGCGTCTTGTGGAGCTCGTAGATCATGAAGCCCACGACGCGCTCGCCGCACTCGGCGACCATGCCGATGCAGTTGCGCTGCCGCAAACAACGGATGAAGTCTTCTTCAAACCAGGGGAACTCGAAGCTGTGACGCTCGATATCGAGCACCTCAGCCATGTCGCGGCGGATCATCCACCGGATATGAACACGGACTTGTTGCTGAGGATCGGCGCTCATCGAGGCCTCCTTCCATGTCGGCCGGGCGTTCATCGGGCGCTCCGCGGGCGTTCGGGCGAGCTCGTCGCCCGCGCGGCGACAAGGTCGAATGTTTTATGGCAGGCCAACTGCATCCTGCGATTGGCGCTGATCAGTTCACTGCGGCGAGCTAGCACTTCGCGGCGTTGAACATTGCTGTTCGTCGCGACGAGCGTCGTTCGCGTCCTCGCTCCCATGAGCGAGCCGAAAAATTACCAAATGGGCCCCGCAGTGCCAAGCGCGAAACTTGGCCCAGATATGGGGGGTGGCGGCTTGCCGCACACACGCGGTAGTCGCGTTGCCGGCTCAGCGTCCCGCCACTTAACGCGACGATTCTGCAGGCTGGCGCGATTGCGGCGAGGCGGCACGCTGATCCTCGCATGCCGATTGCCGACAACTTACCCACCTGACGGGAATTTGCGGGGTATTCTTGCAAAGCCGCTGCAGGGCGCTGTCTATCTTGCCCTGCTTGCAGAGCTTCGCGCCTCAACTGCATTGCCTGCAGTTGTGACGACGCCCGCCACTCCCGCCTGCGCTCTCGCCATGACTGAAACGACGCCGACCGCCGATCGCACGGAACTCGAATCGACGCCGACCCAAGATCGCTCGTACCTCGAGCGCATAGAGGCGAATCTCGCGATCGCCGAGCAGACGCTGCACGTCGCCCACGAGATCGACCGCGCGCCGGCAATCGAGCCTGCGAGACGGACCAAACTGGCAGTCTCGGTGGTGATTCCCGTTTACAACGAACGCGACACAGTGGTCGAAATCGTCCGCCGCGTGCAAGCGGTGGGGATCCATCACGAGATCATCCTCGTGGATGACTTCAGCATGGACGGCACGCGGCAGATCATGGTCGAACTCGCCCGCGAAGACGATGTCCAAATCCTCTTCCACGGCTATAACAAGGGGAAAGGGGCGGCGCTGCGGACCGGCTTCCGACAAGCGAGCGGCGATGTGGTGCTCGTGCAGGACGCCGACCTCGAATACAACCCAAACGACCTGCCGCGGCTGCTGGCGCCGATTGAGAGCGGCGAGGCCGACGTCGTGTACGGTTCGCGGTTTCTCGAAAACGCTACACAAGACAAGTCGCGCACCCACCGCTTCGGCAACTGGCTGCTGACGCAGGCGTCGAACCTCGCCACCGGCCAGCGGCTAACCGACATGGAAACCTGCTACAAGGTCTTCCGCCGCGAGGTGCTCGACGCGATTGAGCTAGAGCAAAACCGCTTTGGGTTCGAGCCGGAGATCACGGCGAAGATTTCGCGGCTGGGATACCGGATTGCGGAAGTGCCGATCGGCTACAATCCGCGCGGGTTCGACGAGGGAAAGAAGATTGGCCTCGGCGACGCGGCGAGTGCGATGTGGTGCATCGCGAAGTATGGCGGGCGGCGGTAGGCGAGTAGCGAGTAAAGAGTAGCGAGTAAAGAGAGGTTGTTTTCTCTCGCTACTCGTCACTCGAAACTCGCAACTTTTCCTCACTCTTCCTGCTTCATGAACTTCGCGTTCGCCGTCGTATCGAGCGGGCCGAAGTCGTAGACGCGGTATTGCTTGCTGATCTTCGCGCCGCCCTTCTTCAGGGTTTTGAATGAGAGGTCGTTGCTCTCCAGCACCCAGGAGAACTCGGCCTCTTGGATGCCCCACGCCAACGCGTCGGGGACCAGCCGCGAGACGAGGGCGATGCCGACGCCCCAGCTTTGGAACTCCGGCAGCACGTTGGTGCTGATCAAGCGGACCCGCTTGAGCCCCTTCTTGTTTCGCAGCAGCTTCAAGAAGCCGAACGGAAAGAGCTTGCCGTCGATCGCTTTGATCCGCGGGTTGAAATCGAGCAGGCCGAACATCGTGCCGATCGGCTTGCCGTCGACTTCGGCGACGGTCGTCAGTTCGGGGACGATCATCTGCTTCATCCCGGCCGCCTGCTTCTTCACCTCGCCGGGCGACATCGGCACAAAGCCCCACGTCGAGACGAGCGAGCGGTTGTAGATCTCGAGGAACGTGGCGATCTCTTCATTGAATCGCTTGACGTTCATCTGCCGGCAGGTGATTTGGAAGCGATCGATGACGATCTGGCTGAGATCGCTCACCTTCTTCGACACTTCCTTCAGCATGTCGACATGCCCCCAGAAGGCGAACAAATCTTGCGACTTGCGGAAGCCAAAGCCTTCGATCAGCCGACCGTAGTACGGCTTGTTGTAGGTCATCATGAACCAGGGCGGTTCGTCGAACCCGTCGATCAGCAAGCCGACTTCGTAGTTCAGCGAAGGATTCGCCGGGCCGCGGACCGCTTCGATCCCCTCGCTGGCGAACCAGTCGAGAGCGGCGTCGAACAGTTTGTTGGCGACCTCCTGATCGTCGATCGACTCGAAGAAGCCAAAGAATCCCCGCTTCTCGTCGTACTGCCGGTTGTGGGCGTGGTTGATAATCGCGGCGAGGCGACCGACCGGCTTGCCGTCGATGCGAGCGAGGAAATGGCGGATCTCGGCGTCGTCGTAAAACGGGTGGCGGCGGAAGTTCAGCAGTTCCTTCTGCACCAGGCGGATCGGCGGCACCCAGTGGGGGTCGCCCCGATACAGATCCCATGGCAGGTCGAAGAACTGCTTCCGCTCCCGCCGCGAGGCGACGGGAATGACTTCCAATTGGGCCATGGGAGACGAGCCGAATTCGATGGGGAAACGCCGGAGCGGGCCGGAAGGCGTGGCCCGTCACTGTAGACGCCGCGAGCGGTGGCGGTCAAGTTTGCCCAACAAGGCGAATCGGAGCCAATTCCGGCGGGAACCGATGTCGTGAGTCAAAGTGGCACAGCGGCGGGCAGGAGAACTGCAAAGTTCAAAAACTAACCGTCAAGAGCGCCAAGAAATTCAGAATTAGGAACCGCCGATGAACGCTGGTTAACGCAGACAAAACAAGAAGGATAACGCCTCAAGTCGTTCCATCTGCGTTCATTTGCGTTCCTCGGCGGTTCCAATATTAAAATGGCTCTTCCCCTTGGCGTCCTTGGCGTCCTTGGCGGTTCAAATGAAATAACTTTGCCGTTCTCCTGAGCGACGGAAACCCAAGTGAAGCGGTAGGCCTCGCCGATATATACTACGGCGTCTCCAGTTGTTTAGCGGGAACCCTTTTCAGATGACGCGCTGTCTGATTACCGGTGCGAGCGGCTTTGTCGGGTCGAATCTCGCTCGACGACTATGCGACGAAGGATGGGAAGTGCGCTGTCTGGTGCGCAGCAGTTCCCGGCTTGAACATTTGGAGTCCCTGCCCGTGGAGCGCATTCAAGGGAGTTTCGATGACGCGGCGAGCTTGAGGCGAGCGGTCGACGACGTCAATCATGTCTTCCATGTCGCGGGGCGCACGGTCGCGTTCAAAGGGAGTCAATTCTTCGACGACAATGTCGGCGGCACGCGCCGCTTGGCGGAGGCTTGCCTGACGCAGCAGACGCCGCCGACGTTCCTGATGGTGAGTTCGCTCGCCGCTGGGGGGACCGGCACGATGAAGGCGCCGCGCACCGAAGAGCAACCGGAACGGCCCGTTTCAACCTACGGAAAAAGCAAACTGGCGGCGGAGCAGGCGTTGACGGCGCTTGCCGGCGAACTGCCGGCGTCGGTGGTGCGTCCGCCGATGGTGTTCGGGCCCGCCGATCGCGCGAGCCTTGCGCTCTATCGGAGCCTGCGTTTTCTGCCGTTCCACATGTCGCCAGGCATGCGGCGGTTTCAGGTGTCGCTCGTCCATGTGACCGATCTGTGCGATGCCATGGTGAAGATCGCGACGCGGGGCGAACGCTTGGCGCCGCCGGCGAGCGAATCGAACGGAACTTCGTCTGAAATTGCCAACGGGCAGGGGAAGTACTACGTCGCCGCCGATCGCGACGTCACTTACGGCGAGATGGGGCAACTTGCCGCGCGCGCCGCGGGGTGGACCGTCGCGACGCTGCCTTTGCCGACGCCGCTCTTCTGGGTCGCCGGGGCCATCGGCGAGAGCGTCGGCCGCGTGCGGGGCAGGGCGGCGCTTATTAACTTCGACAAGGTTCGGGAGGCGACCGCCCGCGGCTGGGTTTGCTCCGACGATAAGATCCGCTCCACGCTCGGCTATCGGCCCCGGGCGACGCTGGAGAAACAGTTCGCCGACACGGTCGCCTGGTATCGAGAGCACGGGTGGATGTGAAGCTTTGCGATGCCTTTTCACCTCCTTTTCCCGCCCACAAAGAGATTTCACCGCTAATGGACGCTGATGATCGCTAATAGAATTTCATTAGCGGAGAATTAGCGTTCATCAGCGGTGCAACGAGTAAACTAAAGCCCGCTTCTCTCACGTCTCGGAACTCGCGAATCGCCATGGCTGCCAAGCACAATTTCACGCAAGAACAGTTCGAAGTCCCGCGGCTCGGCCCGTGCGAAAGGCTTTCGCCGCTGCAACTGTCGACGACTCCCGGCGACGGTCTCTGCGATTTCACGCCTGACGATGCGCGGATTCTGTACGAACCTCGCTTCCGGGCGGGCGAGTCGATTTGCCCGCTGTCGCTCGAACATGCCGGCGCGCGGCAGCATCTCTACTTCGATCCCGCGGAAGCGAGGGCGGCGATCGTCACCTGCGGCGGACTCTCGCCGGGGATCAACAACGTCGTCCGCACCGTGGTGCTGGAGCTGATCCACAACTACGGCGTGCCGGAAGTCCTGGGGATTCGCTACGGATACGAGGGACTCAACGCCAAGGTCGGGCGCCCGCCGCTTAACCTCACGCCCGAACTCGTCGAAAACATCCACCACCACGGCGGCACCATCCTCGGCACGTCGCGCGGTCCGCAACAGCCGAGCGACGCGGTCGACTTTCTCGTTGCGCGCGGCGTCAACATGCTGTTCTGCATCGGCGGCGACGGCACGCAGGCCGGCGCGCACGCCATTGCTCAGGAAATCGAGCGACGCGGACTGAAAATCGCCGTCGTCGGCATCCCGAAGACGATCGACAATGACATCGAGTTCTGCTTCACCACCTTTGGCTTTGCCACGGCGGTCGGTCAGGCGGAGATCGCCATCGATCGAGCCCACGTCGAGGCGAAATCGGTCTACAACGGCGTGGGGCTCGTGAAGCTGATGGGCCGTGAAGCGGGCTTCATCACGGCGACCGCTGTGATGGCGAGCGGCGAAGCGAATTTCTGCCTTGTCCCTGAGATTCCGCTAGAACTCCACGGCCCCTGCGGTTTCCTCGCGAAGCTGAAGCGACGTCTCGAAGCTCGCGAGCATGCCGTCGTCGTCGTTGCCGAGGGCGCCGGGCAACATCTGCTTGAGGAGTCGGAAGGGACCGACGCCTCAGGGAATCGCCGTCTCGGAGATATCGGCTACTTCCTGAAAGCCGAAATCGAAAAGTATCTCAAGGCCGAGGGGATGCCGACGAGCGTCAAGTACTTCGACCCGAGCTATCTCATTCGCAGCCTGCCCGCCGAAGCGATCGACTCGCTCATCTGCGAGCGGTTCGCCCGGGCCGCGGTGCATGCGGCGATGTCAGGACGCACCGACGTGCTCATAGGTCTCTGGCACAACCACCTGATCCACGTCCCGCTCGCGACTTCTACTGGATTGAAGAAGCGACTCGACCCCGAAAGCGAGCTTTGGACCAGCGTCCTGTCGCTTACCGGGCAAGAGAAGTGGTGACGCCGCCAGCAGGCGATCAGAAATCCTCAAATGGATTGTCGTCCATCGGCGCTTCTTCGTCCGCTGGAGCATCTCCCGCCGGCGGTTCGTCGGCGCCAAACGGGCTCCCTACGTCGGCTGGGGCTGGCGCGTCGGCTGCCGGTTCGGCGGGCTCGTCGGCAGCGGGTTCCGTCGGCTTCTCTCCGTCGGTCGTCGCGTCCTCTGCCGCCGGCGGCGCGATCGGCTGGCGATAGAGCGTCGGCTCGTTGGCGCCGATCTCATGCAGGCATTGCACCAGGCCACGGTCGTTCACCAAGAAGATTCGATCGGTCTGGTCGTTCACCAGCGTCGTCAATCCTTCAGCGACCGGCAGCCGCCCGGCAGGGCGCCCCGTCGCCGCGTCGAGAATCAGCACATGGCCGTAGGCGTCGGAGGCGTAGATGCGATCCTTCCCCCGCGCGGCGAAGTGACTCACGCCAGGGGCGATCCATTTTTCATCGCCGGTTTTGGAATCGATCGCATGGAGCGCCGGCTCGAACGACGCGACGAACGCCATATCGCCGACGACGGCGGGCGAGCTCGTAATCGAGTAACCGGTCGAATACCGCCACTCCTCATCGCCCGTCAATTCGTTGATGCAGTAGAGGTAGCCGTCGAGCGAGGCAATGTAGAGGTAGGGCGACAACTGGGCCGGCGAGGTGACGATGTCGCCGCTCGTTTGCAAGCGGAACAAGATACGGGGCTTATTGGCGTCGGCGACGTACAAATACCCCGCAGCCGTTGGCCAGCTAACGACGTTCCCCGTCACTGTGGGCCGCAGATAGGTGCGCCCCTTCGATTGGTAATACCAAGGTTGGGTCTTCGGGTCGTCGAGCTTGTACCCTTCGATCCGCCCCGTCACCAAAGCGACGTAGGCGAAGTCGTTGCTGAGCGCGGGCCCCGACGACGGCGCGCTGCCGAGTTCGCGAATCCACTTCATCCGACCGGTGTGGCGATCGAGCATGTACAACTTGCCGCCGCTGACGACGCTGATGTAGTCGGCGTTCGCCCCGGGACCGAACGCGGGGTGCCCTGGCCGGCCAACTTGCTTGGCCCATAATTGCTCGCCCGTCTCAGCGTTCAGCGCGGTGATGATTCCCGAGTCGGTTACGCCGTAAATGCGATCGTAGTAGAGGTACCAGGTCGTGACGCGATGACGGCTGGGGTCAACCGGGATCTGCGCGAACCAGGCCCGCTCCAGTCCCTTGCTCGCCGCCATCTCGCGCGTGACGAGCGGTCCTTCAGCCTGCAATGATTCAGTCCCCAACCCAATGAGGGCCGCGAAAACGAGAAGCGCCGCCGGCAGTCCGAAGGTGCGGCGGAGCAGGGAGCAATTCCAAAGCGTCGGGTTCATCCTGGCAGTCTCTTCCATGGCGTGATCGTCGCAAGTTGCGTCGTACAGAATCATCTCAGATCGTCCCTACCCAGTGTAATCTGCCGAAATCTGCGAGACAAAGAGTTCCGGCGGCGAACCTCCGGAGAACGCTAAAGTCCAAAGATTAACCGCCAAGGACGCCAAGAGCGCCAAGGAAACACGGGGAGTAGGAACCGCCGATGGACGCAGAGCGACGCAGATTAATGCTAATTGGCGTTCATCTGCGGTTTCAACCTTCCCTGCTTTCCCTTGGCGTCCTTGGCCGTTTAGATGAAATGACTCCTAGGCGGCGATCTCCCGTGATGAAGAAGGAGCTGAAGACGCCGCCTGATGCGCGTCGCTGTAAAAAGAAGCATCAGCCAGCAGGTTCAGCAGCCGTTTTTAGCGCCTAGACCACCCCGCGGGGCGTCCCTTACGATAATGGTCGGCCCGAAGGAACTGGCCAAAATCAGGCGGTTTGGCTCCCTCCCCCAATCCGCGCCCCTTTTCAGCCAGCTGACTGAGGGCCGGCCCGGAACCCGGCTATCCTCCCGCGACGCGAACGCCTCCCGGCGGTCGTATCCTCCACCCCTGCTTGAACGCTGCCGTGACCTCCCCGCCGCCAACTCCCGACGCCGCCGCCACGGCGCTCCTCGACGAGGCGGTCGGCTACCTCAATTTCTCGGCAGGCACGAGCGATCCGAAATTTCTGGCGAATCTGAACGGCCTCTACCGGGCGATCGAAAGCCAAGTCCCGCCGGAGGAAGTGCTGCCCACGCTCGCTCGCTGGCTGATCGAGGCGGTCGATCGCCTGCAACAGGGCAAGGGTGCATTCGCTGACTCGAAGCAGGCGCGAGCGGTGATTGCGCTGGCCACCGAAAAGCTGCCCCACGCCTACTGCGAATTCCACCGCGATTTGCTCCACCACCAGCAGCCGTGGGAGTTGTGGCGTCCGTTCTTCATCGGCCGAGCGTGCGAGGCGATCCTCGCTCAAGGGGGGCCTTGGAACGAGACGGAACGGATCATCGAAGGCGCCATTTCTCAACTTAACGACTACGTCGGCTATCGTCCGACCGCCACGCTTGAGTCGGGCGCCCGCAGCGAACCGTACGCCCATGAGTTCGTGCGGCCGATCCCGCTATTCGTCCGCGGGGCCGGCGTCGCCACCGGTCGGTACGCGGCGATCATCACGCGGGCGATCGAGATTCTGCACAAGGCCGATCCCGAAATCTTGTCGCGGGCCTGGTTCGATCTCGATCGGTTGGAGGAAATCGCCCTCGACCCGCGAGCCTACGATTTCGACCACCCCGTCAACCGTCGACCGAACTACCACTTCGGACAGTGGGACACGCATCATATTTCCAACGCGGGCTACTACTCGCGGTTCGTGCTGCAGCAGGTGACGCTCGACGCGCTGCTCACCCGCTGCGATCCGGGGCACTGCCCGCCAGGGGTCGATCCGGTCGATCGCATCGATGAGGCGGCGGCCGTCCTGGCTGGCACGATCCTGATGGCCTCCGGCACGAGCGGCGATTCGCCGGGCCGGCATGATTCGTCGATCACGCTGTCGACGTTGTTGCCGATCATTGCCTCCTACCGCGACGACTTCTACCAGCAACTGTTGGCGATGGCCGCCGGTTCGCATGGCGATCGTTTGCGTGAAGAAGCCGTGCGGACGCGGCAACCGTTCGGCGGTGCGCGGCAACACCTGAATCACGAACTCGCTCGGCGGCGGGCGATTCAGCTTCAGCGCGTTCACTTGGCCCTGCTGTACGCCCGCATGGGCCGCACCGAAGCGGCGCTCAAGCAGGCCAACTCAGTGCGCGTCGCTTCAGCGCGAATGCTGACCGCCATCTACTGCCGGCTCACCTCCGGGCATGACGCCCTCGATCGCGACGAACTCGAACCGGTCGTCGAAGACCTGGAGCAGGTCGAGACGCTGCTCCATCGCGCCATCGAATGCGGGGCGCTCGTCGATCCGTGGAACATCGTCGGCTTCGCGGCGAACTTCAGCCTGTTCCCCGCGATGGAGAACACCGTCCACGACTGGCGCGTCGATGAGCTGATCGAACTGGTGGAGCAGATTCTCGACCTCGCCGCGCGCGCTTGGAGCGAAGCGGCGGCCGTCGACAACACGGCGTTGGAAAGTCGCTTCTCCACCGTGCTGACGCGACTCTCGCAGTGGTGGGACCAGTTTGCCAGCTTCAGCATCGAAGGGGTCAAAAGGCTGGTGGCGAAGGAGATCGAAGTCTCCGCCAACCTCGTCTCCGGCGCCCTCAACGCCTGGCACAAAGCGGGCGCCGCGGCGGGCGACATCGCCTTCTGGAGGCTGTTCGTCGACCAGTTCGATTCGTCGAAGGCGTTTCAGTTGGTGATCGAAGCGCTGCTCGACCATGGCGACGTCGTGGCTGCTCGCGCGCTGATGATGCAATGGGTCAACCAGCGCGATCGGACGCCGCTGGAAGATGGCGACATCTCGTTCCACCCGCTGGCATTCCGGTGGTTGGCGACGGTCGAAGCGCAACAGCACAACGGCGTGAGCGACCATTGGCCGGAAATAGCGACGTTCTTCGCCTATCTCGAAGCGAACGCGGAAGAGTATTGGCAGGCCCCCTCGCTGCAAATTGGCGGCATGGTCGATTCGGCCGTGATGGACGATGACATCCCTTTCGGCGATGGGCTCGACGAAGATGACGACGACTTCGACGACGACGCCGATTACGAGTACGAATTCGACGATGACGACGAGTTCGACGAAGCAATCGAAGGCGAGGACGAGGAGGATGACGAAGAAGAGGGAGGCCTCTTCGGCGCGGCCTACGACGACGTCACCTTCCGCGACACCACAGACGATGGCGTGGAGGGGGACATCGTCGACGACGGCGTCGAACCTCTCTACTCTGAATGGGAATACGAAGCTGACCGTCTGGAGCAGCGGCTCAGCTTCATGAACACCGTCGCCCGGCTCTGGAAGCACGCGGCGATCACCTGGGGGGGCGAGGCCCGCCGTCCCGAACGCCGCGAAGTTCTCGACCAGTGGCTCAGCCAAGCGGGGAAGAACTACCGCCAACTCCTCGAACTGCTCGAAGCGGTTCACCGCTATCGCTTTCGGCAACCTTCGGGCTCGCACGAATCACTCGTGGAGTTCGACCGCCTACGAACGATCAAAGATACGCTCATTCAGAAGATTGTCGCCACTTGCGTCGACACGGCCACCGCGGCCCGGCTGTTAATGACGACGCGCGAAGATTCCAGCGATGCGGAAAAGTTCGGCGAACCGATCGACGCCGTTTCGGTGGCGCTGCTGCGGGCTGTGCTGGCGGGCGATCCGGAGCAAGTCCGCGGCGTGTGGGAGGAGTTCCTGATCTCGCTCGGCCCGCGACAGCTGCTGTATGTGCCCCACACGCGCGGCGGCATCCCGCGGCAGGTCGTCGTCACGCGGTCGATTCAGCGTTTGCTCAACGATCTCCTCGGCTGGCTGCCGCGACTGGGGCTGATCCGCGAAACCTGCCAACTCCTCCATCTCGCGCAAGAACTGGAAAGCATCAACCCCGTCGGTGCAGGCGCCGTCACCGAGTTCGACGGCCTGTTCGAGAACGGCTACCAGGCGATCGTCCGCGCCATCGTCGAATCGGCGCGCCAATGGAAGATGCCGGCCGACGCCCCCGCCGATCGCGATCCCGACCACATGCTGGTCGACGTGCTGCAGCAACTCACCGAACGGCAACTCGATCATTGGCTTACCCACAGCCGCACGTTGCGGTTAAGCATCGTCGAGAAACTGGCCTCGCCCGACGATTGGCGGCGGTTCGTGAAGTTCGTCCAGCGCTACGGCGCCGACCTCTTCACGCAGAAATTCCTGAGTCTCGGCAACCTCCGCGGCATTCTCCACCAGGGGGTGGGCGATTGGCTCATTGCCTTGAGCATGGACGACGACGCCGTCGAGAACATTCGACTGCTCCGCGAGATCGACGAGCAGTGGCCTCGCGACGATGCGGTCGAGCTCCTGTCGATTGCCATCGAGGCGGTCGTCGAGAATTACCGCGTGTACCGCGACTACAACACGACGACGACGCAGAGCGACCATGGCGAGATGCTCTACATGTTCGTCGACTTTCTCCGGCAGCGGGCCGCCTACGACCGGATTGCCTGGAACCTGAAGCCGGTTGTTTGGGCCCACGAAATCCTCGTCCGCCAGGGGCAGGAGGCGGCCGCCGAGATGTGGCGCCAAGCCTTCGCCGAACGAACTAGCGAAGCGGCCGACCTTCACATCGCGCGGCTCAACTCGCTCGCCAACGAGTACGGCATGCAACTCCCCACAATTGCCGATCGGCTAGGCGAGCGGTTCATTCGTCCCTTGGTGATCGACCGCCTACGGGCGATGGTCGAGCCGGCGATGGATGGCGACGATTCTCGACGGCACGCATCGTTCGACGCCTTGGAACAGGAGATCGCGGAGCTAGTGAGCGAACCGCACGGCTCGGGGCTCGACGTGCCCGACTGGCTCTCGGCCCTCGAAGACGAAGTGACCGACGCCCGGTCGAGGCTGAACCACGTTTCTTCCTCGGACCGCCTCTCGCGCCGCATTGGGCAAGTGCGGCTGTCTTGGGACGGAATCTTGGAGCAGTTGGGGGAATAGCGAAGCTGTTCCGGCATGGCTAGCTGCTCTTGAATTTGGTCGCGTCCCTGGGAGTCTGCTAGAATTTGAGACGTCGCCTAACTGTCACGGCAATGAAGCGCGGAGCCGACTTCTCATGTCCATTTCAACGAACCCGAAGCCTCGGAGCATTGTTCCGAAGGAGTTAGCGGGAAAATGGATCGCTTGGAGTTCCGCTGGCGGCGGGATCATTGCCAGCGGCGCCTCGTTGACCGCTGTCATGAGCGAGGCCCAGCGGCTTGGCGAGTCCAACGCCAGTTTTGAGAAAGTCCCCCGGCCGACGTGCGGCTCGTGGGGATCGCACGGTGATTTTCCCCTACGTCGGTTACGAAGTTGAAGATGCTCACGCTGTCGCTGGAACAAGCGTCATCTACCGACCGATCGTTCCTGTCTCGTTCACGGGCGATCTCGCAACGGTTCGCTTCCGCGGCTTGCTTGACACCGGCGCCGATGAAACGATTCTGAGCCATGAAATGGCGGAAGCGATCGGAGCCACGCCGATCCCTGGCCCGCACAACCGCGTCGTTTCCGCCGGCGGCGACGTGGCCCTCTCCTACGCCGCGGTCGAGATTGAACTGGAGCATGACGGGGAGCGTTATCGCTGGAAAGCAACTGTCGGCGTCGCCGAGCAAGCTTGGGAGGAATCGCTGCTTGACTTTCGGGGATTTCTCGAGTTTTTCGACGTACTCTTCCAAGGTGATAAATTGGAAGTGGTGATCGATCGCAACTGCCGCGATCTGGTTACGCGGTAAAATGCCTTGCCTCTTCGGCTCGCTTCCCCGATATTGGTAAACAGCCGTCCAGTGAGACGGCTGCCCATGCATCGGAGGAGTGACGATGTCGGATGTCTTGCAAGAAGCCCGTCGCCAAATGTCGTCGAATGGCGAGTTGCCGTTCGCGATTCAGCTGGAACTTTACGTCGATGATCGCGATGTCGTCGCCGAACTGGAGAAGCACCCCGAAGGGCCGGAGCGTGACGAATTCGCGATCGAAGCCCTCAAGATCGGCGTCCTCGCGCTGCGGCGGGCGTCGACCGCTTTTGACGGGGAGTTCATTCAGCGCGAAACGTCGCGGCTGCTTGATTCGCTTCGACAGCAGCTCGACGAACACTCTCGCAGTTCGCACGAGCGGCTGAACCATTCGCTGAAGGAATACTTTGATCCGCAGGACGGGCGCTTCAGCCAGCGGGTGCAGAGCCTCACCGCCGCCGACGGCGATCTGGCGAGGCTGCTTTCGGGCTGCCTCGATGGCGACGACTCGCGGCTTTCAAAAACGCTGCTGTCGCACGTCGGCGCCAACAGCCCGCTAATGAAGCAGCTAAGCCCTGATCAATCGCAAGGCCTGCTGGCGGTGCTCCGCACGAACGTCGAGACGCAACTCGGCCAACAGCGCGAACGGCTGCTGCGCGAGTTCTCGCTCGACAACGCCGACGGCGCCCTCTGCCGGCTGGTGAAGGAACTGACGTCGAAGCATGGCGATCTGTCGAAGGATCTGCAGGGGAAGATCGACGTCGTCGTGAAAGAGTTTTCTCTCGATGAAGAGAACTCCGCACTCAGTCGCTTGGTGAAGAATGTCGATCGCGCCCAGCGGACGATCACCAATGAGTTTTCGCTCGACAACGAAACGTCGGGTTTACGCCGCTTGAAGAACGAACTGACGACGATCCTCGAAGCCCATGTGAAGACCAACGCCGAATTCCAAGAGGAAGTGAAGATCGCGCTCGGCAAGCTGGTGACGCGCCGCGAGGAGGAAGCCCGCTCAACACGGCATGGGGCGACGTTTGAAAACGCCGTCTTCAGTTTCCTCGAACAACACGCCCAACGCCGTGGCGACATCGCCGAAAACACTGGCGCTACGACCGGCCTGATCAAGAACTGCAAAGTCGGCGACGCGGTGATTCATCTAGGCCCCGATTGCGCCGCGGCCGGTGCGCGCATTGTGATTGAAGCCAAGGAAGAGCAGCGCTATACGCTCCGCATGGCTCAAGAAGAAGTCGAGCAAGCCCGCAAGAACCGCAACGCCCAGCAAGGACTGTTTGTCTTCTCCCGCACCTCGGCGCCAACGATGGAGCCGCTCGCCCGCTTCGGGTCGGACGTGTTCGTCGTGTGGGATGCGGAAGATCCGCAGACCGACGCTTACCTACGGGCCGGGCTCGAAATCAGCCGCGCGCTTTGTCTCCGCAGCAGTCAGGACGCGGCGCGGCAGCAGATTGACTTCGAGCCGATTGATCGGGCGGTGTTGGCGATCGAAAAAGCAGCTCAGAACTTGGATAAGATCAAAACTTCTGCTGAGTCGATTCGTTCGTCAAACGAGAAAATCTTGGAACGCGTCCGCATCGACCAAGTTGAGTTCCTGAAACAGATTGCGGTGTTGCGAGAGTCGATGATCGACGTGAAATCACACCTGGGAAAAGATTCTGAGCCGACGCCCTTGGGCTAGTTTCGGGAATCCTGGGGCGACGGAGTATAATCCTAAGCATGTCAACCGACTTCACGCCACAGCCGACAGACGCCCAACTGCTCTATGAGTATTTGGGAAATCGCATCGAGCAAGGTCCCGTCAATTTGCCTGCAGCCGAGGTGGTGGCGGAACTCAGCGATTACAGCGCCCAGTTGCAGCGGCTGCGCGAATTGGTGAGTGAAGCGGAATCCTCGCTCGCCAACGGCCAAGCGAAGCCCCTCGACGTTCAAGCGTTGCTCTTCGGCAGCACGTAGTCCCGCTCACCCCGCCGTCGTCGTCCAATTCAGGGCGTCGTGCGCCGCTTCGATCATCGCCGCGTCGATCGAATCGCGCCCCTCGGCGGCCGCGCCGAGCAGGGCGTGGTCGGCGAGGCGATTGATCTTCCGCGGCACGCCGTCGGAGAGGGCGTGCATGGCGCCAAGGGCTTCGTCGTCGAAGATCGGCTGTTCGGCGCCTGCTTCGAGCAGGGCATGTTGGATGTAGCCGACCATCTCCGGCTCGGTCCACGGCTCCAGTTCGATCCGTAGGTCGAGAGCGTCGAGCAACTCGTCTCCCAGCCGTCGGGCGCCAGACGGGGTCGCGGCGAGGACGATCGTCAGCCATGGCGTAGCGCCGCCGGCGAGGCTCACCAGCCGCAGCAGTTGTTGCCGCACGTCGGCGCCCGCCTG
>JBGSMO010000318.1:0-5481 GCA_041740115.1 Pirellulales bacterium
GGCACAAGGTTTCGACGCCGCGTTGATCGACGACGTTCGCCAAAATCGGGCATTCGCCAAGCCGAACGAAAGCGCCGAGGCTCAGGCCTTTTACACCGCACTCGCCGCGATCGCCGCCGGCGATACGGCGAAACTGAGAAAGCTGGCTCGCGAAGCCGTCGCCGACGAAGCGACGCGCCGGGAAGCGATCGCCGCCTCAGCCGCCGAACGCCAGCGCGACCTCGCCAAGGAGCTTGAATCAGTCCTGCCCCAGCGCCGAGCCGAGATCGAGAAGGAACTCGTCGAACTGAGACGCAGCCAAACAATGGCCGCCTATGTTCAGAAGCGGGCCGCGATCGGCCTTTCGTCAGTCGGCCCGATGTTCAACGAGCCGGCCGACAGCGTCGGCAAGTTCTTCGTGATCGAAGGCATCGCCCGCCGCGCGGTGCGGATCGTCGTCGACGACCCATCACAGGCCACGGCGGCCGGCGCTGCTGCGCCCTTAACGCACTACTATGAACTGGACGTTTTTCCCACCGATGCGCAGAACAATCCCGTCATCTGCTGCGTCGCGCGCCTGCCTGAAGGGTTCCCCACGGGTGATCTCATTCGCGAGCCGGTCCGCGTATCGGGCATCTTCTTCAAAAAATGGGCCTACGCCCGCCGGCCCGACCTGGGCGCCGCTGATTCCGCCGCGCCCGCGCGCGTCGCTCCGCCGCTGATGTTGGCCGCGGAACCGCAATGGCTGCCGGCGGCCATGCCGGTTCGGAGTGATCGCGGTCTGTGGGCCGGAATCGGCATTCTGGCTGCCAGCGTCGTCGTTGCCTTTATCCTGTTTCGTACGGCTCGCCGCGACCGATTGGCTCGACGGCAGCTCGCGCGTTACGATGGACCGCTCGACGACCTGCTCGAGCCCAAGTAGACGCCGCGGGGGCGACCCGCGCCGCTAAATGTTCATGAGCGTCATAACCGAGACTGCGCACGTCCCTCAGCAAGAGCGGACGGTCAAACATCCCATGTCGTGGTACATGCCGCGCTTCTGGCACGGCATGCGGCTGTCGACGTGGCTGCGCGAACTCGGACGCAACCGCCTTGCCGTCTCGCCGAGCCGCGTGCCGATGACCTGCGCGGTCACCGGCTTCACGGCGCTCAATTCGGTCTTGGCGGGGATCGATCGCGCGGTCTACGGCCGGAAAGTCGACGCTACGGAACTCGCCGCGCCGCCCATCTTCATTCTTGGGCATTGGCGATCGGGGACGACGTTCCTGCACGAGTTGATGATTCGCGACCCGCACCATACTTACTTCACGACCTACCAGTGCTTCACGCCGCACCACTTTGTGCTGACGGAGCGGAAAGTGGTGCCCTGGATTGGCGTTTTCGTGCCCGAACGTCGGCCGATGGACAATATGGCCGCCGGCTGGGATCGACCGATGGAGGATGAGTTCGCATTGCAGAGCCTCGGCGTGCCGACGCCGTATCTCTCGACGATGTTCCCTAACCGCGGCGAGGCGTATCCCGAGTACCTCACGCTTCGCGATCTCTCGCCGGCGCAACGCGAATCGTGGAAGCAGGAGTTGTTGCAATTTTGCAAGCGGCTGACGTTCCAAGACAATCGGCGGATCGTCATCAAGTCGCCGGCCCACACCGCACGGGTGCGCACCCTGCTGGAAATGTTCCCGGACGCGAAGTTCATCCACATCTCGCGCGACCCCTACGCCCTGTTTCGCTCGACGTTGGGATTGTGGCGCTCGCTCAACGCCGAAGAAGGATTGCAGGCGGTTCGCGACGACAAGTGGCTGGAAGAGTTCGTCATCGACTCGCTGCGGCGCATGTACGACGCCTATCTCGAAGACCGAGCGCTGCTGCCGGCGAATCAGTTAGTTGAATTGAGCTACGAGGAATTGGTCGAAGATCCGAAGTCGCAGTTGCGTTCGATCTACCAGCGGCTGGAACTGGGCGACTTTGCCCGCGTGGAGTCGGCCCTCGACGACCACTTGGCCGACGTGAAGAACTATCGGACGAATCGGCACTCAATCGACGATGAGTCGAGCGAGCGGATCCGCCGCGAGTGGGCGCGCTACTTTGAAGAATTCGGCTACGAGTAGGCGCTTCTTCAGCCCCGGGCTCCGCCCGGGGGTCGCGTGGCGTGAAGGCGACGCGTTCACTACTTGATGCCGACCCCCGGGCGGAGCCCGGGGCTGCAATCACGCTACGCCGTGCGCAGCGCCGGCATCTTCTTCCCCTTCAGCTGATAGACGTACGCCAACACCTCGGCGACGGCGCCGTAGCTCTGGTCGGGAATTGGTCGATTGACGTCGACTTCCTTGTAGAGCAACTGCGCCAGCGGCTTCCGTTCGACGACGGGGATGTTGTTCTCGAGCGCCAACTTACGAATCCGCTGGGCAATCACGCCGGCGCCTTTGGCGACGACGATCGGCGCTGCCATCGTCTCGGGATCGTACTGAATGGCGATCGCCAGTTCCGTCGGGTTGGTCACGACCACGTCGGCCTTGGGGACCTTGTCGCCGATGCGGTTGAGGGCCATTTGCCGCTGGATTTGTCGACGACGCGAGATGATTTGCGGGTCTCCCTGCATGTTCTTCATCTCTTCGCGGATTTCCTGATGCGTCATCATCAGGTCTTGCTCGAACTTCCATTTCTGGAATCCGTAGTCGAGCAGCGCCAATGCGAAGAGCGTGGCGCCGATCCAAAGCGCCGTCGCGAAGATGACCTCGATCAGCAGTCGTCCGAGGTCGGGGAGATCCAACTCGCTGGAGTAGAGGATCTCGTTCCAGCGCCCCTGAATGACCGTCGCCGCGACGGCGCAGACAATGAGAATCTTGATCATGCCGAAGCCGAGCTTCACCACCCCTTGCAGCGAGAAGATCCGCTTCAGACCGGCGAAAACGCTGAGCCGCGTAATGTCGGGTTGGATCTTCTCGGGAACGAAGAGAAGTCCGATCTGCAGCACCGTCGACAGGGCGCCGGCGACCGTCATCACGGCCAGGATCGGCAGCATCGAGATGCCGAAGGTTTTGAGGACCGACTCGCCATGCGTGATGAGCAGACGGTCATCCGCCGCGAGCGACCCGCCGCCCGTGCTGAGTTGCCGTTCCATGAAGAGCATCACATGGTCGATGACCGCATAGCCGTAGTAGCTGAGGGCCAGCACGCCGACGAGCAGCAGCGCGGCCGAGCCGAGATCCTGGCTGTACGCAACCTGACCCTGCTCGCGGGCCTGCTGCCGACGATGCGGTGTTGCGTCATGACTCTTTTCGCCTGATTCCTCAGCCATTCTTTAATTTGGTCAGTTGTCCGTCATCAGTTGTCAGTTGTCAGTTGCGAAGACGTGGAGGTTTGTCTCTGCGACAGCAGCAACTGACCACGGACCACTGACAACTGACTATTCGCTAGTCACCTTTTCCTTCGCCTGCTCTGCCGCGGCATGAACAGCGTCCGCCATCATCTCGACCGCCGTCACCGCCTGTTGCGGAAACGCCCACGCGATGGCTCCGATCGAGACGAGTACCGCGCCGCTAGTGACCAAGGCATTCACGCTGAAGCCGACGACCAGAATGTTGATCTGCGGCAACGTGCGGCCGATGAGTCCGAGTACAAGCGTCGCCAGCAGCAGCGCCGCCATCGCCGGAGCGGCGGCGCGGATGCCGAGCCGGAAGCTCTGTCCCAGCAGCGTCGTCATCGCGGTGACATACGATTCGCCGATCACGGCTCGCCCCGGCGGCAACCACTGGTAGGTATCGAGCATTGCCTCAATCAGCAGCCGATGGCCGCCGAGCAGGACGAACATCGCGAGCGTCAGGAAGTAAAACAGCTGCGAATAAACCGGCAGGCTTTCTTCCGACATGATGTCGTACCCTTCGGCCAAGGCGGTGCCGCCGAGTTGGCTGAGGATCTGGCCGGTGAGTTGGATGCCGCTCAGCAGAATCAGCAGGCCGAGGCCGAGCAGCAGGCCGATCAGCGCTTCGTTCAGCACGAAGTGACTGAACGCGACCATGTTCCGCATATCGACTGGCGCTTGCGACGCATGAAGCGGCGTGATGATGATTGCCATCGCGAAAGCCAGCAAGGCTCGCGCCTGCAACGGCGCCGAACGCGGGCCGAAGATCGGCGCCGTCATCATCAACGCGCCGACCCGGGCGAGGACGAGCGTGAACGTGCCGAGCTGATGGACCAGAAAGGGTTCGAGAATGGCGGCGTTCATCGGCTATTCTCGATTTTGGGTGCCACTGGCTTGTAGCCAGTGACGAAGCGGATACTTGCTTGCCTAGCAGTTCTGACTGGCAGGATGCCAGTGGCGCCCAACACTCTGTCAGAGATCACAGCTTATTCGGAATGTCAGCAATCAACTCGCTGGTGTACTCAATCAGTTGCGTCAGAATCCACGGCAGCGAAAAGACGAGCGCCAGCACCATCGCGATCAGCTTCGGCACGAACGCCACTGTCTGCTCTTGAATCTGCGTCAGCGCCTGCAGCAGGCCGATCACGAGGCCGACGATCATGCCCGCAAGCAGAATCGGCGCCGATACGAGCGTGGCGATCAGCAAGGCCTCGCGGCCCAAATCAACGGCGTCTTGCGGATCCATGGCAGCAGTCTCTTTCGACCAACGCGCGCAGCGCGGCCCTCAGCCGTCAGGCGAGAACTTGAAAGCTTTCCATCAGCATCTCGACCACCAGCCGCCAGCCGTCGACGAGGACGAACAGCAGCAGCTTGAACGGCAGCGAGATCAACACGGGGGGCAACATCAGCATGCCCATGGAGATCGTGACGCTTGCCACGATGATGTCGAGCACCACAAAGGGCAGGTAAATCTGGAAGCCGATGAGAAATGCCGTCTTCAATTCGCTCAGCATGAACGCCGGTAGCAACGCCGTGAGCGGCACGTTCCGTTCGTCGGGCTTCGCGTCGAAGTAAACGTAGTTTGTGGGGAGTTCGCCGGTTTCAGGATCGATCTCGCTCGGCAGATACTTCAGGAAGAGATAGACGTCGTCGTCGTTCTCCGTGCGGCGAATCTGCTCGGCCATGAACCGGCGGACCGGATCGGTGCCGCGCTCCCAAGCCTCGTCGAGGCTGATCTGCTCTTCCGAGTAGGGCTTCAGCGCGTCTTCGTAGACCTTGGTCCACGTCGGCGCCATCAGCAGCGCCGTCATGAAGATCGCGATCGCCGTGATCACTTGGCTCGGCGGCAATTGCTGCGTGCCGAGAGCCTGCCGCAGCAGACCCATCACCACAATGATGCGCACGAAGCTGGTGGTCATCAGCAGAATCGCCGGTGCGAGGCTGACGACCGTGAGCAGCAGCATCACCTGGATGCTGGAACTGATTCCTTCGGGGCTGGTCCACTGCTGCGGCCCGCCGATGCCATTGAGCGCTTGCGGGAGCAGGGACGGACCCGCCGCGGTTTGCGCCGCGGCGTTCGAGGCGCCACAAGCCAAGCAGAGCGTGACGACGATGGCCGAGAGTCTAAGCACGGCGACGTC
>JBGSMO010000458.1:0-1976 GCA_041740115.1 Pirellulales bacterium
GTCGCCTGCTGCGCGAGGCGGATTTCGTGGTCAAAATCCTCGTCCCGTTTGCGCTCCCTTTGGACGGTGCGGATCGAGACGTCGACCCATTCGGCCGCTTCTTCGAGCGAGTGGCTCTCGCGGACGAGTTGGCAGAATTTGACTTTTTTGGCCGTGTCCATGATCCGGCGACGCTGGTGGATGTATGGGCTGTTCATTGGTTGGTTCTCCCCGGTTTTTTGATGGCAGCGCGATCAGTCTCTCGCCAAGGCGCGAAGGCGCAAAGGAACGCAAAGAATGCGGGGAAGAAGGATTTTCTTTCTCCTACCTTCTTCTTTGCGATTCTTTGCGTCTTCGCGGCTTGGCGAGAGAGCTAACGGCCTGCCCATGAGACGTGGACGGACGTTCACTTTAGCGGAGCGGGTGGCCCATTTTCAAGTGAGTAGTTCGCGGAATTGTTTTTCCGTTATTTTGCGGAGATTTTCACGCGGCGCGGCCGTTTTTGGAGAGGGGGTTCGCCGATTTGGCGGGGCAGAGCGGAGATGGATACGAGCGCTGGCAGCGGTTGCCCGCTCTGTAAGGCGCGAGTCCGTGAGCTACGTTTTTTCAATTGGGCCGCGTCATCGCGCTGACGGAGCCAAGCTTCGCGGCGCGACGGCAGTTCCGCATGAACATTTTCCACGCCAGGAGTTCCGCGATGAAATCGATCTGCTTACTGGTCACCGTTGCCGTCGCACTTGCTTTCGCGGAGCCGGCGAACGGTTGCACGCGTGCCGTGTATTTGGGACCAGAGGGAATGGTCGTCGACGGACGGACCATGGATTGGGTTGAAGACCCCGGGACCAACCTCTACGTTTTTCCGCGCGGCATGACGCGCGACGGCGCGACCGGAGCCAACACCGTGAAGTGGACCAGCAAGTACGGCAGCGTCATTTCCAACTTTTACGACGCCGCAACGGTGGATGGCGTCAATGAGAAGGGGCTCGCCGCGAATGCTCTCTATTTAACGTCCTCCGACTACGGCCAAGCCAACGGCCGGCCAACGATTTCGACGACAGCGTGGACGCAATACGCGCTCGACAATTTTGCGACCGTCGCCGAAGCGGTGGCCGAGATGCAGAAAGAGTCGTTCGCGCTTGCGGCCCCCATCCTGCCGAACGGCAAGCCCGCGGTCGGGCATCTGGCGATCTCTGACCCGAGCGGCGATTCGGCGATCTTTGAGTATGTTGCCGGTAAGCTCGTGATTCATCATGGTCGTCAGTACCAGGTGATGACCAACGACCCGACCTACGATAAGCAGTTGGCGCTCACGCAATATTGGCAGGAGATCGGCGGGTTGGTGATGCTGCCGGGGACGATTCGGCCAGCCGACCGGTTCGTGCGGGCGTCGTTCTACATCGGCGCCGTGAAGCAGTCGGCCGATCCCCGGACGGCGGTGGCGGCCACGTTCAGCGTGATGCACGACGCGAGCGTGCCTCTCGGCCTAAGCGTGCCGAACAAGCCGAACGTCGCGAACACGGTCTGGCTGACGGTGACCGACCAGAAGAATCGCATCTACTACTTCCAACACGCGCTGAGCCCGGGGCTGCTGTGGGTCGATTTGGCCGAGCTCGATTTTGCGAAAGGGGCGGCGGTGAAGATGCTGCCGACGGCGACCGACCACGACATCACGGGCGACGCGACGGGGAAGTTTCAGGAGGCGAAGCCATTTGTGTTTTTGGGGGAGGAGTGAGAGGCTGAGGGAAGGCTACCGGACGGTAGCAAGTGCTTTCCCGCTTCCGCCCTGGCAGAATGCCAGTGGCGTCCGGCGGCGACTTGGAGTGCGCTATCGGCTCAACGCCACGCCCATGCCGAGGACGACGGCGATGAACGTCGTGGCGACGAGTGCGCCGCGGAGCGTGAAGCGGTAGGGACGCTGCATCCAGAGGAGCGTGCCGGCGGCGGCGGTTGTCATGCTCAAGAACCATAATGGAATAGAAAGCGTCGCTTGGCCGATG
>JBGSMO010000504.1:0-40576 GCA_041740115.1 Pirellulales bacterium
GGCGGTTCCCGAGCCGACTGGATTGATTGCCGTCGCCTGCCTGGCGATTGTCTATGCCGTGCGTCGTCATCGTTAGCTCCTCGCCGAAGCGGTTAGACTGCAGCGCCGACGGGCAAGCCGAAGTCGGCGAAGGCATCATCCCATGGCGACGTCGAATCGCCGTTGCCTTCGCTGCGTGCATCGCTCTCGCCGAGCAGCGCGAAGGCCGAATCGCGGACTTCCCAAGCGATGGACTTCCTGACGGCGACGACTGGCGTCATCAGCATCACTTCGCGTTGGCGTGATCGCGACGCCCTGCGGGGGGCGTCGACGACTTGCAGCGTCGACTGACCTGCCAGCGAACCGAAGGCGAAGACATCGGAGCGAGGCTCGTCATCGTCTCCGGCTGCGGCGATCGACGTCATCGCCTGCAACTCTTCTCCGGGATCCGCCTGACCGCCGCGAGTCTCTTCCGGCAGCAAGCTGACGCCGAAGTTCCGCTGCCAAACGAGGAAATCGCTCCCATCAAGGTCGTCGCCGAAGCGAGTGTTGAAGCCCAACGTCGCGTGCGTAAGATCCAGACCTTCGACCACGCCGTTGCTGTCGAAGTCGCCCGGCCCGCCATAGATCTGCGGACGTATCTCCGACGTCTCGATGCCGCTGAAGCTGACCGTAGAGGCGCCAATCGTCATCGCGCCGCTACCGACCACATACAACCCTGGCACGTCCGCCACGGCATACTGTCCCTCCTCATTCACTGACAGCCGATCGCCCGGGGCAAAGATCGGAAAGTCGCCTTGCACATTGATCGTTGCAAACGCTGGGCTGTCGATGTTAAACCGGTCGCTGCCGCTGTTGCCGTCGATCACCAGCGTCGCAGCGCCGCCGGTTCCGTTGACGTTGAACGTATCGCCCTGGTTGCCCGCGGCCAGCGAGACATTCTCCATGCCCGTGAAGTCGAGTTCGACCGGGAGGGCCACGTTCTCAAATAGAATGTGCTCTTTGAAACGAGAGACCGTCGTCGGCGAAATCGCATAGACGCCGCCGCCAGGGCCGAGGTCATACGGATTGTTCTCGTCGTGGATGTTGAGCGCGTCGTTCCCGGCGTCGCCATCCACTTGCAATCCGTGGATCGACTCGAAGTTGCCGCCGGCGGGGCTCGTGTGAACCACATCATCGCCGGCGCCAGTCTGCAGCAGGGCACCGGCGGAGGGCACGCTTTCGACGTTAACCGTGTCGCTCTGATCGCCCGTCTTGAGCGTTAACTTTTCGACGCTGCCGTATGTCACGTCGATCGAGACTGGGAGCAAGACCTGGCCCAGCGGCAGCCCCGTCACGCGCGTGACGCCCGCGGAGCTGACTTCGTACTGGCGATTGAGACCTGGATACGTATACGGATTGTTCTGGTCGTTCAGAACGATCGAATCGAGTCCCGCGTCGCCGTAGAAGACGAGATCGTCGACCGTTTCCAGGTTCTTGCCGTTGGGGGTGGCGTTCAGAATATCGCTGCCCGCCCCGCCGTGAATCGTGGTCGTGCCGGTCGTCGTCGCGTGGACTCGAATGACGTCGACCATGTCTGTGGTCGTCAGTTCAAGATTCTCCATTTGGAGGAAATCGACGCCGACGCCTCCCGAACCCCCGTTGGAGACGCCGCCCAAGCTGGAGATGTAGCGCGACACGCTATTGGCGTCAACGTCGTACTGGCCGACGGCGTCTGGGTCGGCGCTGGTCTTATTATGATCAAACAGACGAATCGTATCGAGCCCGGACTGTCCGTCGACGACGAGACCGTCGACCGTCTCCAGGTTGCCGGCCGTCTGAGCGACGATGATCACATCGTCGCCGTTGCCAGTGCGTACCTGGGTTTGGCCCGACGTTTTGCTGACGACGCTGACAATATCCTGCTGGCCGCCTGTGGTTAGGTCGAGATTCTCCACGCCAGAGAAGCCCACCACTACCGGAATGGAGAACGCTGGATTGCCCGGGAATGCCGGATGCCCGGCGAACCGCGCGACCGAGCTGCTGGTGGCAGTGTAGATCCGGCTCAACGCGACGTTGCTGTAAGGATTGTTTTGATCGTTGATCACCAGCGAGTCGTCGCCGAATCCGCCGTCGAAGGTCATGCCGTTGACCCATTCCAGGTTCCGCACGCCCGGCATGACGCTCACGACGTCGTTGCCGAATCCGCCGTTGAGGTTCAGATCGATCGACGGGTTCCACCCCTGAATCGTGAACGTGTCATTGCCGAATCCGCCGTTCAGCGTCAAGGAGTCAAGCGTGTCGATCCAGTGCGTGAATTCCGTCACGCCGTTGAGGACCACTTCAATCGATGGTCGGAATCCGCTGTTGTCGAGCCGAATCAAAAAATTATCGGCGGCTGACGTGCCGGCGACGGTAAGTTCGCTCCACGCGTTGACGTACGCGGTCTTCAGCATGCTGCCGATCGAACCGCCAGGAAGATTGCTCGACTCCGAATTCATCAAGTACGACACTTCCACGTTGGCCGGCATCGCGGCGATCTGCGAGCGGAAATTTCCCGCGCCGCCGCCAGTCGCCCCGTTGTGGCTAAAGAAATCGCCGAAAGCGTCCTCCGACTGGAACCAGCCCAGCTCCTGCGCATCGCGCATCTGCCGAGTGGCGGCCGTAAGAATGCTGTTGTCGCGGCGAATGCCGTCGAGAAACGTCGCGAGTTCCCGGGCCGACATTTTCCAGCCGAACGCGCCGCCCGTATTCGTGAGGTTCGACTGCGAAAGCCCCGGCGAGACGTCCGCGGTCGCCAGGTTGTAGCCTTTCGCTGGATTGACGTCGGTCGGCGCCAAATCGGCGACGATCCCCAAGGGAGCAAAGATTTCGTCCTGGACGTACTCTTTGTAAATGCCGCCGGAGGTCGCGTCGCGATTCGTATAATTTGCCGCCGTCAGGTTGATGCCGGGGTTCAGCAGCTTTGGCAGCACCACTTTAGCGAGCAACGAGAAGTTGGCGTTGTTGTAGCTGGGCGTCCAACGCGGCGTGTCGTAAACGCCATCGGCGGCTACGTTTGGCGCCGGCAGTCCCGCCTGCACCAAGTTTCGCAGGTTCGTGAAGTTGTTCTGGCTGTAGCTCTCAAAGTTCACGCCGATCGAGTTCCCCTCTTCGAGGAAGCCGCTGCTGTGAGTGAGCAGGTGGCGAAGCGTCACGTTCTGGACGTTGGCACCCGGCGTCCAGTCGCTCGGCAGATAATCCGTCAGCAGCGTATTGAGCGCCGCATCGAGACCGCCCGGATGCGATTGCAGAATGTGGAGAATCGCGGTCGCCGTCACCGTCTTCGAAACGCTCGAGATTTCCATCTCCGTGAGTGACGTGAAATTGCGCTGCGGAGCGTCGGCGCCTGTCCGGGCCTGCCCGTCGCTGCCAACGGCCGCGAGCGTTTGGCCGTCGTAGTTGATGGCGTAGCCGTAGCCGACGGCGTTGCCGTCCGACAACAATTCAATGTTGTCCCCAAAGAGACTGGCGTCGAAAGTCGACTGTCCCGTAACGACGGCCATGACCCGCCGATCTTCGAGCAGTTCAAACCGGCGAGGACGGTCAACAGTGGCACGACTCCGAAACCGCTTTGATCGTTTAAAGAGACTCATGATTACGGCTCCCCGCTCCACGCTTGGTGGCAATGCTTAAGTACCGGTCACATTTGGCGAATTGCCCCGATCGCACAGGGCTAACTTGGCCCTGGACTGCACCAGCCTTTTCGCAGAAGCGTTCTCGAAAGGAGGCTGTCTAAAGGGGTAATCAAGAATGGTGGCTAGAACCGGACAGCTTCGGGAAATAAATCCTTCCTACCGAATCGAGACCCGAAGTATCCCCGCCCTGAGCCGTCTCAGATCAAGACGACGACCCGCCGTGCCGCTTTTTTGCGACAACGTCAACCTGAGCCGCCCGCGGACGAGTCAAACCAGATACTGCACCCAATCCGTGGCGCTTGTAGCCAAGCTAGTCCGCCAGCGGCGAGTATGTTATTCAGCAGGGCGACCGTTTACGTATACCGATGTGATCAGTGCGGAATTGTGAACTTGCTGAGGTCACCCCGACATCGGCAGCGAGTGCCGATGGGCACTGTCGAGTCCATCTTAATGACGGCGCTTCAGGCAAATCTTAGGTATGAACCTAAGATCACCTGTCAAATGGCATGGGGGCAAGCTCTCCTTGGCATTACGCACGCATCACTACTCTACGAGGAGCTATACCACGATTGGCGGACCGTCGATTTTGAGATGGCTAACCTCGCGGCGGGCGAAAGTTCTAAACGGCGAATGATCGAACGAATCTGGATGAACTACTAGCACCGCGATGGCGACTCATGCATCTACGCATGCTGAAAAAAGGGATTCGGTACCAACGTCCAAAATCTTTGGACTAGAAGCGACAGGATGCGACGTCTTTGTCGATGTCGCCCTGGATACCTACCCGCCCAACTTCCAGCCCGCTAGTGTTCGCTGTGAACGGCGCCTGAATAGTGCAGCGCCCGGCGCCCGAATAGTGCAGCGCGGCGTTAAGTGCGGGAATGATTCAGGCCTTCCCGCGTCAGGCCCTTGAGTCGGACTCCTTGTCGTTAGATCGACGACGCCGGCGTGCGTCCTTGAGCCGATAGCTCTCGCCTTTGGTTTCGAGGATATGGCAACGATGGGTGAGGCGGTCCAGCGCCGCGCCGGTGAGCCGCTCGCTCCCCAAGACCTCGGTCCAGTGCTCGAACGACAGATTGGTCGTGACCACGAGACTATGTCGCTCGTAGGCCGCGCCGATCACGTCGAACAACAACTCGGCGCCGGCTTTACTGGCCGGAACGTAGCCCAGTTCGTCGAGGACGACCAGATCGAGCTTCGCCAACTGGAAGCGGAACTTGAGCAGCTGCTTGTCATCCCGAGCTTCGAGCAGCATGGCGATCAGCTCGGTGACCCGAAAGAACCGTACCTTCCGGCCCCGCAGACAGGCGGCCAGCGCGAGCGCCGTGGCGAGATGGGTCTTCCCCGTGCCGCTGGCGCCGACCAAGAGCAGATTCTCCCGTTGATCGATCCAGTCTCCCTTGGCCAGTTCCAAGACCAACGGCTTGTTAACCGAAGGCTGGAGGTCGAAGTCGAACTCCTCGAGCGTCTTGGTCGCCGGGAAGCGGGCGGCCTTGAGCCGCCGCTCGGCGGCGCGCCGCTCCCGGTCGACCAGTTCCAACTCGCAGAGCGCCAGGAGGGAGGCCAGATGATCGAGATTCTCCTTGGCCGCCCGGGCAGCCGTCTTCTCGCACTCGCTCTGCATCGTCGGCAGTTTGAGCTGCTTGAGATGATGCTTCACCAGCACGGTGCTCTTCGTTTCGGTCTTGCTCAACCCTAGGAACAGCTCGCGGTCAAGCAGCTCTTGCCGGAAGCGGCTGTTGAAGCTCTCGATGTAGCCATTCTTGTATCTTGCTACTGCCTTCTCCGTGAAGGCATCCCCGCCGTTTTCTGGGCGCCCCCACAAAACGGCGGCCGAGGCGGAGTTCGGTAGCCGTTCGGGCGCGATGACGCCGTACTTCTGGCGCCAGCGGTAGTAAGTCTGCCCGGTGACCCCGAGCGTCTTGCACACCTCGGGGACCTTCTGACCCTTCCCCAAAGCCACGTCCGCTCACGTAACTTCTCAATGATCTGCTCGGTCGTGTATCGCGTCTTCTTCATCGAAAGAACCTCCTGTCCGGGAAACCGCCCGGGCGGGATTCTCTCATCCAGACTGGAGTAATTTGAGGGGGGAAGACCAAAAACCAGGACCGCGACGCGCGCCTCGTTGATTTCGATCGCGAGGCGTATCGGCGTCGCAACATCGTCGAGCGGCTCATTGGCTGGCTCAAGGAAAGCCGCCGCATCCTCTACCGATTCGAGAAGACGGCCAAGAACTTTGGCGGCATGATCACCCTGGCCTTCATCAAGCAATATCTCAGCTACGAGCTTGTTTGAGCGTATTGGGACAAAGCCTAGTTACCCCAGGCCAGTCACTCCGCAACCGGATCTCCCTTGTGATTTCTTCGCGCCGTCGGCGATTTTCGAAAAAGTTTCACAAACACCTGGCATCTAGGAATTCAGCCCTGGGAAAAGCGGTGCAGTGCTGGTCGAATGCGCAGCGGTCGCTGTATCATTCATTAGCAATCTCAGCAGAGACGTCACTTCAGAAGCAGCTCACTCACAATGTTGCTTGACCAAACTAGTTAGCTGAGTATCCCTTATCGAAAAGGTCGCATTCGAATGAAGAAGACAATTCAGGGAATTCTAAACTCCCTGCGCACGTTTATCGTCGAGCATAAATACGAGGAGACGCCGCTTCTCACGGCCTACGTCGCCGTCGACTCGACGGACCAAGACAATCGACGTGAAAGACCAGCTTGGCTAATCGAACTAAAGAACGAAGCGAAGCGACTTGAGGAAAGCCATGGGCCTCACGCGATCGTCGGACGCGAAGCCAAACGAACATGGGCGGATACGGAGGAGAAGATCATGTCCCATCTTCAGCAGAGCAAACCGCAGGGGCGTTCGGCCGTCATCTTCACTGATCACGAGGATTTCTTGACAGTCGGTCTCCCGGTTAGTATGCCGACCAAGGTGTTTTACGGCACGCCTCAACTCAAGCCTCTGCTCTTTGCACTCGATAGCCACAAGAAATACATGGTGGCGCTTATCTCCGAAGAGGAGACGAAGATTCTGGAGGTGTTTCTTACGGCGCCATTGGATGAGGTGCGAGTTCAAACGGGAGCCGCGGGGGGAACTTCGTTGCGTCCAGGAAGCCGGACGTCGCGAACTCAGGCTTCCGATCGACGCGATCTCGACTCGGAGCGACGCGTCGTGAAGGAAGCCGCCGCGGAAATCAACGACTATTTCCTCGCGGACTCAGAAATCGAACACATTGTTTTCGGCGGCAATCTCAAGCTGGCTCATGCCGTGAAGAACGCACTTCACGCGACCGTTTACGCCTCGTTGGTCACGATCGAGCCGATTGCCTTCGAAAGTTCCAACAATGAGATCGCGGAAGTGGTGAAAAGGATCGCCGAAGAGCAAGAACTGGCGCACGACCTGGCACTGGTCAATGAACTGATTTCACGCAGGCATGCGTGCGGTACGGCGGTGTTGGAGACTCAAGGCGTCATGCAGGCGCTGGAACAAGGCCAAGCCAGCAAAGTCGTCGTCTCGGTTCCGATTGATTCGGACAAGTTCGATCAAATACTGATCAAGTCGCTGCTGAACAATTGCGAGATTGAGTTTTTGCACGGCGAGGCGGCGAAGAAACTCAATGAATTCGGCGGCGTTGCGGCGCAACTTTACTACTCGGGTCGCTGAAGGTGACGTCAGCAAGGAAAAGGGAGGGGCGTCGTGGTCACGCCCTCGAAGCCTGCATTGCTCTGCACTGTAATCGTGCCCACCAAGCTCCCAATAAACGCGATGCGGACGCCGCGACCATAACGGACCTCGTCGAATTAACCCAAATCATACTACTTGCTTTGCCGGCGGCTCACCTTCTGCGCGCAAGTTCATCCGCTAGAATCAGGCAGTTGAGAATGCATTTTTGGATTTGGCTTACATGACCAGTAGCGAACTTCGCGACTACGCCACCGTCGTCGCCGCCGTGGTGGCGCTATTGGTCTTTACCATCAATTCATTCTCGATGCTGCGGAATCGGCGGATTGAGAATCTCGTGCGGTTCTTCGAGGCTCACCAGCGGCTGTTCGAGCCAGGAGGGTTTATGGCGAGCAATATCGGCGCGATCGAGGCGGGGAGGTTGGTTCGCGATCACGCTGACGAAGCGATGGAGGCGAAGTTTCATCTGATGCTGCTGGAGATTGAGCAATTGGCGATCTTAGCGAACAATCGGGCGGTGCCGCGGCCAACCCAGGTGTATATGCTGGGATCATACACGCAGCATGTGCTTGGCGTGTTGACTGAGCAAGAGCGGAGTAGCATGTTTTGGGAGCTGGCGATTGGGTATCTCGATGGGTTGGCCAAGGACACGGCGCATTACAGGACACTGACGCGGGAGAGTCGGGCGGCGTTTTGGCGGTGAGGGTTGTCCTGAGTTTTAGTTGCAGGACTTCTGTGACACGTTATGGTCCCGACGACGGTTCTAATACCCTCGCCTTCAGACGAAAATTCAAGGTCGTATAGTCGTTGCGAGTCGGTACAGGCCTGAGGTTTTTTCGATGCCTGAGTTCGTTGGAGTTGGCCTTAGCAACCTGAAGGGGGAGTAAGGTCGCCTTGATTAATGTATTTGTTCGTGAGCGTAAGGACTTTAGTCCGTAGCTCACGAAATCCTCGAATCTACCGGCTTCTAGCCGGTAGTAGTTCAGTGGTTCAACGCCAAGCATATGCCAAAAATCACCTTTCGCACACGGACAGTAGCCTTGGGCGAGCGGCCCGCCGGAGCCACCAGTCACATGAAGCCCCCCCTCCTCGCCCTCGCGATTCTCATTGCCACGCTCGGCTGCTCCCCCGCCGCCGTCGAGCGAACAGAACCAGTCCGCCCAGTCAAGACGATGGTCGTCGCCTCCGGCGGCGACGTCCGCACCCGCATCTTCCCCGGTGTTGCCGAAGCTTCCCGCCGCGTAGAACTGGCGTTCCAAGTCCCAGGGCTGCTGGTGAAGCTCCCCGTCAAGGAAGGCCAACGCGTCGCCAAGGGAGAGGTGATCGCGGAGCTGCGTAAAGAAGAATTCGACGCTCGCCTCACCGCACTGCAAGGCGAACTCGATCAGGCTCGCGCCCTCCTCCGCCGGCTCCAATCAGGCGAGCGACCCGAGGAGACCCTCCGGCGCGAGTCGAACGTCCGCGCCATGGAGGCTCGCATGGCGAACGCCCGCGCCGAGTTCGGACGGTTCGAGCAACTCATCCGCAACAGCGCGGTCTCGCGCTCGCAGTACGAAGTCGCCGAGACGGCGTACCGCGTCGCTCAAGAGGAGTACCAGGCGGCGGTGCAGCTGCTGGAGAAGGGAACGATCGGCCGCGAGGAAGACATCGACGCTCAAGCGGCGGTCGTCCGCGGCCTCGAAGGGCGGGTCGTGGAAGCGGCGTTGCAACTGAGCGACACGACGCTCACCGCTCCCTACGACGGCGTCATCGCGCAACGGTTCGTCGAAGAGGGACAGAACGTCCAGGCGAAGCAACCGGTGGTGCGATTCCAAGACGTTGAGGAGATCGAGATCGTCGTCGACGTTCCCGAGACCGTGATGGCGGCCGACATCCGCACGGCGGACGTGATCGACCTTGTCGCGGAGTTCAGCGGCGCGCCTGGGTTGCGATTCCCGGTCGAGATTCGCGAGATCGCCCAAGTCGCCGACCCGACGACGCAGACGTTCAAGGTTCGCGCGGCGATGCAAGCCCCGGCCGACGTGACGATCCTTCCCGGAATGACCGCCACCGTGACCGCTGACTTCCGGCGGGCAGGCGTCCTCGGCCAGCAGCTGTTGGTCCCCGTCTCGGCCGTCGTCAAGAAAGATTCGGGTGAGCAGATTGTCTGGCTGATCGAGGGCGCAGACGATTCGCAGAAGGTAACCAAGCGGACGGTGAAACTCGGCAACGCCACCGGCGGCGATATCGAGATCGTCGAGGGACTCGCTCCCGGCGACCGGATCGCCATCGCGGGGGCGTCGCGTCTCCGCGACGGCATGCAGGTCCGCGACCTCGGCGATCAGCTCGGGGGGACGCGATGAACCTGGGGGAACTAACCGTTCGCAAGAACCGGATCGCGTTCGTCTCGATGGCCCTCATCGTCGCTGGGGGCCTCCTCGCCTACCAGCGGATGGGGCGGCTCGAGGATCCCGAGTTTACGATCAAGGAAGCGCTCGTCATCACCCCCTACCCGGGGGCGAGCGCCGAGGACGTGGCGCGCGAGGTGACCAACCCGATCGAGATCGCGGTGCAGCAACTCGGCCAGCTGGAGCGAGTCGAGTCCGAGTCGACGCGCGGTCGCTCGGTGGTGACCGTGGTGATCAAGGACGAATTCGACAAACACTCGATCCCGCAGGTCTGGGACGAGCTCCGGCGCAAGATCGCCGACGTCCAGCGGCAGCTTCCCCCCTCGGCCCGCGGCCAGTCGATGGTCGTCGACGACTTCGGCGATGTCTACGGCGTCTTCTTGGCGATCACCGGCGACGGTTACTCGCAGCAGGAGCTGCGGCGCTACGCGGAGTTCCTCCGCCGCGAACTGCTGCTGGCGACCGACGTGAAGAAGGTCGACCTCTTCAGCGAACAGCAGGAACTCGTCTACCTGGAGATCTCGCGGCAACGACTCGCCCGACTCGGGCTGAACGAGGACGAGATCTACGCTCAGCTGCAGGCACGCAACGTCGTCGCCGACGGCGGCCGCGTCCAGGTCGGCGACGAGCATCTGGCGCTCGATCCCCTAGGAGGTTTCAACTCCGCGGACGAGATGCTGGAACTGGTCGTCGGCAACGATTCCCAGGGTCGGCAACTCGTCCTCCGCGACGTGGCGACGATCGAGCGCGCCGACCGTGACCCGCCGCGGCGAATTCTGAAGTACGACGGACAGCAGGCGATCGGCCTCGGGATCTCAACGATCCAGGGGGGGAACGTCGTCACCATGGGTCAGGCGGTCCGGCAGAAGCTCGACCAGCTGAAGCGGAATCAACCGATCGGGATCGAGATCGAGGAGATCAACTTTCAGCCCGAAGCGGTTACTGCCGCGACGGGCGACTTTATCTTCAACCTGATCAAGGCAGTGAGCATCGTCATCATTGTCCTGATGTTCGCGATGGGGCTGCGGACCGGGTTGATCATCGGCATGGTCCTCTTCCTCACCATCATGGCGACGTTCCTGGTGATGTACCTCGACGGCGACATTCTCATGGAGCGGATCTCGCTGGGGGCGCTCATCATCGCCCTCTGCATGCTGACGGACAACGCGATCATCATTATCGAGGGGATCAAGGTCGGCATCGAGGCGGGACGCGAGAAGATGGAAGTCGTCCGCGAAGCGGTGGCGAACAACCAGTGGTCGCTCTTCGGGGCGACGGCGATCGCCGTGATCGCCTTCGCGGCGATCGGGCTCTCGAACGACAGCACGGGCGAGTACTGCAACTCGCTCTTTTGGGTGATCTTTATCTCGCTGACGCTCAGTTGGATCTCGGCGATCACGATCACCCCGCTGCTGAGCAGCATGCTCTTCTCGCCGAAACCGGTCGTGGAGGGCGTCAGCCACGATCCCTACGGCGGGCCGATCTTCAGCGCGTACCGACGGCTGCTGGCGCTCTCGCTCCGCTGGCGCGGGACGGTGATGGTCCTCTCGATTGTCGCGTTCATCGCGGCGCTCTATGGCTTCGGCTACGTTTCGCAGAGCTTCTTCCCGCCGGCGACGCGACCGCAGTTCATGGTCGACGTCTTCCTGCCGGCAGGGACGCACATTCGCAACACCGAATCGACCGCGATCGCGATCGAAGAATTCATCCAGCGGCAAAAGGGAGTGAGCAACGTCACCACCTTTGTCGGCGGCGGCGGGCTGCGGTTCATGCTCGTCTACTCGCCCGAGCGAGAAAATCGAGCATTCGTGCAGTTCCTGGTCGATGTGATGAATGCGGACGATATCGACCGGCTGATCGTCGACATTCAGCAGGAACTCGACGAGCGATTTCCTAACGCGAACGCCGTCGCAAAGAAGTTCCTGCTTGGCCCAGGGGCCGGCGGACGGATTCAAGCTCGCTTCCAAGGACCCGATCCGGCGATCCTACGGCAGTTGGCCGACCGCGCCGTGCGAGCGATTGAAGACGACGGCAACGCCATCGGCGTGCGGCACGACTGGCGGGAACGGGAGAAGGTGATCCGGCCAGATCTGTTCGAACTGCAGGCCCGGCGTAACGGCATCACGCGGGTGGAAGTCGCTCAAGCGTTGGAAACTGGATTCGAGGGACGCGCCGTCGGCTTCTTCCGCGAGCCAGGGGCCGATCGCGGGATGTTCCCGCAAGAGACGCGCTTGCTGCCGATCGTCGCCCGGCCGCCGCTCGCGGAGCGGAACGACGTCGACGTGCTGCGAAGCATGCAGATCTGGAGCCCCGTAGCGGGTCGCATGATTCCGCTCAGTCAGGTCGTGTCGTCAGTCGACGTAAGCTGGGAAGACCCGGTCGTGATGCGTCGCGATCGCTTCCCGACGGTCACGATCCACGCCGATCCGCGGTCGGGGTTGCCTAGCGAATTGTTTAGCCGCGTGCGGGGAGCCGTCGAGAAGATCAAGCTCCCGGCCGGCTACTCGCTGCAGTGGGGGGGCGAGTATGAGGACTCGCGCGACGCACGAGCGGCGCTTGCAGAGTCAATTCCCGGAGCGCTGGCGCTGATGGTGCTGATCGTCGTCGGGCTCTTCAACTCGATTCGGACGACGCTGGTGATCTGGTTGATCGCACCGCTGGCGATCATCGGCGTGACGGCGGGGCTATTGCTCACCGGGATGCCATTCGGGTTCATGGCGCTGCTGGGGGTGTTGGCCCTTGGCGGCGAGCAGATCAAGAACTCAATCGTCGTGCTGAGCAAGATCTTCCAGGAAATGCAGGCTGGGACCGATCCGTATCAGGCGATCATCGAAGGAAGCGTCGCGAAGCTGCGGCCGGTGATGATGGTGGCGCTCACGACGGTGCTGGGAATGATCCCGCTGACGCAAGATCCGTTCTTCGCGTCGATGGCGGTCGCGATTATGTTCGGCTTGTCGTTCGCTTGCGTGCTGACGTTGCTGGTGGCGCCGGTGCTGTTCGCGATCTTTTACGGGATCCACGAACCGGCGCCGGCGGTTAGGAATAAAGGACAGTGACACACCTTACTTGTCTTGCTGATTACAGGTCCGAATCGACCATCTCTCGCATTAAGTCTTATATTTACTCATTGTCGAAGCTTTGCGGCTCCGACATGGCTTCATTCGTTGGTCGTGGCACCTTCATGCATCTTAAAATGCTGACGAGTCATTCACTATTTTGACTGTGATTCTTCGACGACGCGCACCACGAGTGTAAAACCGAAGTCGTCACGCGGCACGGCACGAAAGGTCTTCAGGCCGTCGGCCCAGAAGGCGTCGAGTTGCGGCGCCGGATCGAAGTCGGCTACGGCGTACTGCCGGTGCCATACTCCTTTGCCCTGATTCGCTGCCACTTGGAAGTTCGCCGTCAACCGGTAGCAGCCCGTCACCGCCGACGTCTCGCACGGTCCTGATTGATTATTGATCGCCAACTTCTGGCCGCAGGCGACGGCGGCCGCCGGCATATCGATCGCCAGGATGGAATTCTCGCAACACCACAGGGCCGCGTTCGCCGGGCCCTGCGTCGCCGAGCCGTCGGCATGTTGCCATTTCTCCGCTTCAGTCACCGTGAGCGTGCCGACGAGTCGCCCCATCATGCCAATCCGCGGCGGGCGGACCCCTTCTCGGACGGCGACGACTTCCAAATCTTGCAGCAGTGCGAAGTTGATCCCTGCGTTCGAACAATGGAACGTCGAACCCGCTGCGGCTGAGCCTCCCATCCGAAAGACGACCGTATTGGGAGTCGGCTGGTCGACGATGATTGACCCGCCGCCGGTTTGCGACGTTTTGCTTAACTGCGGCGTCGCCTGCGCTTCGCGCGAGCGAAGGACGATGCGATAGGCGGAGTCCGTGCTCTCGGCGCCATGAGCGGCCGGAACGATCTTTAGCGTCGAAATGACGCCGCACGCCAACAGCGCGCAGACGTACCAGCGATGGTGTGACACGCGTCGAGCTCCTCCCTGAGTCGAACTTCGAGGCGCCCGCACCGGCAAAAAACCTACTGGCGCTCTATCTGCTTCTGTCGACCCGGCGACGCCGCCGCGTTGCGACACGTCGCCGCCGCCCGCGTCTGCTAGCTGATCGGGAAACTTCCCTAAATTCGCAAAGTACGCCCCGTCGGTAGGATTTCTCATCGGCATAGCAAACCTTGCCGATAACGACGAGTGGGGCGATCCACCTCTTCACGGTTCTCTTCTCCCGTCTACACCCGGATCAGCAAGCTTGGGCTCTCGCGTTGCCAGCTGCCGCGCCGCAGTTTGCCGGCTAGCCATGCTAGCGGGGAGCTTCGCGCTGTGTTGGCCGGAACGTGCGGCCGCCCAGTCCTCGTTGGAACTCCAGCCGTTGCCGCCGCCGCAGGCGCTGCCCGCCGTTGAGGAAATCAGCCCGGCGGCCGATTCGAACGCGTCACTTGTGTTTCCGGATGGCTTCCCCAGGGCCGACGCCCCAGCCGCAGCTGGCGTGGAGCAGGAGGAAGATCCGTATGCGCCGCTCACCGTCTCGAACGAAGGGGTGTTGGCGCCTCCTACCACCGACTACCCGCCGCTCGGCGACGATCAAGGCATCATCGATCGCGAGATAGGACTCGGCGAGTTCGTCGGCGACTATTTCTTTGGCGGGCGTCAGTTGCCGGCCTACTATTATCGCCCTGACTATTACAACACCGCCGGCATCGGCGCGCGGCCGCTGGCCGATTACGCGCCGCCCGGCTACGAAGCCCGCGAGTTTCAAGAAGCGCCCGGCGTCCCCGAATTCACGCCGCTCACGCCGCCGCCCGTACCTACGGCCGCGCAGCGCGCCGATGGCGTCGTGCGGGGCATGATGCCTGGTTCGTTTCTCGTTCCCGGTTCGGCCACGTCGATGCGGCTCCGCGGCTTCGTGCGACTCAGCGGGATGTTCGACTTCGACCCGATCGGCAGCCGCGACGATTTCGTGACGAACACGATTCCTGTGCCGCAGGAAACGGGGCAGAACTTCAACATGAGCGCGCGGTACAGCCGCTTTGCCATCGAGACCTGGACGCCGACGGTGTTCAAGGAATGGAACGCTCACACATTCATCGAGGGTGACTTCTTCAACGGCAACGCGCAAGCGGCCGGCGCTGGCGGCAATCCGTTTCGATTGCGTTTTGCGTTTGTTGACTTCGGCTACTTTCGGCTCGGTCAGCAGAACACCGTGTTCATGGACAGCAACTCCTGGCCCAGTACCGCCGACTTCGCCGGCCCGCGCGGCTTGGCGAATCAGCGCCGTCCCGGCGCTCGCGTGACAATTCCCGTTACCGACAAAATCTATTGGGCGGGCGGCGTCGAGCAGCCCTTCTCCGACATCACGACCAACGGCCTCGGCACAAACGTGCAAGACACGCCCGATCTCGCCACTCACATTCGCTACGAAGGCGACCTCGGCCACTTGCAGCTTTCGGGTTTGGGACGCGCCATCGGCTATCAACCCAACGTCGGCGAGCTGACGCGCCGCGGCGGCTGGGGCGGCAGCGCGTCGACCGTGTTCCATCCCTGGGCCGCGCTCATCGGCAGCGATCCTATCCACAAAGCCAATCCCACCGGGCTCGAGCGCTCGCGAATACTCGCACAGTACACCGCCGGTTACGGCGTCGGCCGCTACATCCAAGACACGACGGGGCTCGGCTTCGACGGGCAGGTCGATCCGAACACCGGCGCTTTCGATCTTCCCTTCGCCGCCGGTTGGGCGACCAGTTACGAGCATTGGTACAATGAGCGTTGGCTCAGTAACTTCACCTATTCCGAGGTGAACGTCGACAGCGTCGGTGGCCAAGCCGGAACGACCTACGACGGGGCTCAGTATGTGGCGACGAGCATCTGGTGGATTCCGGTGCGCAATATGTCGATCGCCGTCGAGTATCTCCACGGTGTCCGGCAAGATCTCGATGGCCAGAGCGGTGACGCGAACCGGATTCAGACGCTGTTTCAATACAACTTCTGAGCGGCGGAATCTAAGCGTCGGACGCCGGGTGCAGGAGCTTCTCGAAGCTGTTATAACTAGGTCGTCCCTGCCCGATGTGGCGATCGCCGCGACGGGAATCGCCCGCCACCGACTTCTCGATTGACTAACATGCATCAAGCGCGAATAGGCGTCGTTAGCGATTCGACGCGGCCGCTAGCGGTAGGCCGTGCATGAACGCTGAACTTGCCGTCGTTGTCGGATTGCTCGCCGCCGCGATCGCGATGTTCGCGATCAACAAGCCGCGGATGGACGCGGTGGCGCTGATCATGCTGACCGTGTTGCCGTTCACCGGCGTGGTGACGGTGAGCGAGACGTTGGCCGGGTTCGCCGATCCGAACATTGTGCTAATCGGCGTGCTGTTCGTGCTGGGCGACGGACTGGTGCGGACCGGCGTCGCGCGTCGCTTGGGCGATTGGCTCGCGGCGAAGGCAGGCGGCAGCGAGACGCGACTGCTGGTGTTGCTAATGCTGGTGGTGTGCGGCCTTGGTTCGACGATGAGTTCCACCGCCGTGACGGCGATCTTCATTCCGGTCACGCTGCGAATCGCCCACAACATGGGAATCTCGCCCAGTCGACTAATGATGCCGTTGAGCTTTGCGGCGCTGATTAGCGGCATGATGACGCTGATCGCAACCGCACCGAACCTGGTGGTCAACAGCGAACTGATTCGCCAGGGATTCGACGGTTTTCAGTTCTTCAGCTTCACGCCGTTTGGCATACCGATTCTGCTACTGGCGATTCTGTACATGAAGTTCGCCAGTCGTTGGCTCAGTTCGACCGCCGAAGACGCGGCGAGCAAACGACGTCGACCGCGCATGGCCGACTGGATTGAAGAATATCAACTCGCGAATCGCGAACATCGCGTCCGCATCCTGCCTGGCTCGCCGCTCGCGGGAATCAACATTGCCGAAGCGCGACTGCGCGACTTGGCGGGCGCCAGCCTCGTGGCGATCGACCGCGAAGCCAAGTTGATCCAACCTGAATCGTCGACCGAGCTTCGCGTTGGGGACATCCTCTACGTCGACCTCTTTGTGCCCGAAGTGACGGCGGCGGAGATGCGCCGACAGTTTGGCCTAGAGGAGTTGTCCCTTACCGGGGCTTACTTCTCTGATATGTCGCAAGAGATCGGCATGGCCGAGGTCATCGTCCCGGCCACCTCGCCGCTGGTCGGGCAGTCGGTGGCCGACGCTTCGTTCCGCGACCGCTACGGCCTGACCGTGATTGGTCTGCGGCGCAGCTCCACGGCATTCGACGGCGAACTGCAGCACGAAGATCTTAAGGTCGGCGACACGCTGCTGGTGATCGGCCCCTGGCGGGCGATCCGCAATCTACAGCAGGCAACTTCCGACCTGGTGGCGTTTAACCTGCCGGTGGAACTCGACGACGTGCTGCCCGTGCCGGGAAAGGCGCTGCAGGCCGTGATCTGCCTGGTGATCGCCATCGGGCTGATGGTCAGCGGCGTCGTCCCGAACGTGCAAGCCGCGTTGATCGGCTGCCTATTGATGGGGCTGTTCGGCTGCGTCGACCTCAACAGCGCGTATCGGTCGATCGATTGGAAGACGCTCGTGCTAATCGTCGGCATGCTGCCATTTTCGATCGCGCTGGAGCGGACCGGCGGCGTCGATCTCGCGGCGGAACTGGTAATGAACTTCGTCGGCGGCGCCGGCGTCCGCGTCGTGTTGGCGACGATCTTTGCGATCACCGCGATTCTCGGGATGTTCATTTCGAACACCGCCACGGCCGTGCTGATGGCGCCGGTGGCGATCTCGATCGCCGAAGAACTCGGCCTCTCGCCGCGACCTTTTGCGATGATCGTCGCGCTCGCCGCGTCGACCGCGTTCATGACGCCCGTTTCGTCCCCGGTGAACACGCTGGTCGTGACGCCGGGCCGATACACATTCGGCGACTTCATCAAACTCGGCGTCCCGTTCAGCCTCATTGTGCTGGCCGTCAGCGTCGCTTTAGTCCCCTGGCTGCTGCCGCCGTGATATTCTCACCTTGGCGTTTCGTTTGACTGGTTGGCGATCAAGTTCTTAATAATTCCTCCAGGCGAAGCCGATGAGCGAACCCTCAGCAGCCTCCAAGACCTTCATGCAGAAGGTGCTCGACGTCGTCGAACGGGTAGGGAACAAGGTCCCGCATCCTGCGGTGATTTTTCTGATTCTCATCGCAATGGTCATCGCTCTGTCGCATGTGCTGTACGTCACGGGCACGACGGTTTCGTACGAGGCGATCGTGCCGACGGCGGAGCAGGTCGATGCAAGCGAAACGGAATCGACCCTCTACGACCTCGGCATGGCCGTCGACTACCAAGCGATCGACGCGAAAAGCTACAGCATTGAGCAACGTGAAGTCGCCGCAAAGAGTTTGCTCACGACCGACGGCATTCGTTTCATCTACTCGTCGCTCATTCCGAACTTCATGGGCTTTACTGCCGTGGGGCTGATGATCGTCGCGATGGTCGGCGCCGGCGTTGCGGAAGAGTCGGGGCTCGTGAACGCGCTGATCCGCAAGTTGGTGATCGTTTCGCCGAGCGGCGCCCTCACGTACATCCTCGCGTTCGTCGGCATCGTGTCGAGCATCGGCGCCGACGCCGGCTATCTGGTGTTGATCCCGCTCGGCGGGGCCGCATTCATTAGTCTCGGCCGGCATCCGCTCGCCGGGCTGGCCCTTGGCTTCGCTGCTGTCGCGGGCGCCTTCACAGTGAACATGCTGATTAAGCCGCTCGATGCGGTGCTCGTCGAGTTCACCAACGATGCGATCCACATGGTGAACCCCGAACTGTCGATCGGGCTCACCTCGAACCTTTGGTTTTCGATCGCATCGGTGATCGTGCTAACGCTGTTGATCGGATTTATCACCGAGCGCGTCATCGAGCCACGGCTCGGCAAGTACACGGGCGAAACGCCCACTGAGGAGAGCGGCGGACTTTCCGCGAATGAAGCCCGCGGGCTTCGATTTGCGGGCATCGCGATGGCAGGCGTCTTACTCGTCTTCGCGTTGTTGACGCTGCCCGCCGGCGCTCCGCTTCGCAATCCGACCACCGGCGAACTGATCGGCAGTTCTCCCTTCATGAATGGCCTGATCGCGCTGATCATGGTCAGCTTCCTCGCCACCGGCGCCGCCTACGGCGTGGGCGCCGGGACGCTCAAAGGGTTGACGGCAATCATCAAAGCGATTGAGAAGGCGATCGCCGGCCTCGGCGGCTTGATCTTTCTACTGCTGATCATCAGCCAGTTTGTCGCCTACTTCAATTACTCGAACATGGGGACGATCCTGGCGCTTAAACTCTCCGATGCGCTCAAGTCGTCGAACATTGGCCCGCTGCCGCTATTGATCGGGTTCATCATCGTCGTCGCGATCATCGACCTGCTCATCACCGGGGCCATCGCCAAGTGGGCGATCTTCGCGCCGATTTTCGTGCCGCTGTTGATCCGCCTCGGCGTCGATCCCGAAGCAGTCCTCGCGGCGTACCGCATTGGAGATTCTCCGATGAATGCGATCACGCCGCTCAACGCCTATTTCGCGCTGGTGGTCGGGTTCGCTCAGAAGTACGACAAAGAGGCGGGAGTCGGCACGGTGGTCGCACTGATGCTCCCCTACGTCGGTTGGTTGTTCATTGTCTGGACCTCGCTGTTCGCCGCTTGGTTCTGGCTGGGGCTGCCGTGGGGGTTGTAGGCGACGATTGAATCTAATGAATCCGCGGAGTGATCACTTCCGCATGCTGGATACCTTGGAACGGAAACTGAATTATGAGCAATCCAACAACTCTTCTCGACGTCGCCGCGGCCGAAGCGAGGCTAATGCGCTACCTTGAAGTCGAAGGCGTCACCGGCCACGAGGCCGCCATCGCCGCGGCGATCATCGACGATCTCAAGTCGCTAGGCGTCCCAGATTCAGCCATCCGCTTCGACACGGCGAACGAACGCATCCCGCTGCCTACCGAAACAGGCAACCTCATCATCACGCTCCCCGGCACGACCGCCGGCGATCGCCTCGCGTTTTCAACCCACCTCGACACCGTCCCGCTCTGCGCCGGCGCGAAACCAATTCGCGAGGGCGATCGCATCAATACCGACGGCTCGACGGCCCTTGGCGGCGATAACCGCACTGGATGCGCAGTGCTCGTGACGCTAGTCGAGACACTCTACAAGCATAAGGTTCCGCATCCGCCGATCACGCTCCTATTCACGGTGCGCGAAGAGAGCGGCCTGCATGGGGCGCGCGAGCTTGATCCCGCCGAACTCGGCGGCGCCGTCATGTGCTTTAACTTTGACGGCAAGTTGGCCAGCGATCTGATTATCGGCGCCGTCGCCCAGGAAAACTGGCAAGCAGAGATCATCGGCAAGGCGGCTCACGCCGGCGTCGCTCCCGAAAAAGGAATCTCCGCCACGCTTGTCGGCGCGATCGCTCTCACTGAAGTGAAGCGGGCCGGCTGGTTCGGCAAAATCAAGAAGCCCGACGGCTACGGCACCAGCAACGTCGGCATCTTCGGCGGCAAGCCGGGGCATCCCGCTGGCGATGCAACCAACGTCGTCACCGACTATGTGAAACTCGTCGGCGAGGCGCGCAGCCCTGAAGCTGCTTTCGCCGCGAAGATCTCAGACGGCTTTCGTGAGGCCCTTGCTAAAGCGCAACAGGAAGTGACCGACGTCAACGGCGCCGTCGCCGATGTAAAATTCGTCAACAAGCCGTCTTATCCCTCGTTCAAACTGCCGGAGGATTCGCCCGCCGTCGCCCGAGCAAAGCGAGCCGTCGAATCGCTCGGGCTGACGCCGCAGACTCATTTTTCTAACGGCGGTCTCGACGCCAATTGGCTGGTGAATCACGACATGCCAACCGTCACGTTCGGAGCGGGTCAGTATGAGATTCACACGGTGAAGGAATACGTCGATCTGCCCGAGTTTGCCCAAGGTTGTCGCTTGGCGATTGCTTTGGCGACTTCTGAGAACTGATCCAAAAATAAACGCAAGGCGCCACGCCCATGGCCAATCATCCCGCTGACGACGAACTGCTCGATTCGTACATCTCGACCGGCCATCTGCCGCCGCGCGAGCGGGTCGTCGAACTTGTCACCAAGGCCTACGAGCGCTACCGCACGAACATCGAGGGGAACAACTCGCAAGTCTACCCCGCACTGGCCCGCGTTTCGAAGGATCTGTTTGGCGTCTGCGTCGTGGGAACGAACGGCGAGGTCTTCGCCGTTGGCGACGCCGAGCATGAATTCACGATCATGAGCGTCTCGAAGCCCTTCATCTTCGCGCTCGTCTGCCAGGTACTAGGCGCCAAGGCGATGCGCGACAAGATCGGCGTCAACGCTACCGGTCGGGCGTTCAACTCGCTTGCCGCTGTAGAAGCGGGCGACGAAGGACGCACCAATCCGATGGTCAACGCCGGCGCGATCGCCACGACCAGCCTCGTCCCAGGGGCTACCCTCGATGCTAAGTGGCGTTTCATCCACGAAGGCCTCTCGCAATTCGCCGGCCGGACATTGCCGCTCAACGACGAAGTCTACGCCTCGGCCTCCGAGACAAACTTCCGCAATCAATCGCTGTCGCGGCTGTTGCAGAGCTTCAACCGCATCTACATGGATCCTGCCATTGCGACCGACCTCTACACGAAGCAGTGTTCGCTCAACGTTTCGGCGAAAGATCTCGCCGTGATGGGCGCCACCCTCGCCGACGGCGGCGTCAATCCAATTACGAAAGAACGCGTCGTCGACCCGCAAGTCTGCCACTACGCTCTGGCCGTGATGGCGACTGCCGGCCTGTACGAAACCTCGGGCGACTGGCTTTATGAGATCGGCCTTCCAGGCAAGAGCGGCATCGGCGGCGGCATCGTCACCGTCTCGCCCGGCAAGGGGGGACTTGGCACGTTTGCCCCACCGCTCGACGCCGCCGGCAACAGCGTCAAAGGACAACTAGTCGCTAAGTACTTGTCGCAGAGTTTGGGGATGGATCTCTTCGTTTCGCAGCCCGAACCGTAAGCCTCGCTCCATCGTCGATATGGATCGCCATCCGCACGCAGGACTCTCCTCATGACCAACCCCGCCCCCAATCCGCTCGATTCGAACGAAGCTCGCGACTCCTGGCTGCCGATGATCGTCATCGCCATGGGCCAGATGCTCATGTCGTTCAACGTCGCGGCGCTTCCCGTCTCGATGAGCGGCATGGTAAAGAGTTTCAATACCCAGCCGACCACCGTCGGCACGGCGATTGTGCTCTACTCGCTCGGCGTCTCCGGTTTCATTCTGCTCGGCGCCAAGCTCAGTCAGCGCTTCGGCGCGAAGCTGTTCTTCCAAATCGCCGTCGGCATGCTCGCCGTGGCGATGCTGTTGATGGTGCTAAGTCCCACGGCGGAGATCATGCTCGCTGCGCAAGCCATTGCCGGCATGGGCGCCGCGGGTCTAGTGCCGACGCTCGTCGTGCTGATCGCCAATCATTACCGCGGCAAACAACAGGCCGAGGCCGTCGGCTGGCTTGGCTCCGCCCGCGCTATCGCCGGCGTCCTGGCCTTCATTCTCGTCGGCTTCCTGGCAATGATCAACTGGCGGCTGGCCTTCGCGCTGCTGATCGTTCATTCCGTCGCAATTCTATTTCTCAGCCGGAAACTCAAGGCGTCCGAACCGAATCCGAATGTGAAGATCGACGCCGTCGGGGTCATCCTGGCGGCGACAGGAATTATTCTAATCACGTTCGGCTTCAACAACGTTCGCAACTGGGGTCTGCTGCTCGCCCGTCCCGCGTCACCGACGGACCTGCTAGGCGTCTCTCCGGCACCAATCATGATTCTCGTCGGCATCGTCATCATGACGGCCTTCTTTGTCTGGACCCATCGCCGGGCTGCGAGCAACAAAACCCCGCTTCTCGCATTAGAAGTCGTCGACTCCCCGCGTGAGTGGGCCACAGTGATCGCCCTCTTTGCCATTGTGGCGACTGAGGCGGCCATCAACTTCTCGGTGCCGCTCTATATTCAAATCGTCCAAGGCCGCAGCAGCATGGCGACTTCAATCGCGATGATGCCGTTCATGCTCACCGTATTCTTCACCGCGATTCTCATTGTCCGGCTCTACAATCGGTTCTCGCCGCGCACGATCGCCCGTATTGCATTCACCCTCGTGATCGTCGGCACGACGTGGCTCGCGTTCGTCGCCAGTAACAATTGGAGCGTGCTGCCAGTCATCGTCGGCCTGTTCACGGTCGGCCTTGGCCAGGGGGCGCTCGTCACGCTGCTGTTCAACGTGCTAGTCACCGCGGCGCCAAAGGAACTTGCCGGTGACGTCGGTTCGCTCCGCGGCGTCACGCAAAATCTCGCGGCCGCCGTTGGCACGTCTCTCATGGGCGCGTTGCTCGTGGGCGTCCTCAGTTCCCTCGTCCACGCAGAACTTACCGACAACTCGCAGATCCCCCGGGAGTTTAAACACGGGGTATTGTCCGAGGAGTTCAATCTCGACAACATTAACTTCATCAACAACGACCAGTTGAAGACGCGTCTCGCAACGACGTCGGCTTCGCCCGAGCAAGTCGATGAGGCCGTTCGCATCAATACAGAGGCTCGCTTAAGATCGCTCAAAACCGGATTTCTCATTCTCGCGGGTGTATCGCTGTTGGCTTTGGCGCCTTGTAGTTGGCTGCCTAATTATCGGCCTGGGGGCATCAGTGCTTAGTAAATTGTATATGCTGAGTATATTTTCGGCAGTAAGTGATAAGTTCAGGGTGCGTATTGATATCTTCGCACGCTGCGGGCGTTTCGCGTTAGATGGCGCTTAAGAGGTTTTGGATCCTTTTGCTCGACGAGTCTCGGCGACGACGAAGCCGAAGACAAAGACGAGTGGGAGCGGTATGCATTCCGCATAATCTTCGCGGGCTCGATCAATCACGCGACTAGGCTTTGCAGTTATTGATGATGCCACTTCGACGTGGAACTTCGGTGATCCTTGGGGGCGCCACTTTTGTTTAGCGTCCGCGTGATCCATCGCATTGATCGTCGCTCAATGACGAACCAATTGAAGATGCACGCGACCCAGGCGGCGTGCTCTTTGACGATGACGTACTTTTTCTTTGGCTTCAAATTCTTACCGACACGATCTGATTCTTCGGAAATTGGCTCGGAACTGTAACCGAAGCAGTAGTCCCCCACGCACAGGCCATCGCGGACAATTCCTTCCTGGCCGCGGTGAACAAACTTTGCCAACATCTTCAGATAATGCTCGTTCTGCACGCCAAGGATGACAGCGATGAATTCCCATTGCGGGTTGATCTCCGTGTCGATGCCGTCGTCGATCGACACAATGCGCACATAATGGCGATGGACAAGTTCCTTGAGCGTGTTGATGGTCACGCCAACGTCACGGGCGAGACGACTCAGATTCTCAAAGAACACGACTCGAAACTCGCCGCTTCTCGCCGCTGCCATTAGCGCTTCAAAACCTGCTCGGTCGTGCTTCGCCCCGGACACCGCTTCGTCGCTAAATTGCAGCCTATGGTCCATCTCGAGCCCCAATGCCACAGCACGATCACGACACTAGCGCTGCTGGTCGGTAATGCTGCGCGAGTCCTGTAGCTCGGACGAGTAGCGGGCGTAGCTCCCAACGCCTGAGGATTGGGTTTGACGCTCCTCGACTGCATCGTCCTCGTCACCTCCAGGGCGACGCCGACCTACTGCTGCGACGCGGCTATTGAGGCTCACTGGCGGCAACTGCCGTTGTAGGTCAGAAGACCGGGAGTGTGCACAAAGTGTGCACGCAGCCATCGCAATGACCACTAGCCAACCCGCAACAACCGGCAATAACCGGCGATATGCAAGTTGTTGAAATGGAGGGAGTTGCAGCGCAAACTCCTGGGAACCCGTGAGTTGTGTAAAGAGGCTCGCGAGAGTCCCATGCCCTCCGCTTTGTCGGCCGTTGTCGACTAGCCACGACCATGGTCAAAACCCTTGCCGCAATGAGGGTTCTGGAGTTTCTCGCCGGCTGGCTCGTTACCAACGGATGACGTCGAGCGCCGTCCAAAATGCAACGCATTTGCAGCGTGGGTTCGCCGGGAGATGGGCGATCGCCTTGGCCTGATCGTTGATGCCGATATGCATATAGCGCATCGTCATCTTCACGTCAGTATGCCCGGCCAATTCCTTCGCCTCGGGCAGTCACTTCCCGGACCGCAAGATTTGCGTGATGAACGCTTTCTTGGCATGGCTTGCGCCCCTCCTTGAAAATGCAAGTTAATGAAAATCTTGCGTTCTACATGGCCCAAGAAATGGAGAGAACGTCACTCACCAGAAACGTCACTGACCGGATCGAGCAAAGCGAACTTCGACAAGTGCGCCAGGCGTGAGGTCGAGACCTTTGGGCAGAGCGATCCGTAGCGGGATGCCGCGCGAGGGGATCGTCGCGTCGAGGCCCGGGTACTCCGGGGCGGATTCGACGGCCGGGCCGACGGCGGCGATCGTCGCTTTCACCCAGGGGACGCCGCGCCGCTTTTCCCGAATGGCCACCTCGGCGCCTGTGGGAGGCGGTTGGCGCCATTGGTAAGGGAGATGGCAAAGGATGTAGGCGGGTAGGGGCGAAGTGATCGTGAGAATCGAGTCGCCGCGACGAACCTGTTGGCCCGTCACCATCGGCGCGATCGTGACTTTGCCCGCCAGCGGCGTAGCGATTTCAGCAATCGCGGGCGCGGCTGCATCCGTACTCGCGGGATTGGCTGAAGCGGCGGCGACTTCGATGCGCGCCGCAATTTCGCCGCGTTCCAACTCAGCGAAGAGCGGCCAAGCTTCGGCGCCGGCGTCCGATCCAATTGCCAGCACTTTCCCGTCGACGGGGCTCACGAGCTCGACGGAGTCGCCGTGGACCTGGCCGACGACAACGGGGACGACGCTCGCTTGACGTTGCCACAGCGCGGCGCAAGCAGCGACCGTAGCGATGAAGCAGAGAACGGGAGTAAACCGTTCGCGCAGCAACTCGCGGCGTTGAGGCCAAGGAATCGGGATGCGTTCGATAGGCGGGGACATTCGCGGCGGCGATAGGCGTCGTTAGTACGAGGCGCCGTCCTTCTTGGAGGGGACTGGCTGCGGAACGTAGGAGACTTCATGCAGGTTGCCGTCGCCGGCGAGTTCCTCGCGTAAATCGCTCGACCGGGTCCGGTCGCGGAGGTGGAGCAGATAGGTCAGCATCTGCCCCTGGCCGGGCATCGATTGTTCCTTGGTGAGTTCCCAGCGACTGGCGTGACGATAGAACAAGCGGTGGAGCGCGGCTCGACTAACTTGCGGGTCGCCGGAGATCTCGACGCACAATTGGCCATCGGGGGAACGCTGCGCTCCGAAGTTGCTGATTCGCAAGTAGGCGAGGACGATCGCCACGGCGAAGGCGCCAATGACGGCCGTCGAATAGCGGGACGTGCCGACCGACATCCCCTCGACAATCGACCAGAGGACGAAAACCGTATCACGGGTATCGCGCAACACATTGCGGAAACGAACGACTGCGAACACCGCCAGTAGTCCGAACGCCACCATCAGGCTGCCGGCCATCAGCATCATCAGCAGCGAGACGATCACCGGCAGGACGACCAGTGCGCCGACGAACGATCGCTGGTAATCGGGCGCCGTATTCGTGGCGAGGTAGACCCAGCCGACCATCTGGCCGATGGCAAACGCTAACAGCAACGTGAATACCAGCGTCACCGGCTGCGACACGGCGCCTTGGTCGCTGTAGAGCAGCATGTCGAGCCACGAGCTGACGTTCATGCCGTTTTCTTCTTCGCCCTTTTAACGCTTACTTTGTGCGGCTGCGGCTGCTGCCCCGAGATTCCCAGCACGTCGATGCACTCGGCGAATTTTGAGAAGGAGGCGCGGCGGAGACCGAACTCCGTCAGGACCTCCGACAGCCACTCCGGGCGCTCGCCTGCGTACTTGAACTCCAGCAACACATTCAGGCCGCCGACGTTGGCGCCGTAACGGGGCGCCGTTAGTCCCGGCGCAGCGCCGCTCAAGGTTGTCTTGATCCGGCGATCGAACGTGATGCGAACCTTTGGCTCGCTTTTGGAGTTATACGCCTCGCGCTCGTAGGCGACGAACAACTTAGGGGCCGCGCCGAGGGCATGGGCGCGACGATGGAATTCCTCGAGGGCGGTGCCGCGAGCGCCGTTGCTCAGTGCATGCCTTATCGCTTCGCCATTGGGATCTCGGAGCATCGCCTCGACGAAGGGCTTGTCGGTTTGGTAACGACGTTTGAAAATCTGGTCGCCGACTTTCTCTTTGACTTCAACGAAGGCGGCGCCTTGGGGATCGTCGTCGTAGTATCGCACCCGCAACTTGTAGCGGTCGCTCACCCGCTCGCGAGTCTGTCGATAGAGATCAAGAGTCGCGGTGTCGAAATAGAGGCTGTAGACCGCGTAGCCGCGAATGCTTTCGGGCGGCGTGTGCTCGTCGACGTCGAGATGCGGTAAGAGCGCGTCGCGAATTGCCACGGCCATGCGATCGGGGACAAGGTACTTCTTCTCAAAACGGCCCGTAGGAAAGTCGCCAAGGTCTTGCATGGGAGGCGGTTCGCGTGCGGGGTCAAAATGAAAGGTGAGACAATCGTTACTCGACTAAAAAGGAAGCGTAATCACTTCCTCGCCGTTGCGAGAGCAAATGCTCATCAGCACGGGCTTCTCAAGATCGTCGCTGGCAAAGTGAACCGAGCCGTCGCACATTAGTAGATGGGCGCCGCCGGGATGGTCGGACATAATCGCTTCGTTGTACCAGGCGTCGGGCGTCGGTTCCTGATTGATGCCCTTCGTGATGTGACTGACATTGCTGCCCGACGCCCACGCCCCGTTGAGCGACTTGATTTTGTTGTCTTCCGCGTCGAACTCAACGCCGCGGCCGGTGCATTCGGCGACGCAGAGCGTGTTCGAGAGGCCATCGGTGATTTCTTCCGGACGAATCGGCGGCGGCTCGATAATGGTATCTTCGTTCTCTAGCCCCTTATTTCCGACCAGCACGCCCCGCTGACGGCCGTATTCCGTCACTTCGCCGGGGGGCTCGGCGTCTTTGTCCGGGCCCGAGACGCCGAGATAATCGATGCATCCCATGCCGCCGCCCGGCTGGGGCAATTGCACGAGCCGATGGTCCTCGCCGCGATGCTGCTCCATTCGCGACGTACTGGGGCACAGATAAACTTCAATCAGCTGACCAGTGGTCGGCAAATTGATGGGGTCGGAGAGCGACACGCTGTAATCGATTTTTTGCAGCGTGTTTCCCTGCTCCAAGTAATCCAACAGGAACGACGACCAGGAAAGCGATTGAGTCGTCGGCAGGTGCCGTGGGCCGGAGTACTTCTTGCCGGCGGGAAATCTCTTGTTTGCGGCGACGTAGTTTTGGATGCCGAGGCCGACTTGACGCAGATGATTCTGACACTTCGTGCGGCGGGAGGACTCGCGCGCCGCTTGAACCGCTGGCAGCAGCAGAGCAATGAGGACGCCAATAATGGCAATCACGACGAGCAGTTCGACGAGAGTAAATGCTCGGGCGAACTGCACCAGAACTCGCTTCCCCGGGAGGGGACGAGTCGAACGATTGCCGCGGACTGTATGATTCGTCATCACCGGCATCCTGAGAAGAGGAGATATCGGCACTTGTGAGACCTCGTCTCACGTCGAACCGTCTATCCGGCCGCCCGAAATCCTGCATCCAGCAAGCTCCGGCTACCCATTTTAGCGTAAATGAAACAAAATCTTCACGCAATATTCCCTAAATAAACATTGTTCTCAAAGAATTTGCACGGCCAATTCGTCCCAATTCTCGAAAATTAAATCAATGGCGGCCCCATCGGGGTCCCTTTGATTTCCGGCTTTCTGCATTAGAACCCTGTGTTTGCGACCATGTAGTCTATGACAATCCATATGCTGCGCATGCGCGAATGCTACGCTCGTCAATCTCTGTTCCGCCGAAACTCGTTAAGAGTCTGGGAACATCGCCAGCTATAGCGTCGATCTCGAGGAGCGGCAAAGCATCGGAACTGAAGATATTAGGCGTTCGATCGTCCATCTGATCGGCCAGTTCCGGGATGTCCAGGACACGGCTGCACCTTTGCCAGTCGAGTTGATTGTTGCACTCTCGCTGGAATCGCCGATTCAGGAGCTGCTTTTGGTTCAAGTACCGTAAACGTCTTTAATCACGTTGAAGTTCGGTTGGTAAGCAATGCATCCTGAAATCCGAGACGAACGTCAATGGCCATGACAACAGGTAGATAGTGGGCGTTGACGTTGGCCGACAATTGGTCTGTATCCCAAGTGACTGCGCAGTTGAATATCGCGGGAGCGAACGATCCCTGGGAGCGCGCCGGCAGCATTCAACTCGTGGCTGGTATGGGGGTCTTGGAGGCGGTGAGATGTCGTTAACGGCATTCGGCGCTGCGTTGATGGTTGGTTTCCGTATCGCTGGCGGTTTGCGCAATCCGCAGTGCGAACGGGACTTCTCTCGCCGTTGCCGGAATGGTCGGAGGGCCAATCGGAATGTGATTCGCTAGCCTTTTGCCCGAATCGTTGCTGCTGCACTTTGCCGGTGTGACGGCAATTGTCGCCGTCAGAATGTGGCGGCAGAATTCGCGCGAGTCATCGAGGGCATGACCTAGCAGCGGCCCAACTCAAGTGCCAGCACTGGGACAAAACCTTGTCTGAAAACCAAGAGTGATGACCGCAACGAGCTTTGGTAGCTGAAAGAAATGTCTTCTACGCCGCTTCGAAGCTCCTGCAAAAGGTTCAGTTAAGATAGGGCTAGCCGGCGTCGCCCCCCAAGGTGACGAACGAGGAAACGCACGTCAGCGACGCCGGCTAGCAGACTTGTCGGGCCGGGCTGGCTTCCTCATGGAAGCCAGCCCGGATCCAGACGCCAAATTCCCCAGCCTACGCCGCTTGGCTAGCGGCGCGAACGCCAGACTCCCAGGCCGCCCAGGGCGACCATGGCCGAGAACAAGGCGCTCGGCTCCGGCACGGCGCCGACGGACGCTGAGGCTGCGACGGTCGCCGACGCTCCAAAGTTGGCCTTCCAAGTCGCCAAGTCTGCTGGACTGAGCGGACTCGGCGAGCCGCCGCGCTGCCACGTCAGGAAGTCGGCGCCATCGACGTCGCCGTCGCCGTCGAAGTCGCCAGCCTGACCGCTGGTGAGCAAGGAGGTGAGTTTGTAGTTCTCTCCGCCGAGCGTGCCAGGGCCCGCTCCATCGACGTCGAAGACGCCGCTAGTGGTGAAAAAGTCGTCGAAGGTAGCTCCCGTCTGCCCGCTCTTACCGTTGGCTTGGAGGATACCCAAGTCCCAGAGGTTCTGATACGAAGCGTGAGCGGCCGAGATGCTGAAATCGGCCTCCATGGCGCCAATCCAGATGCCCGAGTGGTCAACGGTAATCGAACCGGGGCCCGTGAAGTTGATGACGTGCTTCTCGCCGAGCGCCGTTCCTTCGCCATCGCGACCGTACCAGAACAACATATCTGGCTCGACGCCTTCACCGAAGGCGCCTTCGAGCAGATCGATGTCTCCGCTGTCGCCGCCTGTCAGGTCGATTGTGCCGTTGTTGATGGTGATGGTGTTCTCAATGCCGTAGTCGTCGTCCCCTCCTGCAGTTCCTACCCACAGCTGGCCGTCGTTTTCAATCTTACCGCCGTTGACGACGTTGATATTGATCTCTTGGCCAGGTTCGCCTGCGAAGCCACCCAAGATGAAGGCGCCGCCGTTGCCGACGCCAGCGCCAGTCTTGACGCGGCGGAACGTCCCGCCGTCGACGGTGAGATCCTCGACCCAACGAGTCCAGGTCCCGTCCTCGGCCAAGAGCGTATCGAGCGTCAGCGAGGCGCCGTTGCTCACCGTCATGCTGGAGAAACCATTGTTGTTCTGCAGCCGGAAGTCCGAATCCCGGTTGTAGGTGACGTCGACGCCGGCGCCAGAAATGACAATGTTATGGCCGCCTTCGCTACCGTTAGTCCGGCCGAAGGCCGTCTGCGAGTCTTGGTTGCTCGCCCCGCCGGTGGTATCCCATTCGGCGTCATCCCAGTTGCCATCGCCGCCGCTCCACGTGACGGTGGCGCCTTCCTTGCGGGTGACCGTGTAATTTGCAGAGCCAGGCGTTCCCGTCACCGTGAAGTAGTTCGCGAAGGGGCGCGGGCTGGTGTCGCCGAAATAGATCTTGCCGCTCATCCCCTTCCCTTTGAGGATCCCCTCGTTCCAGAGGTCTTCGTAGGTGCTACGGGTGGCCGGAGTCACGTTGTCGTCAACGTCGGGTTGGTTCCAAGTCCCGTCAGCGTTCTGCCGATAGACGACGATGCCGCCTTGGTCGACGGTCAGCGAACCAGGGCCTTGGAAGTTGATTTCGTAGTCCTCGCCCTTGGCATCGCCGGTTCCCGTGGAGCCGGCGCCTTTGCCGAAGTCGCGGCCATACCAAAACGCCAAATCGGCCCGCACGTCGTGCGAATTGTTGCTCGTTTCGTGGAGTGTACCGCCCGTCAGATCCCACGAGCCCCCATTGATCTGCGCGCTGACCTTCAGCCCCAGGGCATGCTCTTCATCGGCGCCGAACCAGACCTGGCCGTCATTCTTCAGGAGGCCGCCGTTGGTCGCGGTCACTGTAATTAGCTGATCCTGCACGCTACGCCACGAGCCGATCATTAAGATACCGCCCGCCTCAGCGATACCGCCGGCCGTAAAGTTGCGTTCGAACGTACCGTTGTCGAGGTTCAGATTAGCGTCCCAAGTAGTCCAGTTGCCATCGGCGTCGCCGTCGATGGGCGTGTTGTGGGTAAGCTTGGCGCCTCCGGTGATCGTGATCGAGTTCGGACCGACGGTGCTGCGTGGGCGGAGCGACTTGGAAGACGAGTCGAACAGCACTTGCGAGCCGCTGCCGATGGTCGTGTCAAGGTTGCCGTCGCCGCCGTTTTGGTTTCCCATCACGGTAGCCGGATCCTGCCCGCCGTTCCACTTCAGGTCCGACCACTCGCCGTTGCCGCCATCCCAAGTAACGACCGTCGTCTGAGCGAGGGCGACGTTGCCCAGGGCGCCGGCGACGGCAAGACATGCTGGAGCTAACCACACGCGTCGAATCATGGTAGTACCTTCTTAAATTCGTGCAGAGGGTGGGGGGACTCTAGGAGCGATGTGCAGCAGGAATAGAAGCTGGTGACAACATCAACACCCGACTTGATCGAGCCGAGGTCTGGCCCAACAAAGGGCTGCGAGACGTCAAATCGCTGAGAAAAGGTCATCGGTCGCGACCGACTGGTTCTTGCATTTCTGGCTTTCGCTCGATGCGCTGAACACGGTGCATATTAAGCAAAGAACGATGGGATGTCATGTGATTTCTTTCGGGGTCCTAAGGTTTTTAACGAAAACATCACCAAACTAAAAGATTAGCCCGTGATAGCAGCACTCTGCCGGCGCCATACCCCTTGAGATTGATCATTCGCGCATGACGCGCGAGAATTTGCGTTCGTTCGGCCTGCTGCCCGCCGACGGAGCGGCAGGGAGCCGTTCCGATTCGTCCCACGGCAGAAAGGAACTCGCCGTGGGCGCCGGACGGGGGGGCAAGCTTCCCGCCAACGAGTAAGCGACGGCTGCACAGCCTGCGTTCGGGCTACTGGGTTCTCAGCCCGACGCTGGAAATGAACGTTTGCCAAAAACTCGCGATGCATTTCCGGGAAAGGGTGATATTATGCGAGATATCTACACGATGCGTTCGCGTCGTTCAAAATGGAGAGAGTCATGCGAATTGTCCGCCGCCGTCGCTCGGGCCTGTCGCTAAGCGTTGGTTTTACGCTGGTTGAACTCCTCGTGGTGATCGCCATCATCGGCGTCCTGGTCGCCCTGCTCTTGCCAGCGGTGCAGTCGGCGCGCGAATCGGCGCGGCGAACTACTTGCATTAACCAGCTAAAGCAGTTTGCGACGGCAGCAGTCAACCACGAGAACTCGATCAAGCACTTCCCTACCGGCGGTTGGGGCTGGGGTTGGGTTGGCGACGCTGATCGCGGTTATGGACAAAACCAACCCGGCGGATGGATCTACAACATTCTCCCGTACATGGAACAAGCAGCAAAACACGACATGCCTAAGGATGGCAAGCCGGATGAGCACACCGCGCCACAACTGGAAGGCGCCCGTTTGATGCTGATCGATCCCATTACGATTCTCTACTGTCCGACTCGAAGAACCGGCAAATTCTACAACGAGGGAAAGAGAAGTAAATTTGCCAACAACTCAGCGACTAATCCTGCGGACCAGCGAGATTTCGTGGGCAGGAGCGATTATGCGGCGAACTCTGGTGACTATTCGATCGGATCAGGCAAGGCAGGTCCCGGCGGCATGGGTACGCCGGCAATAATGGCGGCTTATGACGAGTGGGTCACCATAAATAAGACCGGACTCTTGCACCCAAGAGACAATCCGAACGGAACTCTCGAACTCACCGGCGTGAGCTTCCAACGAAGTGAAATCGGTTTCCGACACATTGAGGATGGCTCGAGCAATACATACCTTTGCGGCGAGAAGTACTTGGATCCCGCTAGTTACGACAACGGTAAAGATACTGGCGACAACGAAACATGGTGCACTGGGCACAACAACGACAACTTTAGAACAACAGCAGAGCCGCCTCGCCAGGATAAGTTTGGGGAAGAAATCGGTACCATTTTCGGTAGCGCCCACCCCACAACCTGGCAAGCCGCTTATTGCGACGGTCATGTCGTCTCCGTCAGTTTCGATATCGATCCGACGGTCCATAGGAACCGCGGCAATCGGAAGGATGGAAATACCGACGTGCAGTAGGCGTCCGGACGCTGAGTTTCGAAACGCTGTTTGATCCAGTCACTGGTTGGGCCTTCTCCGGTGCCGTGAGGCGATCGCTGCACTATGCCCGACGAACCTTTTGATCGCCCGGATCATCGCAGCCCCGACGCTTCTCCATCGTTGCTAGTCACGCTACTACTCTGCGCTGCCGCCGGCGGCATGGGGTGGGGCATTCGCGGTCAGTACGGTCATGAGACGGGGGCGATGATCGCAGGCCTGTTGGTCGCGCTGGTCGTCGGCCTCCTCTTCTGCCGCGGCAGAACGTCTCTCTTCGCCGCGCGGGTCGCGGCCCTCACCGCGATCGGCATCGGCTTCGGCGGCGCGATGACGTATGGGCAAACAGTCGGCCTCTCGCACGATCCGCAGTTCAACGGCAATTGGGAGGCGTTGCGCTGGGGGATGCTCGGGCTGGCCGTCATCGGCGGCGTTTGGGTCGGCTTCGCCGGCGTGCTGATGGGGATGGGGTTAGGCGGCAAACGATACAGTTCTCTCGAAATCGCGCTGCTATGGACGTTTCTGATCGGCCTCTACTTCTTGGGCCTTTTCCTCCTTAACGAGCCGTTCAATCCCGCTGCCCGCCGCCTGCCGCGGATCTATTTCTCGGGCGACTGGTACTGGCAGCCCGACAACGACGAGCTCCGGCCGCGGCCTGAATGCTGGGGCGGCTTGCTCTTCGCCTTGCTCGGCCTGTGGGCCTACGCGGCATTCTGGAAGCGCGACGTCATGGCACGCAACGTCGGCCTCTTCGCGATGCTCTTCGGCGCCATCGGCTTCCCCACCGGCCAGAGCGTGCAGGCGTACCACAGTTGGAACCGGGCCGACTTCCAGGTCGGCTGGCTCGGCGCGATCGAGCCGTACATGAACTGGTGGAACACGATGGAAACGGTCTTCGGCGCCATCATCGGGATAGGGCTGGGATTGGGCGTGTGGCTCAACCGTCGCCGGATCGCTCTGCCCGCCGCAGACGTGGTCGAGATTCCACTTCGCGCCGAAACGCCGCTGCTGCTCGTCTATGCCGGCGCGATCGCGGTGTGGAACTTCATGTCGTTCCCGCCACTCGACGCCGTGGCCAACCATTCGCTGACGATGGGCCTGTTGCCGCTGACGCTGATCGTCGGCAGCCGCTACGCACCTTACTTCATCGCGTTACCCATTGTGGCGCTGCCGATCTGCGGGAAGACCTTGCGCGAACTGACATATGAAGCTGGCGAAGTGACAGCGGCGATCGGCTGGACGCTGCTGTTCGCGCTGCCGATGCTAGTCACGTTAGCGGCGGCGCTGATCCTCGCCAAGCGCGGTCTTCGCGGCGACGATGGCCAGTCGTTCGCCCGCTGGGCACTGATGCTGTGCAGTTGGATTTACTTCCTGCTCAACTTCGGCTTCTTCCGAACGCCAACGTGGCCGTTCGGCGAGCCGACACCTCGCACCCCCTCGACGATTGTCTTCTCGCTATGCCTGCTCGCGCTGACGCTGGCCTGCCTGCTCGCGGCACGACCGCGATCGAACGAAATCGCCTCAGGGCGCCGTTTTTAGGCGGCGAACGTCCGAGGGTCGCCCGCTTCGTCAACTTGACTAACTCGACGACGGCGATGGGCGTCAGCGAGCAGGCTGGCATCAATGGCGGCGGCGCGTGTTTCCCGGCGACCTAGACGCGCCGCAGCAGAATCCCGCCGATCAGGCACGCCAGCGCGCCTAAATAGGCGTAGTGAACGACGGACGACTGTCGAATCACCGGTTGGAGTTCGTCGATAATCGAATGCGTTGACGCCATTTTCAACTGCTGCATCGCCGGCGGGGCTTCTTGCAGCAGGCGGTACTCGTTCGGGTAGGGGCGGTGCCAGTGGAGGAGCGAAAGCTTGTCGTGATCGGCGTCGCGGATGCGGAGCGAGACGTTCTGGCGGTTCTGGAGCGGGACCGAGGCTTCATATCTGCCAAGGCCGACCTCGCGCATGTCGACGGCGCTGTCGAGTCCCTGGGCGTCGACGAACGCCGCATCCCATTTCACGCCGTTGAGGGGCGCTCCGCTCGGGTCGGTGCGACGGACGTCGACTGACCAGCGGTCTCCTTCGCGACGTTCGACGATTTCGACGCCGCTCGTTTCGTTGTGTCGCACGACGCTCCGAATCATTTGGGCCCAAAACTTTCCGCAGCCGATCCACGCGAGCCACTCGCCGCCCCACTTTTCGGTGAGATCGCTTGTGTAGGCGAAGCCCGTCCCCAACCCGTAGCGGCCAATCGCCAAGAGGGGGTCGCCCGTTTCGGCCGCCAGCAGCAGTTGGGCGGTCGGCTTCGCTTCGGTCATCACATAGCCGAGCGTGAAGGGAAGCTCCGCCTCTTCGTAACCGCTTAGCGAGGGGTGATCGCTTGTTTTCACGCTGCCGTAGAGGTCTTCCTTGATCGCCGACTTGGTGGCCTGCATCGTCTCCTTGGTGAAGATCTGCGGGACGTTGGCGGGATCGTCGGTTTCGTAGAAGCGGCCGCGGCCGATCTCGGCGATCGTGGCCATCAGTTGCTTGTCGGCGGCGCCAAGCGCGACGGTCGACACGGTGATGCCGGCGTCGGCCATCTCCTCGGCGAGCGACTCGTGATCGGCGGGCTGCGTGTGCCCGTCGCCGAGGCAGATCATGTGGCGAATTTTGGCCGGCGTCGCTTCGAGCATCTCCTTGGCTTCGACCATCGCGGGGTACATGTAGGTGCCGCCGCCGGCTTGCAGGGAGTCGATCGCCGATTGGACCGACTCGGCGTCGGACGCGCTGGTCATGTCGCAGATTACCTGAGCCTGATCGTCGAAGCCGATGACCGCGATCGAATCTCGCGCGCTGAGCAGTTCAACGGCCGACTTCGCCGCCTGTCTGGCGAGTTGGATCGGCAGGCCGTCCATCGAGCCCGACTTGTCGATGACTAGCACCATCGCCAGCGACGGCTTCTCCTTCTCTTTTTCGAAGCGCGACACGAGGGGCAGCACTTCTTCCACCGGAGTCTTGTAATAGCCGCCCAACCCAAAACTGTTCTCGGAGCCGAGCATCATCAGCCCGCCGCCCAGGTCGACGACGTACTGCTTAAGCATTTGCATTTGACGCGGCGTCATCGCGGTCGCGGGCATGTCGGCCAGAATGATGCAGTCGAACGCCGCCATTTCCTCCAGCGAAGTCGGCAGGCCATGCTCGCCGCGGACTTCGAGTTCGATCTCCTGCTCGGCGAGCGCTCGTGAGATCGGCCGCAATTCGCGCGGCTCTTTGTGAATCGCCAGCACGCGCGGCCGACCGCGCACCGTCACCGTACAAGCCGCTTGGTTGTTGACGACGAAGCGATCTTCCGCCGGCAAGAGCTCGGCCGTCCAGACGCTGGCGCCGGGAGTCGTCATGTCGACGTCGAAGTGAACGACCTGCTGCTTGTCGGCGGTGAGTTCGACCTCGCGTTGCTGGACGGCGACTCCCTTGTGAACCAAGCGGAGGTTGCCCTTGATCGGGGCATTGGCAGCTAGGGTGACGGTGATGCGGGATACTTCTCCGTAGAACGCTTCCCGCGAGGAGGGTTCGATCGACACAACCGACGCCTCGGCGTCGCTGAGCCCGGCCAGGGGATGGCGGCGGACGTCAATTCCTTCGTCGGCGGCTTGGGCAAGCGCGTCGGCAAGGTAGCCGTCGGTTTCCTGACCGTCGGTGAGGAGCACCATGCGGCTCGACCTGCCGGCGGAAAATGCGGCGCGCGTGGCGAGAATCGCATCCGCTAGCTGCGTAGCGCTGCGGAACTCGTCGTCGGCGACGCCTGATTGCCATTTCTGCACGGTCTCTCGCAAGGCGTCGGTCGACTCGAATTCGCGGACGCCGTTGCCGAGCGCAAAGAGCGTCCAACGGTCGTCAGAGCGGAGGCCTTTGATCCAGAGATCGATCTGGTCGCAGACCGCGGGGATTTGCTTCAAGTCGACCGACTGCGAGACGTCGACGAGGAACAGGACGTGGGCATCATCCCCCTCGTCGCCGAGGAACGGACGGCACAGCGCGATGATCAGCAGCAGGATGGCTGCGGCGCGCAACCCAAGCGACGCCCAGTAAAGCCCGCGCGGTCGATCGACGAGGCTATAGCGCACCGCTATCGCCAGCACGACCAGGGCCGCGAGCCAGACGAACGGGCGCCACGAGACGAGTTCGATCATCGGTTCAGCCCACCTTCCGCCGGTGGTAGAGGATCGATTCCCCCGTGAGTACAACAATCGCCAATAGCGTTAGCCAATGGACGGGCGAGCGTCCCTGGCTGATTGGGCGTCGAGAGTCGACGGTGTCCTTGCCGGCCAGCAGCGTCTCATGCTCGGCGAGGAGACTGGCGCCGATGTCCCATTCGCCTGAGGCGTTTTTCAAGCGATAGAAGCCAATCCGCCGCGGCAGGTCGCGCCATTTGCCGCGGGACGTTTCCGATTTTTTAGAATCATCGACGAGCGTTGTTTCTTCGTCTTCGGAGGCGGCGAGCGTCGGGATCTTTTCGCCCGGGCGATAGCTGGCGGCGAGCGGCGTTTCGCGTCCCACCAGATGCGTGACGGCCGAATGAACCAGCACCGGGAACCAGGCGCTGAAGTAGAAGTCGGCCGAGACAGGATCAAGGTTGACGATGATCGCCGATTTGCCTTCACGACGAGCAATGTAGATGAGGGGTACGCCAGCATCGTCGGCCACCAGGACGTGGGCGCCTGGCGCCGGAGTAAGTTGTCGGGCGCCGACGAACGGAATCGTCGCCGCATCGACGTGTGCGAGCGCCGCATGCTCGGGATGAAGCACGCGCGGAGCGCCGACCTCGACTTCGTCCCCCAACTCCGTCCACCAAGGCGACTCGCCTGTGGGCTGGAAGATGACGCTGAGCGTCGCCTCGGGCGTCGTCGACTTCGCGATCGCCACCGCCGCGTCCTTCTCAGTCAACTGCAACAGCGCATCGGCGCCGGAGAATGCGAGCACGCTGTTCTCGAGAAAGAACCGGTCGCTCGATTCGACGGAAACTGGAATCGGCTTCGGCTTGCGGGCGGCGAGATAGGCGACGTTGTCGTCGGCGAGCGCGTCGTCGCGGTCGATGCGCGCCAGCCAGCGTCCGGCCGGAGCGTTTTCCAGGGTGAATCGCTCCGGAGCGTTGCCGCCTGGTTCGACGCGCAGCGGAATCACCTTGAGCAGTTGCTCGCGGCCATCCTCTTCGACGTGCGAGAGCGTCAGATCGCATTCCTGCGGATCCGCGAACGTCGAGGCCGTTTGGAAGTAGACGCCGAGGCGATTGTCGCCTCCCGGCAGATAGGCGACATCGGCGGCGATCAGCCCCAGGTTCTCGGCGGCGGCGCCGACCTTGAAGAGTTCGATGCCCTGCGCAAGCCGGTCCGCCGCGAAGCTGCCGTCGCTGATGAGCAGGATGCGTCGGCGAGTGCTGGCTTTCCCGGCCTCGCCCAATTCCGCCAGCGCGGCGTCTTGCAGCCCTTCGGGCGCCGGTTCGATTTGATCGACGGCGTTTAGCAACTCTCGCGGGTTGTCGGTTAGGTGCGAGCAATAAATGAGGGAATTGCCGATCGTGGCGACGGCGCCGCGCTGCGAACCGTTCAGCCCTTCGATGAGGCCCGTCGCCAGTTTTTTGGCCTCTTTGAGCCGCGTCGACGCTCCGTCGCGGGCAGCCATCGAGGCGCTGTTGTCGATCACGATCAACAAGTCTTGGCGCTCGTCGCTCCACTCGGGTTGAGCCAGCGCGAAGCAAATTGCAGCTGCGGCCAGCAGCATTAGCAGCAGCGAGAGAACGTCTCGCAGCCGCTGAAACAGGCTGCTGGACCGCTTCTCTTGAAAGATCTTCTCCCAGAGAAAATAGGCCGTGGTCGGGAGCCGTTGCGGGCGGACCTTGAGAAAGTAGATTGCGGCCAAAGGAATGATCGCCAGCAGCGACCAGAGCATCGCCGGTTGCAGCAGACTCATGCGACCAAGCCTCCGCGGCGGAGGATGTCTTGAATCACCGATTCAAACGGCGGGGCGGTCGACGTCGACGCCAGGCCAATCCCCGTTCTGGCGCAACAGGCCCGCAACTCGTCATTCCAGGCGGCGACCGCTTGTTCGTAGCGACGCGCCTCGCGCGGCGTGATTGTGACGCGCTTCCGTTGGCCAGTCTCCACGCATTCCAGTTCGAGGTCGCCCTTCCAATCGCAACGGACGTCGTTGGCGTCCTGCACTTGCAGGCAGAAGACTTCGTGATTGTGGTATTGAAGATAGCGGAGGCCTTCTTCGAATCCGCCGGGGAAGAGAAAATCCGAAAGGACGATCACCAACCCGCGGCGACGGTGCCGAGCCTGAAAGACTTTGGCGCAGGCGGTGAAATCGGTGTCGCCGCCGAACGTTTCGGCGGCGTCGAGTGCGCGGAGAAACTCCAGCGTCTTCGCGCCGCCTCGGCAGACGTCGAGCAGCGGATTGAGGCGATCGGCCAGAGCGTAAACGGCTAGTCGGTCGAGACTGCGTAGGGCAATGTACCCGAGTGCGGCGCCGAGCTTACGCGCGTAGAGGTATTTCGACTCCATGGAGCGACTCGAGTCGACGAGCAAGTAAACGGTCGCATCCTCTTCCAATTCGAAAAGCTTGATCACCAGCGTTTCGAAACGGGCGTAGACGCGCCAGTCGATCGCGCGATAGTCGGCGCCGTGGTAGTATTCGGAGTAGTCGGCGAACGTGATGCCCGTGCCGCGCTGCTGCGTCTTCCGATCGGCCTGCAGCGAGCCGCCCAACACCTTCCGCGCGAGCAGATAGAGCGAGTCGAGGCGGCGGATGAAGGCGGGGTCGGTGAGCATCGCGGGCGGACGGGGAGGGTAATCGGCGGGGCGAATCGACGTCTCAAGACTTCGGCGGCGCGACCGATCAATCGACTTTCTCGATTACTTTTTCGATGAGATCGTCGGCCTTCACGCCTTCGGCCTCGCCTTCGAAGCTCAGAATCATGCGGTGGCGCAACGCGGGAGCGGCGACGGCGTCGACGTCTTCGCGCGAGACGTGGTAGCGACCTGCCAGCAGCGCACGGCCGCGACTGGCGGCGAGAATCGCCTGGGCGCCGC
>JBGSMO010000083.1:0-1823 GCA_041740115.1 Pirellulales bacterium
GGCGTGCGCCTCAGCTCTGGCCTGCCGACCGGCCCCACGATCGTCCTCACCGGCGCCGCGCTCTTCGTCGCGTCGATTCTGTTCGCCCCCGAGCAAGGCGTCGTCGCTCGCGTCTGGAACGAAACCCGCCTCCGCTTCCGCGTCGCCCGCGAGCATCTGCTCCGCTCGCTGTACGAACTCAACGAACCAAACTTCCCGCGCCTGGCGCCAACGACGGTCCAACAGCTGCTGGCCCACCGCTACGCGCAACCCTGGATGCTCCGCTGGCTGGTCGACCAGAGCGAGAACCGCGGCCTCGTCACCATCCGCGGCGATCAAGTGACGCTCACCCCGCTCGGGTTCCGTCGCGCCGCCGAAGCGACCAAAACCCACCGCATGTGGGAAATCTTCATGATGGAGTTCGCCGGCTCGGCCCCCGATCACGTCGATCGCTCCGCCGACACGGTCGAGCATCTTCTTCCTGAATCGCTCCTGCTAGAACTCGAAGCCCGTCTCGCCCGCGAAGGCCGCCTGCCGGCCATCGCCACCGAAGTCCCCGCGTCACCCCACGAACTCACCGGGGAGGGAAACTCCTCGTAGCTTGGGGAAGAATGAACCACGACGGCACAACGAACACGACGTAATGAAAACAATGATAAAAAAGGAACCGCCGATGAACGCAGATAAACGCCAATGAAAACAATCTGCGTTCATCGGCGTTTATCTGCGGTTCCAAATTCTTACCATATTTGTCTTTCGTCGTGCCCGTTGTGCCGTCGTGGTTAATTCCCCCGTATTTCTCTGGCGGTTAATCTTCGAACCCTGAACGATCGATGTTTCACGCGCTAATCATCGCCACGACGTTCTCCGACCTCTGGAACACGAACGGGCTCTGGATCGTCCTCACCGCCAGCGCCACCAACTGCGCGTGCGCCCTCGTCGGCTGCTACCTCGTGCTCCGCCGAATGAGCCTCATGGGCGACGCCCTCTCGCACGCCGTCCTGCCGGGGCTCGCCGTCGCGTTCATCCTCTCCGGCGCCTACGACATCGGCCCGCTGATGATCGGCGCCGTCGCCGCCGGCCTCCTTTCGACGTTCCTCATCCAAACGCTCCACCAATACGCTCGCGTCCCCAGCGACGCCAGCATGGGCGTCGTCTTCACCGGCCTCTTCGCGCTTGGCGTCGTCCTCATCAAGAAGGGAATCCCGCCCGGCGTTCACTTCGACATCGCCTGCGTCTATCAGGGGACGCTGGAGTTGACGCCCTTCGACACGCTTGAAGTCTTGAACTACGAAGTGCCGCGCGCCTTCGCCGTCACCGCCGGCGTCTTCCTCCTCAACGCCGCCGTCGTCGCCGCGCTCTGGAAAGAATTGAAGCTGAGCGCGTTCGACCCCGCCCTCGCCACCACGATGGGCTTCTCGGCAACGCTCCTCCATTATCTGCTGATGGCACTCGTCGCCGTCACCGCCGTCGCGTCGTTCGAAGCCGTCGGCTCGATCCTCGTCGTCGCGATGCTCATCATCCCGCCGGCGACTGCCCACCTCCTCGCCGACCGACTCGCGCCGATGGTGTTCATCTCGCTGCTGGTCGCCATCGCCGCGGCTGTCCTCGGCTACATCCTCGGCACCGTCCTTAACACCAACCTCGCCGGCATGATCACCGTCGCCGCCGCCGGCCTCTTTGGCCTCGCCGTTCTCTTCGCCCCGCAGCACGGCGTCGTCAGCGCGCTAGCCCGCAACCTCGGCGTCTCGCTCCGCGTCGTCCGCGAGGATTTGCTCGCGATGCTCTACCGCGTCGAAGAACTCGGCGGCCAGCGTCGCCTCGCCGCCGCCGAAGCCCAAGCC
>JBGSMO010000173.1:0-4104 GCA_041740115.1 Pirellulales bacterium
CCGCGGGGCCGTCGTCTTCGACGCCGACAAAATCGGCCACGCCGTCCTCCAGCGCCCCGCCGTCCGCGACGAGCTCGTCGCCCGCTGGGGCACAGGAATCCTAGACGGGGCAGGGGGGCTCTCCCGTCCCGCCATCGCCAAGCTCGTCTTCGGCGATTCCGAAGCTGCCAAAGCCAATCGCACCGCGCTCGAAGAACTCCTCCACCCCCTCATCCGGGCCCAAATCGAAGCTGAAATTCGCCAGCTTCCCGATACGGTCATCCCCGCCGTCGTCATCGACGCCCCGCTGCTGATCGAATCGGGTTGGAACGAGGTCTGCCAGGCGGTGATCTTCGTCGATGCCCCGCGGGAGCAGCGTTTGGCCCGTGCCCAGCAGAATCGCGGCTGGTCTCCCGAGGATTTTGCTCGCAGAGAGGCGGCTCAGATGCCGATAGACGAGAAACGGGGGTGGTCGACTCACGTCGTCCGGAACACCGGCTCCCTCGCCGAACTGGCAGCGGAAGTCGATCACTTCTGGACGGCGGCAGTCGCCTAATTGCACCCCCTGGCTCCGCCAGGGGGTCGGTTACCATCCCGATTGGCATCGTCCCGCGTTGTGTTACCCCCTGGCGGAGCCAGGGGCTCCATCACTACGTAGATAGCTTGGTAAAAATCGCAAATCTGCGACAAGCTGACTTCCCCAATTCGAAGTTGCTTGCCATACTAAAAGTCGCTTTTGTACGGAATTTTGGCCGAGGTCCCCGCCTTATTGCCTCGGCGCTAGGTTCGGTTCCGCCTCTTCAGGGCGTCGCCGGACGAGATTGCTTTCCTGTGTTCCCCATTATTTCCTAAGGTATGCGCTGTCGTCCTCGCACGGGGCGTCTGCGGTCCTTCGTCGTGCACCAATCCCTCCCGTTGGCGCGTTCCATGCGCCGACGACTCCCTCTCTTTTCCGATTTCAGGAGTTAGTCACATGTCAGAGACTGGCAGCCGCGGACCGCGGTACAGTCGACCCCAGCAACCCTTCCCACGGCAACGCCGTCCCATCGACGATGGCGCCAACCCGATCGACCGCCAACGTTTGGCGGAGCTCGAGCAGGAAGAGCCGCTGTCGTTCGCCGAGGAACTCGACAAAGCCGCGGAGCGCGTCCGCCGCGTCGGCAGCAGCATCGAGCGAACCGACAAGCCCGATCCGAACATTCACATCGCCGCCCTCCAGCGGATGAGCATGCCTGAGCTCATCGAGGTCGCCGAAGAAGAGAACATCGAAGAAGCGAGCGGCCTGAAGAAGCAGGATCTGATCTTCCGGATTCTCAAGTCGCGCGTGAAGTTCAACGGCATGATGTCGGGCGAAGGGACGCTCGAAATCTTCCCCGACGGCTTCGGCTTCCTCCGCTCGCCCGACTACCACTACCTCTCCTGCCCGGACGACATTTACGTCTCGCCGAGCCAGATCCGCCGGTTCGGTCTCCACACCGGGGCCACGGTCTCCGGCACGATCCGCCCGCCAAAGGAAAACGAGCGCTACTTCGCGCTCCTGCGGGTCGAGTCGATCAACGGTCAAGACCCGAACATGGTCAACAAGAAGGTCTTGTTCGATAACCTCACGCCGGTCCACCCCGACGAGCGGATCCGCATGGAGATCGGCGCCGAGGAAATCGGCATGCGGGTGGTCGACATGATCGTCCCCATCGGCTTCGGCCAGCGCGGCCTGATCGTCAGCCCCCCGCGGGCCGGCAAGACGGTGCTGATGCAGAAGATGGCCAAGAGCGTGCTGACGAACTACCCCGACGCCTACGTCATCATGCTGTTGATCGACGAGCGCCCGGAAGAAGTGACCGACATGGAGCGCCAAGTGAAGGGCCCCAACTGCGAGGTCATCTCGAGCACCTTCGACGAAACGAGCGCCCGCCACGTCCAGGTTTCCGAGATGGTGATCGAGAAGGCGAAGCGGATGGTCGAGTACGGCCGCGACGTTGTCATCTTCCTCGACTCCATCACTCGGCTGGCTCGCGCCTGGAACAGCGAATGCCCCAGCTCGGGCAAGCTGCTCTCCGGCGGCATCGACGCCAACGCCATGCAGCGGCCGAAGCGGTTCTTCGGTTCGGCCCGCAAGGTCGAAGAGGGTGGCTCGCTCACCATCATCGCCACCGCACTGGTCGACACCGGCAGCCGGATGGATGAGGTGATCTTCGAAGAGTTCAAGGGAACCGGCAACCAGGAGATCGTCCTCGACCGCCGCCTGGTCGACCGCCGCGTCTGGCCCGCCATCGACATCACCAAGAGCGGCACCCGCCGCGAAGAGATGCTGATGGATCCCGAAGAGTACCGCCGCGTCTGTTTGCTGCGTCGCGTGCTCAACGAAATGAACGGCCCCGACGCGATGGACCTGCTCACGACTCGACTCCGCAAGACAGCCTCGAACGCCGAGTTCCTGATGAGCATCAAAGACTAACCCGCCATTCAAAGCGGAGAGCGGAGAGCCGAGAGCGGACGGTCCGATCAGGACGCCGCCTTCCGCTTTCTGCTCTCCGCTTTTTTATTGAGTTCTGATGCCTGAAGCCTCTCCTTGCCCCTGGTCCGAATTCGTCGCCGTCGGCGCCGACAAAATTCAGCGCCACATTTTTCTCTGCGCCGATCAGTCCAAGCCAAAGTGCGTCGACAAAGTGGCAAGTCTTGAATCATGGGACTACCTCAAGCGCCGCTTAAAGGAACTGAAGCTCACCGGCGACGGCGGCGTCTTCCGCACTAAAGCCAATTGTCTCCAAGTCTGCGCCCGCGGGCCGATCGCGGTCGTCTACCCTGAAGGTGTCTGGTATCACTCCTGCACGCCCGCGGTGCTGGAGCGGATTATCCAAGAGCACCTCATCGGCGGGCAGATTGTGGGAGAGTTTCATTATGCCCCGTCAAACGTTAATTCGGCTGCTGCGGACTGAAGATTTCCCCCCATACAGCACTCCGCATTCCCCATTCATCCTTTTGTCACCGCTCCGGCGGCTCGTTGAGCCGCGGCTACTATGCCTAACGAAATCCAATCCGCTCCTCCCGAACCCGACGACCGCTACGCGATCGTCGTCGCTCAGTGGAACCAGTCGGTCACCGGCGTCCTTTGCGAGGGGGCGATCGAAACGCTCCGCGCCGCCGGCGTCCCGGACGATCAAATCGACGTCGCCTGGGTTCCCGGCTCTTGGGAAATCCCGCTGGTTGCTCAGCGGTTTGCCGAAGGGGGCGAGCATGCGGCCGTGATCTGCCTCGGCGTCGTCGTCCGGGGCGAAACGTCCCATGACCAGCACATCAATCGCGGCGTGAGCCTCGCGATTAGCCAAATCTCCCTGCACTTCGACGTGCCGGTGCTGTTCGGCATCCTCACCTGCGAGTCGATGGAACAAGCCGTCGACCGCGCCGGCGGCGCCCACGGCAACAAAGGAAGCGAGTGCGCCGAAGCCGCCCTCCACATGGTCGGATTGCTCAAGAACTTACCCGGCGCCTAGAATGGAACGGCGAAAACCAATTAAACCACCAACCAGACAAGCAACCATGTCCCGTCGTAGTCGCGCCCGCGAGATCGCCTTGCAGGCGTTGTTCCAAGAAGATCTCAACCCTGAAAACGCCCTGGGCAATCTCGGCGCCTTCCTAGCCGCGCGCCTGCAAGAAGAAGAGATGCGCGAGTTCGCCAAGCAACTCGTTCTCGGCGTGAAACGCAACCAAGACGAGCTCGACGCCCTCCTCGCCGAAAAGGCCGAGCACTGGTCGGTTCCCCGCATGCCGGCGACCGACCGCAACCTGCTCCGCCTCGGCGCCTACGAAATCCGCTACTCCGACACCCCCGACCGCGTCGCGATCAACGAAGCGGTCGAGCTCGCCAAGCGCTACGGCACCGCCAACTCGCCGCAGTTCATCAATGGCCTCCTCGACAAACTGCTGCCGCGCGGCGAAGCGAAGTAAAGTAAAAGTGAAACAGCGTGCTACACGCTTGAATTCACGTCCGCGAACTCGCGCAGCCGCCCGACGGGACCACCCTATGGAAATCAAACGCGCCGGCTCGCGCCCATCCGCCACAGGCCCCGCTGATTGGTTTACCGGCGCCGTGCGGATCGACCCGCTCGTCGACGCCCCCGCCCCGGC
>JBGSMO010000200.1:0-1871 GCA_041740115.1 Pirellulales bacterium
ACGCTGATGGTCCGCGCCCGCGACGGCGAATTCGACGCCGTGGTGGCGATGTATCACGACCAGGGGCACATCGCGCTGAAGCTCCTGGCGATGCACCGTGCCGTGAACATCACGTTGGGCCTCCCCATCGTCCGCACCAGCGCCGCCCATGGCACGGCGTTCGATCGCGCCTGGCAAGGAACCGCTGAAGGCAGCGGCATGATCGCCGCGATTCTCGCCGCCGCCGAACTCGCGCGCCGAGAATTTCGGTTTGTGTCGTAACTCTGGCTCCTCTCCCGGGGGAGAGGTTGGGTGAGGGGTTCGCCCGTCGCCTAAATGCTCGCCCGCAGAACGAACGTCGGGAATCCCTCCCCTTGCCCCTCCCTTCGAGGGAGGGGGATTTTTCGCTATTCCCGCCAGGTCCCTTCGCGCTGCGTCATCTCCGCCGGCCCCTTCGCCTCCGCGGCGCGCAACTCCTCAATCACCTTGCTCGTCACGTCATGCCACGACGGATCAGGCGGCGTGTATTGAAACAGAGTCGCCGGCATCGTCGAGCCGAAATACTCGATGTCGAGAAACTCAAACAGCGCCAGCGGATTGCGCGTCGCAAAGACGCCGTGCGGATCGGTCACCAGCACGGCATCACCGCCGCCGCGATACTCGATCAGGTAGGGAAACAACTCGCTGCTGTCGATGTAAAGCAGCACATGATGCGGCAGGTGGCTCGGCCACTCTTCCGGCGGCTTCGTCGAGAGGCCCGCCCATTCTTTCTCCAGTTGCTCCGGCCTCCAGGTGCCGATCACGGCCAACATTGTCCGCTCGCCCAACTGCATTGGCTGCGGCGATGAGAAGGTGAAGCAACGGGCCAAACTGGCCATTAATTGTGACAGCCCCCCGCGAGCCGCCGCATCGCTGAAGCCGGCGATCCCGCCCCCCTTCCCTGCCCCGTTCTGCGAATTCAGTTCCCGCCGGATCGCTTCCATCCCGACCCGCGTTACCTTCCGCGTGCCTGGCAGTCGGCGATCGGTCCAAACGTATTCGCCGTCGTAAACCTGCGTGACAAACGCCGGATCGGCGCCGACGAGCGTTTCCAATTCCCAGCGAGTCCGCCGCAGATTGCCGACTCCCTGCTGCCAGTAGCTCCCCTTGCCTTTTAGTCGCTCGTCGCCCACCCGCACCAATTGGCGGACCTTGGCCGCGATGTTCGGCCGACGCTCCAGCGAGCGATTGATCACTTCCTGCACGAGTTGGTCGCCCGAGGGGCCGCCAGCCGCTACGCTTGCCGGCATCACCGTCGGTGCCTGCATGACGGCGCCTGGTTGGTCGACGTTCAGCGGCGTCATTGCCAGCGGCGCCAGCGTCTGCGCAGCCCAATAACCGCCTCCAATCGCCAGCAAGGCGATGATCGCTTTGGATGTGAAGCGGCGCAAAATGTTCTTCCTCTGCCGGTTTTAGCGGATTTGCCAAAGATTCCGGCACGGGTCTGTCGACTTTTTACCCGGAAGCGTCTCGCGCCATCGTTGGCTGCGGATGCTCTCAGGCTCGCTGTGCGGGCGGAATTGTAGTGGCGGGCGGCTTCAACCGTCCACCGCAACTCAACCCGCCCAATCCGCGCCTGGTCGCGCCATCAACTCACGCACTTTTCGAATTCGACGTATCGCCGGCAAGGAAGCCGCCGTCATGGCGCTCCCGCTCCGTCGGTCCGTCCGGCTCGCGTCGCGGTACACAGTCAGTTGGCCTGAGCGCCAGTTAAGAGGGGGAAAACCATGAGAGTTCAGAGGTTCTTATTGACCTTCGCAGCGATCGCCTGCGTCGCGTCGATCGGGTGCGTGGGCGGCAAAGCCGCCTACAACTTGCCGCCTGCCCAGCGGCTGCTCGAACCAGGCCCCGGC
>JBGSMO010000208.1:0-33796 GCA_041740115.1 Pirellulales bacterium
CGCGCCAGCGGAGCGCTCCGCTGGCGCGTCGCGGCTAACATTTCGCTACTCGCTCAGCAACCGGTCAACGCTCTGAATCAGCCGATCCATCGGGAACGGCTTGCGGACGTAATCGTCGACGCCGAGCATTTCGGCGTAGGCCTTGTGGCGGTTGCCTTCGTTGGCCGTGATCATGATGATCCGGTGCTTCTTTTCGCCGAGCCGCTTGAGCCGCTCCAGCACGAGGAATCCGCTCCGTTTGGGCATCATCATGTCGAGGATGATCAGATCGGGGGTTTCGCGCTCGATCAGGGCGAGGCCCTGATTGCCGTCGCGGGCGACGAGGACTTGGTAATCTTGGGCTTCGAGGGCGAGCCGCAGCGATTCGATGATCTCGGCGTCGTCGTCAACTAGCAGGATTCGTTTGTCGCTGTTGGAAGCTTTTTTGGCCATCTTCGGGAAAATCAGGGGTGGGCCGACCAGCCGAGGCGGCGGCTCAATGGTATGCGAATTGCAAACCTTTTGGGGCTTGCTCGTGTTGTCACGGTTCCGTCTCGGTCGCTGGCTGTGGACGCAAGCCGGCAACGCGAGACGGTGGGATGATTAGCAAACCCTTTAACTTAGCGAGGTAAGGGCGATTTACAAGCGGCCTGAACGATGGGTAGCCATACCGACAAGATGGTCACCGCGTTGTCATTCCGAGGTACTCCGAGGAATCTGGCCGGCCTCCTTGTGGTACCTCGGGGTGACTGGAGTTCCCGACCAGTTCGCCGCTGGCGCCAACTCGCCGCCCCCTGCTAACCTTAACGGATAGCCGCCATGCCCGATCCAACTGACGTGATGGTCCATACAGCCCAACAAACGGTCCCGAGCTTCTGCTTACCGGCGCTGCCGTATCAGCCGACGAACCCGAAGTCGTACCATCCGGCAATCGGCGTCATTGGTTGCGGGGGGATCACCACTCATCACCTGCGGGCGTACACCGCCGCGGGATACCGCGTCACCGCGCTGTGCGACGTCGTCCAAGCGGCGGCCGAGCGGCGGCGGGACGAGTTCTATCCCGACGCCCAGGTGTTTACCGATTATCGGGAGATGCTCCAGCAGACCGACGTCGAAGTGGTCGACGTGACGACTCACCCCGAGATCCGCGGGCCGATCATCGCTGCATGCCTCGAAGCGGGGAGGCATGTGCTGAGTCAGAAGCCGTTCGTGCTCGACCTCGACGAAGGGAAGCGGCTGGCGGACCTCGCCGATCAGCGCGGGGTGCTGCTCGCGGTTAATCAGAACGCCCGCTGGGCGCCTCACTTCAGCTATATGCGCGAAGCAGTCGACGCAGATCTCATTGGCCAAGTCGCGTCGGTTCACTGCGGCGTCCACTGGGACCATAGTTGGGTCCGCGGTACTGTGTTCGAGAAGGTCTACCACCTCATTCTGTACGACTTCGGCATTCACTGGTTTGATTTCCTGTCGACCGTGATGGGCAAGCAGCGGCCGCTGCGGGTTTACGCCTCGACGGCCGTCTCGCCGACGCAAGACATCATGCCGGCGCTGCTCGGGCAGGCATCGATTGAGTATCCGCGCGCACAAGCGACGCTGGTGTTCGACGGGCACGCCGCTCACAACCCGTGGGACGAAGCTTATCTGGCCGGCAGCCACGGCACGCTGCGGAGCTTTGGCCCGAACGTGAATCAACAAACGGTCGAGCTATCGCGCGACGGCGGCGACTATCGTCCGAAACTGACCGGGTCGTGGTTCCCCGACGGGTTCCACGGGGCTATGGGGGAGTTGCTCTGCGCGGTTGAGGAAAAGCGGCAGCCCTCGAACGACGCCCGCAGCAATCTGCAAAGCCTCGAGTTAGCGTTCGCCGCCGTCGCCAGTGCAATGCGGCACGAGCCGATCGTGCCGGGAACGATTCGCAAGCTGCCCGATCCGCCGACAGGGTGACGATTGAAGCATCCGTATCAGCCGCACGTCGTTTGCGTCACGCTTGACCGCTCGCGCGGGTCGCTGGAGGCCGAATACGCGGCCCAGTTGCCGGCGATCAAAACGCTGGACCGGCTCGACCTCCATCCCCACGTGACGTTTTTCATCGGCGAGAACGGCAGCGGCAAAAGCACGCTGCTGGAAGCGATCGCCGTGGCCGACGGTTTCAACGCCGAAGGAGGGACTCGGAATTTTAATTTCGACTCGCGGGCGTCGCACGCCGACCTCTCCAAGTGGGTGCGAGTAGGTCGCAGTCCCCGTGGCCGCCGACGGAGCGACGGTTTCTTTCTGCGGGCAGAGAGCTTCTACAACGTCGCCAGCGAGATCGAGAAGCTGGGGCTCGTCGGCCTCTACAGCGACCGGTCGTACCACGAACAATCGCACGGCGAATCGTTCATCGACCTGATGACGAACCGCCTCCGCGGCGACGGCCTCTACCTCTTCGACGAACCGGAAGCGGCCCTTTCGCCGCAGCGGCAACTGGCGTTTCTGGTCGCGATGCACGAGTTGGTTGAGCGGGAATCGCAATTCGTGATTGCGACTCACTCGCCAATCATCATGGCCTATCCCAACGCCTGGATTTACGAGTTTGGGCCCAGCGGCATTCAGCGCATCGAGTACAAAGAGACCGAACATTTCCGCGTGACGCATGCGTTTCTGAATCGGCCGGAGCAGACGCTGCGGCAGTTGTTCGGAGATCTTGGGTAGCAGCGCCAATTGAATCGCTCATAAATCTCTACCTCTGCCCGTTCAAACAAGCAGCGTGACATATGGAAGAAATTGTAGGCGCCGACCAACTAATCGCAGTATTTGGATACTGGCCATCATTTCATGACGCCGAAGTGCTTTGGATAAGACTGGAACGGTCAACTCATGCTGAGAACTATGGGCCGACCTTCGAAGCCTTGGTCCACGCTTTTGAAATCACCAGTGAAATTGATCCAGCCGGTTACTTTGTCCTTCGCCACCACACCCTGGTGCATCTGCGTTTCGAGAATGTGGTCAACCTTCTACTTGAAGGATTCAATGATCAAAACGCTCTCATGGGCCTTGGCATAAAAGATATTCGTCAGCGGCAAATGGAGCGCATATGGTGGGAAGTGACATTCGACCCGGCGTGGGGCGTAGCCGCATCCTTCCAGTGCAATAGCATCGAAGTTCTCAGCGTCATACCCTGCGACAAGGATGGAATGCTTCCCACTTAGAGCGTTTTGAAAACTACATGTTGAACCATCGTGCAACAAAGGTATCGTATGTCGACGACAGACGAGATTCTCGCTGCGTTTAAAGCTCTCTCGCCGAATGAAAAGTGGGCCTGCTCGGAAGCTTTTGGGAAGTTATTCCTCCAGAAGACTTGCCGCTTCCCAGCGGCGCGGAAGTAGCGCTCCTCGACGCTCGCTTCGCTGAGTTAGACTCGGGAGCAGTTCAGTCGATCTCGCGTGAAGGTGCTCAGAAACAGTTACGCGAGCAACTGAGTCGATATACATGAGCTACGAGTCCTACCCGCGGCTCTTCAAGAATCGAAGGCCGCGGTAGTATGGCACTCGTAGCTCACACGAGGCGCGCCACTTTGCCGAGGCAATTGACGACGCTTTCGCAGGAACCGTTGGAGCCTCGACGGCACAAGGTTGCTACTTCTCCACGCCAAAAGCGTAGATACAAGTGTGCGTATACTCGTCCCCAGGCCGCAGCACGCAGTCGGTCCAGCCCTCGACGCCTTGCTTGTTCGGCGAGTCAGGGAAGACCTGCGTCTCCAGGGCGCAAGCGCTGCGGTAGGCGTACGGCTTGCCCCCCTTGCCCTTCTGGCCCGTCAGAAAGTTGCCGCCATAGAACTGGATGCCGGGCTGGTCGGTGATCACCGTCAGCGTGCGGCCTGACTGCGGGTCGACCATCTTCGCGGCCTCGACGAGTTCCCCTTCAGCGGCGCCGTCGCGATTTAGCACGAAGTTGTGGTCGTAGCCGAGCGCCGAAGTCTTGGTGAGTTGATCAACTCGCTTGCCGATGGCGGTCGGCGTGCGGAAGTCGAGCGGCGTTCCTTCGACCTGCGCCAACTCGCCGGTGGTGATCAGCGTTTCGTCGACCGGGGTGTATTTGTCAGCGTTCAGCTTCAGCACATGGTCGTTGATCGTCGGCGAGCCGGCGCCGCCGAGGTTGAAGTAGGCGTGATTGGTGAGGTTGATCACCGTCGGCTTGTCGCTCTTGGCCGAGTAGTCGATCTTCAGCTCATTCTTGTCGTTGAGCGTGAACGTGACCTTCATTTCCTGCTTCCCGGGATAACCCTCTTGACCGTCGGGGCTCGTGTAAGTGAACTCGACGCCCGACGCCCCATCCTTTTCGAACGGCGTGCCGTCCCAGACGACCTTGTCGAGGCTTTCGCCGTTGCCGCCGTGGAGGTGGTTGGGGCCGTCGTTCGTAAAGAGCTTGTATTCCTTGCCGTCTAGAGTGAACTTCCCTTTGGCAATCCGGTTCGCGTAGCGGCCAGTGGTGCAGCCGAAGTAGCCGTTGTCCTTCGATTCATAGCCGGCGACGTCGTCGAAGCCGAAGACGACGTCGGCCATTTTGCCGTCGCGATCGGGCACGTCGACGCCGATGAGCGTCGCCCCGCGGCTGAGCAGGCGGACTTTCATGCCGTTCTTGTTGGTGACTTCAAACACCTTCACTTCGACCCCGTCTTTGGTCTTGCCGAAGTCAGATTCAGTGACCTTGGCGAGCGCCGCTGGGGCGAGAACTCCAAGCGACAACGCCAATAACAGACTCTGCAGCGCGAAACGACGCATGATAAAAACTCCGCCGAGGGCTTGAGAATAAAGCGAAAAAAGCAGCTAACGATTCCGTGACGAGCGACGCCGAACAGCGCCGGCGTTCCACTAACATGGCATTTTGGGCGCCGGCGTGCAACTTTTCAACGACGCTCGCGTCCGCCTACCGCCTCGCCCAGCGGCAGATGCGGGAGCCACTTGTTCACGATAGATGCCGGCGATGTTCGACCGCCATGAGATTCTTTGCCGCCGCGTTGGCAAGCTGCGGCGCATCACAACTACTCCCCAGCGTGAAAATTCTCATGTTTCCACGCGCGTTCTATAGCTTGGAGACGCCACGCTAGCGGGCTATACTGCGTCGCTATCTCAAACTCTTCTCACTTTTCCGGCGCCCCGGCGTCCTTTTCTGCGAGGCATAGATGGCGGAGAACAATCACTCGGAGCGGCGGCTGTTTCTGGGGTGCTTCATCGCTCTGGTGGCCACTGCGTTTGGCTTCGCGGTCCGCGGAGCCGTGCTGAGCGACTGGGCTCTGCAATTTGGGCTGTCCGAAGAGCAGAAAGGGATTCTCAACGGCGTCGGCCTGGCGCCGTTCGCGATCTCGATCATCCTGCTCAGTTTGGTGATCGACCGTATCGGCTACGGCTGGATCATGGCGCTGGCGTTCACGGGGCACTTAGCGTCCTCGCTATTGACCATTTTCGCGCCAAATTACCAGACGTTGTATATCGCCACGTTCATCTTCGGACTGGCTAACGGCGCCGTCGAAGCAGTGATCAACCCGGTGGTGGCGACCATTTATCGGAACAACAAGACTCACTGGCTCAACGTCTTGCATGCGGGTTGGCCAGGCGGCCTGGTTCTTGGCGGTCTGTTGTCGATCGCCGTCTTCTTCGGCGGCACTCAACTGGGCGACAAGTTGCCCGGGCACCTCTGGCAATGGCAGATGGGATTGCTGCTGCCGCCGATCATTGCCTACGGACTTTTGTTGATCGGGCAAAACTTCCCGCAACAGGAACGAGTCGAAGCGGGAGTTAGCTATCGTTCGATGCTCGAAGAGTTTGGCTGGGCCAGCGCATACATCGTCTCCTTTTTGATCCTCATGGGAGTCAGCCAGTTCGTCTCCATCTTTGCCGAACCAGGCAGCGCGCCGCTGCTGACTCCGAAAGCGGGCCTCGTCTGGGCGATCGCGCCTGCAGCTCTGTTTGGCTTTTTCATCCACTCGTTCGGCCGCCCGATGTTCGTGTTTCTCCTGATGATCATGATGTTGTTGGCGACCACCGAATTGGGGACTGACGGCTGGATTCAGGACATCATGGGCTCGACGCTTCGAGACCCCGTCAAGGGAACGATGTTCTTGGTCTACACGTCCGCCATCATGTTTGTGCTGCGGTTCTTCGCGGGCCCGATTGTCCATCGCATTTCGCCGCTCGGGCTGCTTGCCGTGTGCGCCGCGCTGGCGACTGCGGGGCTTTACTGGTTGGGACACGCTGGCGAAGCAGTCTTCATGCTGATCCTCGCCGCCACGGTCTACGCCTTCGGCAAGACCTTCTTCTGGCCGACCACCTTGGGAGTCGTTTCGGAGCAATACCCCAAGGGAGGCGCCTTGCTGCTTAACGCCATTTCCGGCGTCGGCATGATTTTCGCCGGCACGATTGGCTCGCCGGCGATCGGCACGGTGCAAGACCGCAATCTTGCCGCCGCCGTCCAACAGGACATGCCTGAGGCGTACTCGGAATTGGCGAGCACCACCAAAGGACAATTCTTCGATTTCCAGACCATCGACAAGGCCAAGATCGCCGCGCTTCCCGAGGCGACTCGCACGCAAGTCGAAGGCATCCAGCGCGAAACGAAGCAATTGGCCCTGGCCGACATCGCCGTGCTGCCGGCCATCATGTTTGTCTGCTATCTCGGGTTGATCATGTACTTCAAGTCGCGCGGCGGGTACAAGGCCCAGGTCCTTGCCGGGCACTCGGCTGACGATGAGAAGTTTACTGGCGGGGTGGCAGGTGCGATGGAGGCCTGAGTCTCACTCCGCTCCGGCGGGTCGTTGCCCCGCGGCTACCGTTACGCGGCCATGAGACCGGAGACGCTGCCGCCGCAGAGTTGGTCGGCGATAGCGCCGGCGATTTGCGCCGCCGCTTGCGGCCGAGCGAGCTTTTGCATGTTACGCCCCATCTCCGTGCGGAGATGGTGGTCGGTAATCAGCGATTCGAGTTCGCGCGCCAAGGCGGCGTCGAGCGCCCCGGTCTGCTGCGTCTCGTCGACCATGCGACAGGCCGAAGCTGCGGTATAGACCTTGGCATTGGCCGTTTGATGATTGTCGGCCGCCAGCGGAAACGGCACGAGCAGCGCCGGCACTCCGGCCAGCGCCAATTCGGCAAGCGTCGTGCCGCTGGCGCGCGAGACGACGACGTCGCTCGCGAACAGCACCGAGGCGATCTCGTCGATGTGCGTCACCGCCAGGGCCTTCATGCCAAGTTTTGCGTAGCGGCCCTCGGTCTCTTGCAATTGGCCGTCGCCCGTTTGGTGGACGATCTGCCAATCGTGCAACCTATCGCCGAGCCGCTTCAGTGCAGCCGGAATGGATTCGTTGAGCGACCGGGCGCCGCCTGAGCCGCCGAGAATCACCAACCGATGTTGGCGTTTTGGTCCCGTGGAAGCGCCGCCAATCGAGCCAGCCGTGGCGGCAAGTCCGGCACGCACCGACGCCGCTTGGCCGGCCGTACGCTTGTAGAGATCTTCGAACACGGTCCGGCAAGGGTTGCCAGTCACCGTCACCGGCGCTTGCACATGCAGATGGGGGCGCACCTCTTCAAACGCCGCACAGACCATCGCCGCCGCGCGGGAAAGCCACCGTGTCGTGCGTCCCGGCACGGCGTTCTGTTCCAGCAGCACCACCGGGATGCCGCGGGCGACGGCGGCGCGAACGACCGCGACGCTCGTTGAACCGCCAAGTCCCACGACCAGCGAGACGCGCTGCTCGCGCAACATCCAGCGAGCCGCGCAGTAGCCGGCGACGTTGTCGGTGACGAACCGCACCGCTTGCAGCGGATTACGCGGCATCGGGTGGGTCGGAATGGTCGAGTAGTGGTGCCCGGCGATTCGCACTGTGTGCCGCTCGCGCGCGGCGCCGGTGCCGGCAAACGTCACCAGGGCGTTTGGCATCATGCGCCGCAGATGTTCGGCGACGGCCATGCCGGGATAAAGATGGCTAGCCGATCCGCCGCCAGCAAACAAAACGTGAGGGGTCGCGGCCATGAAGAGCTCCTAGCAGGGGGGAAATCAGAAGGGGGAGGATGGAAGGAAGAAGGAGCTCGCAGCCAACCTTCCGCCTTCCACCCTCCCCCTTCGTCCTTCCTCGTGTTTCCGCTGAGCAACCGGGGCGGCGTTTTCACGCCGCCCCGGCGCTCAGTCGTAGACTTCATCGTGAAGCACCCGCACGGGCGACTGACCCAGAAGCCGCCCGCAGCGAGCTGTTATGCTCCTACCCCAGGGAGGGCGATCGGCATACGACCCCGCAATCGACGCCGATCAACGATGAAGCCTGAAATGGTTCCTTTGAATCGTTCGTGGTTCAACCAGCGACAAGCAGTTCGCGTTCGAACCGCGTTTCCATTCGTTCGGCGAGCTTGTAACAGCTTTCCGAAGTCGTGCCAAGAGCAAGTATCGTGTCTCCGGCGACAATTGAGTCGGTCAGCACATTGCGAGCGGTAGCATCGTCGGTGCAGACCACGACGCGGCCGATCGAAAGCCCGGCGTCGCGAGCCGCAATCGCTAGCTCGCGTGCACCGACTCCGCAGGCGATCACCATGTCGGCGTGGCCGAGATCGACCAGCTTCCGTCCCCACGTCCGTAAGTCGGCGTTCGGGGTGCGAGTTAGTTCAGTCGGATTGCACCACACGACGCGACGGCGCACCGCGCGGAAGTCACGCAGCGTCTTCAGCGCGGATTCAGCCGTGGCGGGCGTGCAGTTGGGTGCGTGCATCAACGTGGCGCCCGAGACGTTGATCAGCGAAACCGGTTCGGCCGCCGGCGCGAGGCCGACGGTGAAGGTCGCTGGATTGACGATGCCAGTAAACGAATGAGAGAGATCCATGGTTTTCATGTTGGCGAACTCGCTCGATTTCAGGTCGCGAGAAAAATCTGCGGCGTGAAAGCGTAGCTTCTGATTCGCCCTCGGTACGGTGGGAAGGTTAGAAACGATGATTTGACGTCAGCCGACGAGCCGCAACATCGGCCGAGCCGCGGCGTACAGCAATTCGCGGGCAATATTGGCGTCGCTGGTCTCCACGGCGCCGAAGGTGAACTCCGCCGGCGTGCGGCTCCCCGCAATGACGACGACGTCCCCCTGCCCCGCCATGGCGACCGCCCAAGCGATCGCCTCGGCGCGGTCGGCGGCGATTTGTAGTTTGTCGTTCTTGCTCTCGGCCGAGTGTTCGGCGAGCCAGGCTTCGTCGATGGCCGTGACGGCGTCGGTCACGATCGTCACGTCGGCCATCTTCCGTAGGACGCTGCGAATCGCTTCCGACTCGCCGGCGGTGGCCGACATGGTTTCGCCCATGACGCAAATGACGCGGCGACGCGACAGTGCGCGAGCGGTTCGCAAGGTGGAACGCAGACTGCTCGCGGTGCGAGCGGCGTCGACGAACACCGGGAAGTCCTGGCCGCAGTCGACGCGCTCCATGCGGGCCGGCAGCTTCTTTACGCTCTCAATGCCTTGAGCGATCGTTTGAAATTCGACGCCGTGGGCGAGAGCCACCGCCGCAGCGGCAAGGCAGTTGGTCACATGTTGCCGGCCGACGATGGACGTCCGCACAGCGGCCGAATCGGTCCCGGCGCCGAGGATGAACACCGTTTCGCAGGCGTTCTCTTCCACCACGATACCGTTGATTTGCGCTTCGTCGCCAAGACCGTAAGTGATGGCAGGGCCGGCGATCTCGCTCAGCCAGCGGCAGCTCACTGCATCATCGGCGTTGACGATGGCAATGCCGGTCGGCGAGAGATAGTCGAGGACGCGGCGCTGGACGTCGCGATAGTTCTTGACGGTCTGATGCAAATCGAGCCGTGCGGAGTCGATCGTCGTCGCGACGACGGTGTCGAGTTCCATGCCGGCAAGCTTCAACTGGGCGAGCGATTGGCTGGTGATCTCGAGGAGCACATGGCTGCAACCGGCGGCTTCCATCCGAGCGAGCCGAGCGGCGAGCACCGAGGGGGTGACTTCGTCGTCGATCCCCTCGCTGCAAGTCATGCCGTCGAACGACTTGAGCGAACTAAGCACGCCGACATCGTAACCGGCGGCGACGTAAATTGATTCGAGCAGGGCGACCGTGGCGGCTTTCCCTTGATCGCCGACGACCCCGATGACGCGCATCTGTTGAGAGGGATGATCAACCAGCGCGTGGCACAATTCACCGAGAGCGACGCGGGTATCGTCGACGTGATAGACGGGAACCGAGAAGACCGGAATCGGCCGCTCGACAATCACCGCGACCGCCCCGCGCTGGATGGCGCGATCGGCGAAGTCATGGCCGTCGTTGTCGGCAGTCAGCACGGCGACGAACGCGTCGCCTGGTTGAACGCGGCGCCAATCGCTGGTGCAACTGGTGACCGTCGCTCCAAGGGCGCCGGTGCGGCAGGCGCCGGAAAACAGTCGATCGAGAGCAACGCCGATAGCTTGATCGCGCGACATCGGGACAGGCCTCCTTGCCTGCGTGCCGGTTTCGGCGGCCTCATCGAGACAACCGCGGCAGCGTCGTGATCTAGTCGCAGCGCGAGAATCCATTCTCGCGGCACTGGCACTCTCGCACGGGACCGTTCGTGGCCGCCGCTGCAGCCCCCTGGGCAGGGTTAGCGGCGAGAGCGTGAGGAGTTGACCCGATCGACTGGGGAGCGTCAAGGCGAGTTGAGAACTCGCTTGCAGCAGTCACCCCGAGGCCCGCAGCCTGTCACCCCGAGGTACTCTGAGGGGTCCGCACAGGGTACAGGAAGGAGCCCTCAAAGAGGCGACGCTCCCAGGCACTTCCAGATTCCTCGCTCCGCTCGGAATGACCGCTATCGACACCGTTCGCCCCCTGCCAGCAACTACCCTCTGCCGCCGGAACCCTTTTCAGCTAAAGTAGTTCCTACCAGGCGGACCCTCCCAGCAATCTTTGACAGCTTTGACTCGACATGCACTCCGGCCCGATTGCCAGCGGCAGCAAGCACCTTGCCGCCGTCCCGCGCGAACGCTCGCTCGTCTCGAAGAGTTTTTTGGGACTCTTGTTCACCCAGTTTCTCGGCGCGACGAACGATAACATCCTGCGCTGGCTGGTGATCGGCATCGGCAAAGATTATCCCGGCGTCAACGTCAGCAATCTGCTGGCGCTCGGCACCGCGGTCTTTGTGCTGCCGTACATTCTGCTCGCAGCGCCAGCCGGCTATCTTGCCGACCGCTATAGCAAGCGGCGGGTCATCGTCCTCTGCAAGGTGGGCGAAGGGCTCATCATGGCGCTCGCCATTGTGGCGATCCTGGTGGGGCATATCTGGTTGATGCTCCTGGTGCTGGGACTGGCAGGAGCACAAGCGGCGCTCTTCGGGCCAGCCAAGCTCGGCAGCATTCCCGAAATGGTCGACGACAGCCGCATCTCCGCGGCGAACGGCCTCATCGGGCTCACCACCGTCTTCTCAACGATGGTCGGCACCTACGCCGGCAGCTGGCTCGCCGACTTCACCGGCGACAAAGGCCAAGCTCATTGGCAATGGTCGGCCGTCGTGTTGCTCGGCGTCGCCGTCGCGGGCTGGGCGACAAGTTTGCTGATCGCCAAACTCCCCGCCGCCGATACGACGCGCCGCTTCCCTTGGGACATGGCCCAGCAGAGCTGGCGCGACCTGAAGACCCTCGCCTACACCCCGGCGATGTTGCGCGTCGCGATGGGGATCATGTTCTTCTGGACCCTCGGAGCGCTCGCACATCTCAACATCGACCAGTTCGTCTTCGAAGCCGGCGGCGGTAAACAGACGCAAGTCGCGCCGCTGCTCGCCGCGCTCGTGATCGGCATCGGCGTCGGCAGCGTGCTGGCCGGCATTTGGTCGGCGGGGCGAGTAGAACTCGGCATCCTGCCGCTCGGAGCCCTCGGCTTGGTTATTGCGCCAAGTTTGCTGTTCACCGTCCAAGGCGAATTCTTCGAACCGAGCGGCGACTGGACGCTCAGCTATGTCGTCGCGTGCCTGCTGCTGCTGTTGCTAGGTTGCTCCGCAGGGCTGTTCGACGTGCCGCTCGCCTCCTACATGCAGCACTACAGCCCGAAGGACCGCCGCGGCTCGGTTCTGGCAGCGAGCAACCTGCTCACTTTCGGCGGCATGCTGATCGCCGCCCTCGCCTTCGGCGCCATGCGGATGCCGGTTCACGAAGGGTCGCTGGAACATCTCCGCAAGCAGTTCGCGGACGATCCGCAAACGCTCGCCCAGGCCGAGACGCTGTGGAGCGACTTTCAAGCCCAGCAGACGGCCGGCGAGTCGATCGACGTCCATCGGCTCACCGAGGAGAATCCCGAACAAGCCGTTGTCATTCGCGAGGTTTATCAGGAACTCGTCGGCCATCCATTGTTCTCGGCCCGGCAGATTTTTCTCCTCTGCGGCATGCTGACGATTCCGGTCTTCATTTACATCATCGTGCTGATCCCACAGGCGACGATCCGTTTCATGGCCTGGCTGCTGACGCACACCTTCTACAAGGTCCGCGTCTTCGGCCGCGAAAACCTGCCCGAAGAAGGCCCGGCCCTACTCGCGCCGAATCACGTCTCATGGCTCGACGGCTTGCTGCTGGTCGCGGTCTCGCCGCGGCCGGTACGGTTAATCGTCAGCCGCAGCTACATCGAAAGCTGGTGGCTCCGCGGCCTCGCGCGGCTGATGGGAGTGATTCCGATCCTCGAATCGCCCAAAGCTCTCCGTTCCGCGATCGACACCGCCCGTGACGCCCTCAACAATGGCGAGATCGTCTGCATCTTCCCCGAAGGCCGCATCAGCCCCAGCGGCCAGTTGCAAACCTTCAAGCCAGGCGTGCTGGAGATCCTCAAAGGCTCGACCGCCGAGGTGATTCCGGTCTATCTCGACGAACTTTGGGGGAGTATCTTCAGTTTCCGCGGCGGCAAACTTTTCGAAAAATCGCCCGAACTGAGCCCGCGCCGCGTTTCGATTTGGTTCGGCGAACCGCTTCACGAGCCCGGCAGTGCATACGAAATTCGTAACGCCGTCCAGGCGCTCGGCGCTTTAGCAGTCACCCGCAGGAAACAGCGCGCCATGGTTCTCCCCCGCCTGATGATTCGCAAGTGCCGCAAAGCGATGTTCCGCTGGAAGATCGCCGACTCGACCGGCCAATCGGTCACCGGCGCCCAAATCCTGATGCGGGCCCTGATCGTCAGGCGATTGCTATTGCGCGAGGTCTTCGCGCCGAAAGTCGACGATGAGAAGTATATCGGCATCTTGCTGCCCCCCTCCAACGGCGGCGTGATTGTCAACGCCGCCGTCACCCTGTGCGGTCGCGTTGCGTGCAACCTGAACTACACGGTCTCGGCCGAGATCATGAACAAGTGCATCGCCAAGGCGGGAATCAAGCATGTCCTGACCACCCAGAAGGTGCTCGACAAGCTGGGGATGAAACTCGACGCGAAGGTGATCCTGCTCGATGAACTAAGAGAGCGAGTCACCACGGCCGATAAAGCCATCAGCGCCGCCATGGCCTATGCGATGCCGGCGGCGCTGCTCGATCGCGCGCTCGGCCTCCACCGGATGAGCGGCGACGACGAACTGACCGTCATCTTTACCTCCGGTTCCACGGGCGAACCGAAGGGGGTCGTCCTCACCCACCACAACGTCGGCTCGAACGTCGAAGCGATTCTCCAGGCCGTTCATCTCCGTCGCGACGACACGGTGCTGGGGATCGTGCCGCTCTTCCACTCGCTTGGCTTCACCGTCACCTTGTGGACGATTCTGGGGCTCGACGTCCGCTGCGTCTACCACTTCTCGCCGCTCGAGGCGCAGCAGATCGGCAAGCTCGCCAAAAAATGGGATGCGACGATCCTGCTCGCGACGCCGACGTTCCTACGAAACTACATCCGCCGCTGCGACCCCGAAGACTTCACTCATCTCGAAGTCGCCGTCGCCGGCGCCGAGAAGATGCCGCTTGGCTTGTTCGAAGCCTTTGAAGAGCGCTTCGGGATTCGTCCCGTCGAAGGGTACGGCACGACCGAACTCTCGCCGCTGGTGAGCGTCAACATCCCCCCCAGCCGGTCGCAATCGAACGAAGTCGACGCCAAGGAGGGAACCGTCGGCCGACCGGTCGCCGGCGTCGCGGCGAAGATCGTCGATCCCGAAACGTTCGAGGATCTGCCGATCGAAACGCCCGGCATGTTGCTCGTGAAGGGCCCCAACGTGATGAAGGGGTATCTCCACGAACCCGAGAAGACGGCCGCTGTGATCCGCGACGGCTGGTACGTCACCGGCGACATCGCCCGGATCGATCGCCACGGGTTTATTGAGATCACCGGCCGGTTGAGCCGCTTCTCCAAAATCGGCGGCGAGATGGTTCCCCATCAGAACATCGAGGACGCGATACAACAGTTCATCCAAGGCGCCAACGCGGAAGAACTGGTCGCCGTGGTCGCCTCGGTCCCCGACGAAAAGAAGGGAGAGCGGCTCGTCGTTCTGCACACGAAGATCGACAAGACGCCAAACGAGATCTGCGATCACCTCAAACAACTTGGCTTGCCGAATTTGTGGATCCCCGGGACCGACAGTTTCCTGGAAGTTGAAGAGATTCCCGTGCTCGGCACGGGCAAGCTTGATCTCAAGGGAATGAGCGACTTGGCCAAGAGCCGCTTCTGCTCCTAAATACCCTACCGTTAATTCGATCAATCCTCTGGCTCCCTCCCACTTGAGGGGAGGGCTGGGAAGGGGGAAGATCGCGGGGACATGCTTCCAATTCCCCCTCCCTAATCGCTAACGCGACGGACTACCGCCCTGCGCACGGGCGACTTCGGGTCGCCCGTGCTCGGTTGCTCCCATCCCCTTCAAGGGGAGGGAACCGGATGGGCACATTCTCAGTTCTCACGACGGCGACGGCGTATCAATCCTGTTAGTGCCGAGGCGACGGCAAGCGCCATCACCCCCTTCGCCGGCTCCGGCACCGCGCCAACCGCGGGCGACGCGCTGCTACTGCCGAATTGCCGTTGCCATACGAGATAGTCGTTACCGTCGACGTCGAAGTCACCGTCGGCGTCGCCGTCAATTGGCTCCGCTCCCTGGGTCTTGCCAAAGCCGACCTTCCACTTGGCCAGATCATTGGCGTCGACATCGCCATCGCCGTCAAAGTCAGCCGACGGTCCGTCGGTCACCACCGACAGCGTCAGCGCCGTCGTCGTGTAATCGACATCCCACGCTAGGCCGCCCCCAAGCGTTGGCAGCGTCGTTGTGGCAAACGTCCCAGTGATCCCAGCCGTCGCCGTCAGCAAACGGAACGAATCGCCGACTGTGGGCGCGAATCCGCTGGCAAGCTTCACGTCGAGCGTCCCGGCGAGCGTCGCGGAGCCGCCGACTTCGACCTGCCCGAACTCATCCGTCTCATCGCTGGCGCCGAGTTGCAGTCCCAAGAGCGACGTCGCTGTGAAGCTCAGGTTCTCAAGCATCAGCGCATCAGATCCTGGCAACACGTGAAGCTGCCCGTTGTTCGTCACCACGTCGTGAAACACGGCCGTCGCCTTGCCGCCGACGACGATCTGGGCCCCAGCGTTGTTGTCGATGAGGCCTACCACGTCCACCTCGCCGCCGGTGATGGCCAGTTGGGCGCCCGTGTTGTTGTCCAACCCGGTTCCTTGAAACCGTAATGCGCCGGTGCTGACGGCAATATCGCCGTTATTGACGACCGACGTGAGGGCTTCGAGTTCCCCGACGTCGACGTTGACGACGCCGCTGTTGGTGAGCGTCCCGCCGATGACGAGGACATTTCCCCCCTGCACGCGAATCTCGCCCGCGGCGGCGTTGGTGACGGCTGCCCCGATACGTCCGCCGCCGCGGACGAGCCCTTGATTGTTCAACCCGCCGGCCGCGCCAACGTCGAGCCGTCCGCCGCCAAGCGCCAACTCGCCCTTCGCGCCGACGCGCGTCACGCCGGTCGTGGTGACGAGCGCTCCATTGGTGATCGTTAGCGATCCTTCACCCGGCTCGGAAACATCGAGCGTGCCGGAGATCTCCCAAACTGAATTCGAACCGTCGACAAACGCCTCGCCACGTGCCGTCGCGTTATCGCTGATGATCGCATTGGTCGAGTTGACGCGGCCGCCGTTCAGAATTCGCAGCACGCCGCGGCCGAATTCGCCGACGGTCAGCGTCGTGCCGACGTTCCAACGCGAACTGGAGCCGGAGACGAGCGCCGTCGCCTCGCTGCCCGCCAAACTGGCGATCTTGGCCACGCCGCTGTTGGTGACCTTGCCGCCATCGATGATGCTCAGCGTTCCCTGCCCGCTGAGCGCCACCGTGAGCGTGCCGTTAACTTCCCACACTGAACCGACGCCGCTGACCGTGGCCGTCCCGACGCCGCTGGCCCCATTTCCCAAAGTTCCGTTCGTCGACTCCAACCGCCCCTGCGTGAGGATTTGCAAGTTCCCTTGTCCGGCGTCGCCGACGGTCATGATGTTGTCCTGACGCCACAACGTGCTGTTGCCGGTGACGGTAAGCGTTCCCTCGCCTCCAACCGCGCTGCCAATCGCCGTGGCGTCGGCCAACACAGTGGCGCCGCCGGAAATTTGCGCAATTCCCACGCCGCTCTGACCGACGACGAAATCGTCTCCGGCGTTAACGATCGTGCCGAAGCCATCGACGAACAGATCGCCCTTTCCGCCGTCTTCAACGCCCAGCAGCACATCGTCGGTCAGCGTGATGCGCGATTGCGCCACGGCCGAAAAGCTTCCCGTTCCGCGATTGCCGATGATGATGTCGGCCGCCGTGGTGAAATTCGAACCGAAGCCATTCGTCGAGATCAATCCCGAGGCGCCGGCGTCGTCGCCGAGGGTGGCGCTGCCGCCGGTGACGTTGACGGCCGTCGCGGCGGTGAGCGTCATGCTCCCAAAACTACTGTCGCCCACGAGGAAGGGGGCGGCCACGTTGCCGCCGGCAGTCGGCGGCGCCGGGGTCACGTTGCCGACCGTCGTCAGCGCGGCAAGCGCCAATGGCGCCGGGTCGCCGGTGAACGCACCTACGGCAACGAGCGCTACAATAGCTCGCCCCAAGCTTCGACAACGGCAGTAAGAGATAAAATCAGAGCAAGAGACTAGCGTCACGGCGAGAACCTCGTGGAGTCATTCAAAGGAGAGCGACGACATCGGTGCAAGCGGCGGCCTATGGACGGAAGCCGTGCCGGGCCAGCCGCTGATTTTCTCAGAGGGTGTCTGCCGCTAGAGAACTTCGCCGGCGTCGCGTCGAAGTCGTCAATTCCATGGCGTCTGATGCCGCAACTAATGCTGGCCGGACGCCGCGGGGGTCGTCACGCGGCGAAATCGCGTGGGAAAAGAAATTAGCCGTTTCGTCATCCAAATGCGACGAAACGGCCAATTTGTTGGGTCAAGCTATATCTGCAGCCCCTGGCTCTGCCAGGGGGTAGCGCTCCGCGGGACGACGCCAACCGGTGTGGAAACCGACTCCCTGGCGGAGCCAGGGGCTGAAGTGCTTACTGGTTATTCGTCTGCAGGGACGCCTGACGAGTCCGGGTGAGTTCCCACTGCCGGCCAGCCTCCGCACACTGGTACGCCGCCTTGATCAGCCCTTGCCGCCGCGGCTGGTCAAGATTCTTCATGTCGATCGCCACCTGCTCGATCGCCTCGGGCCGCTTCTCGGCCGTGTACGACAGGTTCGAGACGAACAACATCGTGTCGGTGAAGTTTCGATCCGCGGTTTGTCCGACGAAGGGATGAACCGCTTTCGCCACAAGAGCGAGGCTCATCCGATCGAGTTTGATAAACGCATCCATCCGCGCGGCGACGTAACGACGGCCGTTCGTCTCTTCCTTCGAGCCGCTCGTCAGCACCAGCACGCATTGCGCAGAGATCGGCTGCTGGAACGGCTTTCCTTCAAAGCTGCCGCTCGCCAGCATCACGATCCGGTTCTGGGCGCCTTCTTCGCACGTCTGTTCGACGACGATGATCGTGCCAGTCGTCCCCGCCCCGTCGCTGATCTTGCAAGTTCGCTCGTCGATGCGGGTGAGCGTCACCTGGCTCACCCCGAGATGACGCCAGATTTCGACCATCACCTCCGGATTTTGCGCCAGGAACGTGAAGAGTTCCGGGCGGCAGTCAACGACGCTCGTCGGCATCCGCCGGAAGATCGTCGGGTCGGCGATGACAGCCGCCACGGCCGGCCGAAACTGCGGATCGATCTTCGCTAGCGGTATGCTGCGGCGCGACTCGGCCTGCGTCGCCTCGCTCGTCGACGCCTCGGACGATTCGGCGGCTCGCGCCGACGTCGCCAGAAGCAGCAGTGCCAGCAATGCTAGACCGCCCCCCCGTCGGCGCGCACGCGCCGATTCGTACGCTGAGCGTATTCCCCCCACCATGCGTCCCCCCTTCCCCTGTGATGCCGCCGCAGTGAGAAGCTGTGCGGATCAGTGGAATATTTCGGCTCGCGAAGGGGGGATGCGTCAGTCAAAAAAATTAGCCCCCGGCTCTTCAAGCCGGGGGCTAAAAAGGTTCGCAATCAACTAAAGTCCGACCAACCTCATTCCCCGGCTGGCTTGCCGGTGAGATCCTTGATCCGCATGTTGCGATACCAAACTTCGTCGCCATGATCCTGCACCACGATGTGCCCCTTGGCGTTCTTGCCGAACTTCGCCCACGTGGCGAACTTGCTGGCCGCTAGCTTCTCGTTCCAGTCGTCGCTGCCGATCTCGACGTCGACGACCTTCTTGCCGTTGAGGAAGTGGCGAACATGGTTTCCCTCGACGACGATCCGCGAGCGATTCCACTCGCCGGCTGGCTTGAGGACATCCTCGGTCGGCGGATAGAGGGCGTACAGCGAACCCGATGAGGTGACTTTGTTCTGACCATCCTTATGCTTGGCGTCATCCAGCACCTGGTACTCCGGACCGGTCACATAAGCCGGTTCCGACGAAGATTCGCTGGCGCGATACATCACGCCGCTGTTCCCGCCGGGCGACACCTTCCAACCGAATCGCAGGTCGAAATCGCCGTACTCCTGCTTGCTCATCAGGTCGCCGCCGCCGGCATGGCGGTGGAGAACGCCATCCTCGAGCTTCCACCCTTCGGGCCAACCTTCCTTGCCGTAAGCCTTCCAGTTTTCAGCGCCATCGCCCTTGAAGAGGGGCGTGAAGCCGGCTTCTCGGTCGCCGCGCCGCGCACGCCCCGGACGCTCGGCCTTGGTCTCTTGGGCAACGGCTAGGCGCTCGCAGCTCGCCGCGACGGCCAGCGCCGCCAACAGCGACAAACAAACGGTTTGCCGCCGCCAATTGGGGAAATGAAAACTCATGGTCGATAACTCCCTGGGAATGAGTATGCTGGCAAGACGCCGCCATCGGGCCGCCCGCCACGGACGAGATTGCAATTTTAAGGCCAAGCGGGGTCCGCCAACAACCAGCCCGCCAAAATGGGAGGGCGAGGCTCCGGCCGAATCGCCTCAGGATCGTCGCCTCTCACTGACTTCACTTCGCATAGACGCCCTTTTCTCCAGGATCCGCCCCGCGTGCTCGACCTCGTCACCGCTCTCTGGCTGGGATTCATCGGCGCGTGCATCGGCAGTTTTCTCAACGTCGTCGCCTACCGCATGCCGCTCGGCCTGTCGGTGATCTGGAAACCGTCGCACTGCCCCAAGTGCGGTCACGACATCCGCCCGCGCGACAACCTGCCGGTCCTCGGCTGGCTGATCCTGCGCGGCCGTTGCCGCGACTGCGGGGAGCCGATCTCGCCGCGCTACGCCATCGTCGAAGCGGCGATGGGGGCCGCGTTCTTCGTGTTGGCCTATGCGGAGCTCTTCAGTGGCGCCGCGAATCTGCCGGCGGCGCTCGCCGACCCGGCGGGAGCGCTTCACAGCGTCGTCTTCCCCAACTGGGAGTTGATCATCCTCTACGGCTACCACGCGACGCTGCTCAGCCTGCTGATGGCGATGGGGCTGATCGACCAAGACCGCCAGCGCATCCCGCGCGGGTTTCTCTTCTTCGCCGCCGCTGTTGTCTGCGGTTTTCTCTCGTACCAGTGCTGGTTTCTCTATCCCGAGCGGACGCGCAACATCCTCATCAACCAGTGGAAGGCGCCGCTTGACGCGACGTTCGGAGCCATCTGGGGCGCGGCCGCTTGGCTCGTCCCCCTCGCCGCGTTGCGACGCCGCCGTTCCGAACCGCTGCAGCGATTTCTCCGCAACGCGACAATCGCCTCGGCCATCACAGGCGGCTTCCTCGGCCTGCGGCCGATCGTACGCATTTTCGTGATATGGCTACTAAACTTGGCTGGCAGGCGTTTGATCGCCGCCAAATGGCGCGTTTCCGTCAGTCCGCTCCTGCTACTCTGGGCGGCAACGCTGGTTCACATTCTCTTGTGGAACCGCCTGGCCGATCTCTTTTCGTGGTAACCGATTCGACGAACTCCTTTCGGCCCCGTCACTCCTTGGGTTCGACCAGGGCGAGTTGATAGCAGGCCGCTTCATCGCCGTTACGCACGAACAATTTGCCGTGCGCGACGACCGGATGGTTCCACGTCTTCCCTTCGATGGCCTGGAAGCTGGCGACCTCGCGACGCTTGTCGGGCTTGGCTTCCACCAGCGCGACCGTTCCCGTCTCCGAGAGCACCAGCAGCAACTCTTGATCGGCCAGCAGCAGCACCTGCCCGTTGCCGTAGCCCCGCGCCTTCCACTGACGTTTGCCGTCTTCAAGACTTACGCAGGTTAGGAAGGCGCCGTCGAAGCCGTACAAATGGTCGTCATGCACCACAAAATCGTTGTAGTAGGGGCTGATGTCTTTCGTCGTCCACACCTCTTGCGAGTCCCACTTGCCATCCTGCCGGCTCACGTGGATACGGCGCAACCCCTCGCCGAACGGCGAACCGAGCAGCACGTCGGTCTCGTTGAGAATGGCCGGCTGCACGACGCGCTGGATGCCGTTTATGTCCCACGCATGATTCCAAAGGACTTCGCCCCCCTGTGGCTGAAAAGCGGCCAGTCCCTGCTCGGTGGCCATGAGGAGTTGGTCGACCCCGTCCAACCGCGCGGGCTGCATCGAGCAGTAACTCGACGTCCCTTCGCCCCCTTGCCACGCCGGCTCACCCGTCTCGACATCGTACCCCAGCACGCTCTTCCCGTCGGGCCCGCCGGCAAAAACCGTCGCGACGCCATCGACCACAAAGGGCGACGATGAGAATCCCCACGTCGGCACGGTCGCTCCGGAGTCTTTCACGATATCGCGCGTCCAAATCTGTTGGCCTGTCGCGGCGTCAAGGCAATTGAGCAAGCCCGTCGCCCCTAGCACGTAAAGCTTCCCCTTGTGAAACGTGGGGGTCGCTCGCGGACCGGGCCCCGCGATGCTTTCGGTGAACCGCGCGTCGTCCTTGTGAACCCAAATCGGGGCCCCGCGGCTGGCGTCGTAGCAGACGATCAATTCGTCCTTTTCGAGTTGCTCCTGCGTGAAGAGACGGTCGCCCACGACGGCGAACGACGACCAGCCGGGCCCGACTCGATGCCGCCATAGTTCCTTCGGCGGATGCTTCTCCCAATCGGCGTCAATGGCGACCTCCGTCAAACGGCCGTCGCGATCAGGTCCGCGAAAGCCAGGCCAGTCGCCTGTTTGCAGCGTTAAGGGTTCGCCTGCAACGTCTTCCTGCGACGACGGAATTTCGTTGATGGCGAGAACACCTGCCTCTCGATATTTCTCTTCGGATGTCGGCACCCAACGAAACGTCAACGTCGGCGCGATTTCGCCCGTCACGCCGTCAAACCGGACGGTCGTGTAATAGGCCCACGCCAGCGTTACCAATCCTAGGGCGACGACTTGTCGCCTGCCCCACGACAGAATCGGCGTGACGAGAAACGCAACGGCCGCCACGATCGACACGGTCGGCAGTACGATGTAACTGAAAATCATGCCGCCGAGCGTCGGGTCCATCAGCGAGTAGGCAATGGTCCCCAAGACCGCAAAGACCGCCAGCCCGCGGAGGCGATCGCGCCAAGAAATTCGACTGGCAAACATCCACCACAACAAAATGCCGCCGGTCGTGACTAGCGGCCGCCACATGAACAGCTGCATATACAGTGGCGTGCCAGGCGCCACTTGCTCGGCGACTTTGAGAGCCAGCCACGGGATGGCGATGACCAATACGGCGGGCCAAAGCCGCAGTCGCTTCAAGGCTCGCGGTTCCGAAGCGGCTGGGTTAGCTGGCGAATCGCTTGACGGGGCGTCGTTTCTCATGGGAAACCTCTCCAGCCGAAAACTTGCCGTTAAGTCAGGCAATCGTCATTCACGCTAAGCATCATATGCCTGTGCATCTGGTCGATCCATGTCTATTCGCCGTGCCAATGCGTCCATTGCCCCCGCCTGCCGGATTGTCATTCTGAGTGAAGAGAAGAATCTGGAGGCTCTAACCGGGCGCCAGATCCTTCGCTTCGCTCGGGATGACGGCGCTCAGCAAGATGACGGCGTTCAGGATGTTGACGCCGTGAAGATTCGCCGACGAAGGCCGAGCGATCCAAGTCGCTCCAATTGCCATCACCGCCCCTGCAGCAGCTTGGCAGCGTCGCGAGCAAAGTACGTCAGCACGCCATCGGCGCCGGCCCGCTTGAACGCCATCAGGCTCTCCAGCATCACCCGCTCACGGTCGAGCCATCCGTTCTGCGCTGCGGCCGAGAGCATCGCGTATTCGCCGCTCACCTGGTACGCGAACGTCGGCGCCCCGAAAGCATCTTTCACCCGCCGCACGATGTCGAGATAAGGCATCCCTGGCTTCACCATGACGCTGTCGGCGCCCTCGGCCAAGTCGAGCGCCACCTCGCGCAGCGCCTCGTCGCCATTAGCGGGGTCCATTTGGTAAGTCCGCTTGTCGCCGCCGCCGAGGTTAGCCGCCGAGCCGACCGCGTCGCGGAATGGCCCATAGAACGCTGACGCATATTTGGCCGCGTACGCCATGATCTGCACGTCGACGAACCCAGCCTCGTCGAGCGCTCGCCGCACGGCGCCGACGCGCCCGTCCATCATGTCGCTCGGCGCGATGACGTCGCACCCCGCCTCCGCCTGCACGATCGCCTGCCGGCAGAGCATCGCGACCGTTTCGTCGTTCACCACATAGCCGTCGCGCACGAGGCCGTCCTGTCCGTGGCTGGAGTACGGATCAAGCGCCACGTCGCAGATCACGCCAATCTTATCGCCATGCGCCTGCTTCACCGCACGCACCGCGCGACAAACCAAATTGTTCGCGTTGACCGCTTCTTCGCACTCGGTCGTCTTGAGCTTCGCCTCGGTCGCTGGAAAGAGCGCCACCGCCGGAATGCCGAGTGCCACCGCCTCGCCGACCGCTTCGACAATCAGGTCGACCGACAGCCGCTCGACGCCAGGCATCGAGCTGATGGCTTCGCGCTGGCCGTCGCCCTCACGAATAAACAACGGCCAAATCAGGTCGTTCACCGAGAGCGATTCTTCGCGCACCAGCCGCCGCGACCAATCGTGCCGCCGCACACGACGCAGCCGCGTCTGCGGGAAGCCGGCGGGAAAACTCTCGGGCGATCGGTCGGACATGAGAGATCCTAGCGGGTAGGGCTGTCGGCTAACGGCTATCGGCCGTCGGCCAGAAAGGTCAGGGTGCCGCAGGTGGGTAGTAAAACTTACGTGGGATTGCGATCATGCCTCAGTCTGGCTGACAGCGACGACCAATAGCTGACAGCCGCATCAACCGCCCTTCCATTATCCGAAGCGGCGTCTCTAAAATCTACGTCACGCGGCAACTCCGCGAAATGCCTCGCCGATTGGCCGCCGGAAAAATGAAAAGCCAAGAACTAACCGCCAAGGACGCCAAGAGCGTCAAGGAATGCAGGAGAGAGAAAACCGCGAATCGCACGAATCTGCGCGAATGAAGCCATCAACTGAATTTCATTCGCGTAGATTCGCGTGATTCGCGGTTAAATCCTTCTCTTCCCTTGGCGCTCTTGGCGTCCTTGGCGGTTCAAATAGAACCACGTTGCAGGTCTCCTGCGCTCACCCCAATCACCCCCCACGCCGCATGTCCGACGAACCTCGCATCCATCTCGGCCCATTCGAGTTTCGCCCGGCGTCGATCCGCATGTCGGGCAAGCCGGCGCTCGCCGATTGGAAGGGGCCGCTGCAGTTCGCCATCTGGTGCCAACGGGCGAGCCCCTGGTGGATCGGCGACATGATCAACTCGGGCGAGGACCTATTCGGCGAAGAGTTCGCCGCCGTCTGGGGCGAAACGCTCTCGACCGAAATGGTGAGCCGCTACGCTTCGGTCGCCCGCCGCGTCCCCGCGCAGAACCGCCGCCCTGCCCTCTCCTGGTCGGCCCACGCCGCCGTGGCCCGACTCGCCCACCCCGAGCAACGCCGCCTGCTCGCCCTCGCCGAGAAGGAGGGGTGGAACAGCGACGACCTGAACAAAAAGGTCCGGGAGCTCGTCGCCGAACAAAAGAAGCCCGCCCCCTAGCGCCGCCGCGCTCCGCTACCGCGTCGCGGCTAACCGGCCGCCACGGTTAAGGACACCGCCAACCGCATCATTCCCCATTCGTCATTCGTCATTCAAGCATTCCCCTCCATGCCCTACACCACGCCGGAAATCCTCCTCGTCGCCGTGGTGATGGCGTTCGGCAGTATCCTGCAAGGCGCCATCGGGTTCGCGTCGGGACTGATGGGCGTGCCGATGCTCGTGCTCTGCGGCTTCTCGCTCATCGAAGCGACGGTGATCAACTTCATCTCGACCACCGTGCAGAACTTCACCGGCGCTTTTCAACTTCGCGCGCACATCGAGGCGGAAGACGTTACCTGGCCGGCAATCCTCCGCTGCGTCGGGCTGCCGCTGGGGACGATGGCCCTCGCGACGACGCCGGGGCTCGATCAAAACCTCGTCAAGCAAATCATCGGCGTCGTGTTGCTGGTTTCGGTACTGGCCCTGGTTTCGCTCCGCGTCACGCCGCGCGAGCGGCTCGGCTTCGGTTGGGTCGGATTGACGTTCATCAGTTCCGGCTTCTTGATGGGCTTCGCCTCGATCGGCGGCGCGCCGATGGTGATGTACGTCAACTCGCTCACCTGGTCGGCCGCCAAGAGCCGGGCCTTTCTCTTCTTCTGCTCCGCCGCGATTATGCCGCTGATGGCGTTGGCTCTCACTTGGCAGTTCGGCGCCGAACTGCTGAAGCCGGCGTTCCTCGCGGCAATCATCCTGCCGCCGTGCCTGCTGGGGTTGTGGCTGGGACTGACGCTCGGCCAACGGCTCGACAAGGAGCGCTTTCGCCGTCTTTCGTACGGGCTGCTGCTCGTCGTCGCCGTCGCGGCAATTCTTTCGCCGGTGGTGTTCAACGGGCCGTGAGCGCGTGATAATCGGCGGGCTTGATTATGAAGCTCGCGCTCCGCTGCGCGTCGCGGCTAAGTGCCCACTGCCCACTGCCCACTGAACCCTGTACCCTGAACCCTTCGATGTACCTTCCCTCCCCCGCGCGCTACGACTCCATGACCTACGCCCGCTGCGGCCGCAGCGGACTCCTCCTCCCGGCGGTGTCGCTCGGACTGTGGCACAACTTTGGCGGCGTAGACGCCTACGAGAATGGCCGGGCGATCGTCCGCCGCGCGTTCGACCGCGGCGTCACGCATTTCGATTTGGCGAACAACTACGGCCCGCCGCCAGGCTCCGCCGAAGAGAGTTTTGGCAAAATGCTCCGCGAGGACCTCGGCCCATACCGCGACGAGATCGTCATCTCGACGAAGGCCGGTTACCGCATGTGGCCCGGCCCGTACGGCGAATGGGGTTCGCGCAAGTATCTCCTCAGCAGCCTCGACCAAAGCCTGCAACGAATGGGGGTTCCCTATGTCGACATCTTCTATTCGCACCGCCCCGATCCCGAGACGCCGCTCGAAGAAACGCTCGGCGCCGTCGCTTCCGCCGTGCGTCAAGGCAAAGCGATCTACGCCGGCATTTCGAACTACACCGCCGCCCAAACGCGCGAAGCCTGCCGGATCCTCCGCGACCTTGGCTGCCCCTGCCTCATTCATCAGCCGAAGTACTCGATGTACGAACGTTGGGTCGAAGCGGAACTGCTCGGCGTGCTGGAGCAAGAAGGAGTCGGCTGCATCCCCTTCTCGCCGCTCGCTCAGGGTCTGCTGACCGACCGCTACCTCCACGGCATCCCTGAGGGGAGCCGCGCGAGTAAGCCGCATGGGTTCTTACAGAGCAATCAAGTCACGCCTGAGCGGATTGCCCAGTCGCAGCGACTTAACGCCATCGCCCAACGGCGCGGCCAGTCGCTCGCACAGTTCGCACTCTCGTGGGTGCTGCGTGATTCGCGGATCACGACCGTCCTCATCGGCGCCAGCAGCGTCGAGCAACTCGACCAAAACCTCGGCTGCCTCGATAAACGCGATTTCAGCCAAGATGAGCTTGCCCTGATCGAAGAGATCTTAAAGTAACTCCATCGAGGAACGGATCACCCATGCGACGCCCTATCTCCTGCGGCCTTCTCGCGGTCGGATTTCTGGTCGCTGCTAACGCCGCTGCACTCCACGCCGCGGAACCGCTCGCAGACATCAAGCCCAAGATCGACGCGCTCGTCGCCCCGCTCATCGACAACAAAGCCGTCGTCGGCCTCGTCGTCGGCATCCGCCGCGGTGATGAAGAACTCTTCCTCTCCTACGGCAAGATCGAACGCGGAAATGACGCGGCGCCGACGCCCGAGACCATCTACGAGATCGGCTCGATCACCAAAGCCTTCACCGGCGTCCTGCTCGCTGACGAATCGCTTCGCAACGGCCTCGACCTGGATACGACAGCCGTCGACACGCTCCCCGCCGCGGCGCCAAAACCAACGAAGCCGGCAGAGAAGCCGATCACGCTCGCCCACCTCGCGACGCACATTTCGGGCCTGCCGCGACTTCCCGACGACTTGAAGGCCAAGGACGTCACGAATCCTTATGCCAACTTCTCCTCTGACGACGCCTACGCCTTTTTCGTGAACCACGAACCGAAACGCGAGCCTGGCGAATACGAGTACTCCAACTACGCGATGGGACTGCTTGGACAACTCCTCGCTGACCGCGCCGGCAAGTCGTACGACGAGCTCGTTCAAGAGCGCATCTGCGAGCCGCTCGGCATGACCGAGACGCGGCAGACCCTCACGCCCGAAATGCAGGCCCGCCTCGCCCCGCCGCATAACGGCGATCTGCAGCGCGGTAAGAACTGGGATTTCGACGCCCTCGTCGGCGCTGGCGGACTCCGCTCCAATACCCGCGACATGCTCAAGTTCGCCGCCGCGATGCTGGCCGATGACGACCGCGAAGTGACGAAGGCGTTCCAGCTTGCCGGCGAACCCCGCGAAAAGATTCACGGCGTCCAAGGCATCGGGTTGGCATGGCATATTGCGGGAGATGGTTCCACTCGCTGGCACAACGGCCAAACCGGCGGCTACTCTTCTTATGTCGCCTGCCGGCCGCGCCAACAAGTCGCCGTCGCGGTCCTCTGCAACACGGCAACGGACCTGACGACGATTCTCGGCGAGAAGGTTGCTCAAACCGCTCTCGGCATGAAGGTCGATCCGCCGAAAGTTCGCGAAGTCGTCGACGTGCCAGTCGAAACGCTGGAGAAATACGTCGGCAGTTATTCGCTCAACTTCTTCATGAAGTTCACCGTCACCCTCGACGGCGATCACTTGAAAGTCAAGCTGACGGGACAGGACGCCTACCCGATCTATGCGAGCTCGCCGACCGAATTCTTTTACCGCATCGTCGACGCGCGGATCACCTTCGTCGTCGATGACGAAGGCGACGTGACGAAGCTAATCCTCCACCAGAACGGCGTCGATCAAGAGGCGCCGCGGCAAAAGTGAGCGGCGTTGCACGACGCCTTCACGCATCCATTCAGCGCGCCGTCGCTTCAGAGCCGACTTTTTTGAACGCGACAAAGAACAACGCCGCCCAAATCAGGTCGACGACGCCGAACGCCATCGTCGTCGCCGTCAGCCGCCCCGCGGCAAAGAGCGCGAGCACCGCCACGCCGAAGCTCAACTTCTCCAAGATGCCCGGGATCATGATCAGCCGGTACCTAGCCGGATCGCGGGCGATAATCAAAAACGCCACCTGCCACGCCGCGGCGACGCCGATGAACCCGTAAAAATGCTCGGGATGGACGGCGCCCGGCACGACCTCTTCGCCGAGTCGCTGCTTCACGAACTCCGTCGGCAGCAACTCAATGAAAAACTGCGGCAGCAGCACCGCGAGCCCGTAGATTCCCGCGATGTGGAAGATGCGCTGAGCGAAGAGCATTCCTTGCTTCCTTTCAATCACCGGCGGCCGCTGACTCTGGCAGCGCGTGGTTGCGCAGCTTTTTCAACTGCCATCATTCTTGAAATGCTTAGCGAATACCGATTAACCACAGAGAACACAGGAACACAGAGGAAGATTGAAGAATGTCGCCCTTACTTTTTCTCCGTGGCCTCCGTGTTCTCTGTGGTAAGTGCGTTTCGTGACGCCAGCTGAATAAGGTTCGGAGCCAGGGACTGAAAGCGACGCCCCAACGCGAAGAATTAAATCACCACCGGCTTGCCCTTACGACGTCGCACTGGCACGAACTGCCCCGCGTGCATCAACGGATGGCTGCCGATTAGCAAGAAGACCGACCCGACCGTCGGAAAGACGGAACGAAACCGCTCCGGCGCCGGCTCGTCGAGCCGTTCGGGCGGCAGTTCCGCCAGCGCCTTTTTGCTCGCCACGCGCACCTGGTCGTACAGTTTTAGATACTCGTCTCGCGAAAGAAACTGCGACCGATCCTCAACTTCGCACTTCTCCTTGGAATGCTTTTCGGCAAATCCCTCCGGCAACGCCGCGCCTTGTCCCGGGCAAACGAGATTAACCAAGAACGATTCCGAAGCAATCAAATGACCTAGCTGCCACGCGATGTGATTGCAACCCGGCCCGGGACGCTCCATCAAGTCAGCGTCGTCGAGGTCGCCGACGTACTTGTTGAGAACCGTCAGTCCCGAATTCATCGCACTTTCAATCGCTTGCTTAGCATCCATATTGCTTGCTCGTCAGTTTTGAAACTCAAGAACGATCAACACAGAGAACACAGAGGGAAGGCAAATGAAGTGAGTTTCTAATTGCGATAGTTCTGAGTTCATTTGAATGAGAATCCAGCTTGATTCTCTGTGACCTCTGTGTTCTCTGTGTTGAAAAAAATCAACCAGCCGCCCCAGCCGTCGCCGGCTCCTGCTTGGTCACCACTTCCACCTTGCCGTCCCGATCGCGCGTGAACGCATGCAACTGCCGTCCCTTCGCGTCGATGAACTGCACCGTCAGTAATTCAGGCGTGACGTGAATGTGGTTGAACCCAAAAACCTGATTGTTCACGAACCCGCGTTCCGAAATGCGGCAATCGTACAACCGCGCCCCGCCGGCGCCCGAGACGATGAAGCTCGGCTTGTACCCTTCGACCTGCAGATGCTGCAGCGTGTGGTCATGCCCCGCGAAAGCGAGCGAGATATCATGTTCCTGCAGCTGCGGACCCCACTCCTCGATCAGCCGCTTATTGTCGCCGCGGTCGACCGTCTCGCTGAAGAGCGGGTAGTGATTCACCATCCATGTCCAGGGCGCCTTCGTCCCCTTCGCCAGCTCCGCCTTGAAGAACCGCCGCTGCTCGATCTTTTCCTGCGGCGTCAGCGCCCCTTCCCAGTAGCTGCCGTCGAGCACGATAATCTTCACCAACGGGTTCTCGGCGTTCGGCAATTCGACCGTGTACCATTTGTCGGGAAACTTCCAACGCGAGCTGGGGTTCGACTTCGCGTAGTCGAGTTCCAACTGCAGCTTCCCTTCTTGAAAGTCGTACTTCGCGGTGCCGTAATCGTGGTTGCCGGCACAGGCGTAGAAAGGGCAGTTCAGCGACTTCGCCGAGTACATTTCTTCGAACTCGCGCTCGATCCGTCCCGGCTTGATCGTGCTGTAGAAGTTATCGCCCAGCGCCAAGACCGCTGCCAGCGGCTGGCCGAGACCGTCAGCAAACGTCGCCATCTGCTTGGCGACCGACGTCTGTGCGTCGTTCCCCTTGGTGCCGTAGTCGCCCAGAGCGAGCAGGTGCATGCCCCCTTCGAACGAGGCGGCCGCTTCCTTGGCCTGCAGGGCCCCGAATCGCGTCGCCGCCCACGCTCCGCTGCTGAAGATGACCGCGCGGCGAATCGCTTCGCGACGGGTGATGGGGGGGCTGAACAGGCTCGTTTCGGGCATCGCAGTCACTCAGAAGTTTCGTCGGTGCATAGCCGGCATCGCCGCTGGCGGTTCTGCCCTATGATACCAACCGACTACTTTGCGGGGGACCCCGTAACCGTTTGCCCTGTCAGCCGTCTAAGCTTGCGAGCGATTGTGCGCACCCGCTGTTTTGGGAAGAACCAAATAATTTACCGCCAAGGACGCCAAGAGCGCCAAGGGAAGAGAAGGATTTAACAGCGAATCACGCGAATCTACGCGAATGAAATTCAGTTGATGGCTTCATTCGCGCAGATTCGTGGGATTCGCGGTTATCTCTCTCCTGCATTCCTTGGCGTCCTTGGCGGTTCAACTAAATCCACTTGGCAGTTCTCTCGAGGCCCAACCTTAACAATTTGACAACCACCCGCCTGCAAAGCGACGATGACGGGAGCGTGCGGTTCCGGCACACCTCGGTCGACTCGCAGTGAGGACCCGTTTCCATGAGTCACCCTACCCTTCAAGCATTCGTCCCCAACCTTCTCGCCGCGATCCTGCTTGTCGCAACCGTCGGAACCGCGGCCAGTCTCTCCCGCGCGGACGACGCGAAGCCCGCGCAGGACGCGACGCCGCCACTGGCCGACCCTTCGCTCCTGTTGGTTCGCGACGACGCCGTCCGCCAGGAGTTGAAGGTCACGCTCGAACAGCGCGAGCAACTCGATGCGCTCCTGAAGGCCCACAACCGACTGCTGATCGCCATCCGCGACGTCGGTCCCAACGGCGCCGACGAAACCGCGCAACCTGCCGTCGCCGAACTGCGGGCCGCTCTCAAGCAACTCTTCACCACGGAGCAAAAGTTCCGGCTGCAGGGGCTCATCTTGCAGGCTCAAGGCTACGACGCCCTCCTCCGCAAAGACATCATCGCCAAGCTGAAGATTTCGCCCGAGCAACAAACCGCGCTCGCCGCCATCGCTGCGGAGACGCGCGACAGAGTGCAAGCCCTCAATCAAGACCGCGAGACGCGCTCGCCGGAGGAATTGAAGCAAGGGCTCGCCGACATCCAAGCCGACCGTTTGAAGAAGATCATTGCCGAACTCGACGACCGGCAAGAATCGATTTACTCCAAGCTCCTCGGCGAAGCCTTCGACTTCTCTCAAGTCAAACCAAGCCCCGGCATGGCGCCCGAGTTCGCGTCGATCGACGTTTGGATCAACTCCGAACCGATCACGATCGAGTCGCTCCGCGGCAAGGTGGTGGTCGTCCACTTCTTCGCCTTCGGCTGCATCAACTGCATTCACAATTACCCCTGGTACAAGCAGTGGCACGACGCCTACCAAGGCAAGGACGTCGCCCTCATCGGCATCCATACGCCAGAAACGACAACCGAAGAAGACAATAGTCTGTTGGAAGCCTCTCTGCAGAAGAATGGCCTCAAGTTCCCCGTGGCCGTCGATAAAGAGAAGGCGATGTGGAAGGCCTGGTACAACAACATGTGGCCAAGCGTCTACATCATCGACAAGCAAGGCCGTTTGCGCTTCTGGTGGTACGGCGAACTCGACTGGGAAGGCGCCGGCAACCAAGAGGTCGCCCGCCAGCAAATCGACCAGCTTCTTGCAGAGTAAATGCCAACACAGTGCCCCCACTCGTCATTCTGAGCAAAGCGAAGAATCTGGCAGCGGGAGTGAGGTTCCAGATCCTTCGCTGCGCTCAGGATGACGCGCAGCACGCTTTCTTCCCTCCTCCCCCTTGGTGCGCCTTAGTGCCCTTCGTGCCTTGGTGGTTAAATTCCCCTGGCTTCCCGCCACGCGAAAAACCACGCCTTGTCAACGGGCCGCCCGCCACCCGATAATCCGGGGTCTCGTGGTCAGTCCTCTCCTCACGACAAGGATCCTCCGTTGCCTTACTACATCGGCGTCGACGTCGGCGGCACCACCAGCACCCTCGCGGTCGGCAACGACCGGCGAGAAGTCGTTTACGTTTCCCCCCAATTCGCGACCACTCCCGATCTCGGCCCGCAGAGCTCGATCGCCGCGATCGTCGTCGCCGCCCAGGAAGCGATGGCCCACCTCGGCGCTCCGCTCACCGAAGTCGCCGGCGCCGCGATCGCCACTCCCGGCCCCGCGACGATGGACGGCGTCCTCCTCGCCACGCCGAACCTCAACCGCGAGCTCTGGAACAACTTTAATATCCGCGCCGGCCTCGAAGCGGGGCTGCGGCAACACCATCCCACGCTCAGCGTCCGCTACCTCGGCGACGGCCAGGCGGCCGCCCTCGGCGAATATGCGATCCGCAGCCGGCAACTCACCTGGAACCGTGTCCCGACCGATTCGCTGCCGAACGAAACGCTCGACTCGCTCTTCATGGTGATCGTCGGCACCTGGCTGGGCGGCGGCGCCGTCCTCGGCGGCCAGGCGATTCAAGGCAGTCAGGGCCGCGCCGGCCACGTCGGGCACATTCTGCTGCCGTCGTACGCCTTCCGCTATGAACACGACCAGAAGCTCCTCAAGGGGAACGCCTACGCCACCAGCGAGTCGGCCGTATCGCTCAGCGGCTTGGCGCACCAACTGGAATACAGGCTGAAGCTCCCCGAATGGGCCTCCCACTCGCTGCATCAAATTGAGGGGACGGTCCGCGACAAAGCCAAGCGACTACGCGAACTCGTTGGCGCCGGCGATCCCCTCGCGCAGCAACTGTTCGACGACCAGGCGAAGGCCCTCGGCATCACGCTGCTGTCGGTCAACTATCTCGGCGACTACGATCGCCTGGTGATCGGCGGCGGCGTCTGCGACCTAATCCCGTCGGTGCGCGATCGCTACCGCCAACTCGCCGAGGAGGAGTACCGCAAGCACGCCCTCGACGGCTTCCGCAACCTCGACCGGTTCGAGTTCAGCGTTTGCGGCGACGAAGCCCCCGTCGTCGGCGCCCTCCGCTGGTCGATGCCGTAACTCCGCACTCTCGATCGACTACCCAAGTAGCCGGACGGCCACGCCGTCCTGGATGAACTGCCAAGCGAGTTCGCCCCTCTCCCGGCCCGCGTGGCGGCCCGGCTAGCGTCGAAAGATCAGCGTGCCCCCCCGTAAGTCGCAAATATCGCCCACCCAGAAACTGGTGAACAACCTCACCGTCGCCGACGCGCGCCACATCGTCAACTGCGAAGGGGGCGAGCTGACTCTCGGCGAAATTGCGATTGAGATCACCGCCGCCGCCGTCGTCTCCGCCATGCTCGCCCGCGCCATCTGGGTCGGCGACGCCACTTCGTGGCATCTCTTCTTGCCGATGCTGGCACAGTACTTCGCTCTCATCCTGGTGCTGCCGGTCATCTATCTCTTCATTCGTCACCCAGGTCTACGCAAAGATTCCATCGGATCCCTGCGACTCGTCATCGCATTAATCGTGATCGCGGCCGTAGCGCTCGGCGTCCAAAGCTACCGCACCGAAATCCCTTGGCGGACACTGCTCAACGACTACCTCGTCGAGGCCTATCGCTGGGTCGTCGACGCCAAGATGCACTGGCCGATCCTCCTCGCCGTCGCCGCCATCCTCTGGCAAATTCCGCGACGCATTCGCAATCTCTACCTCCACGGCCCGCCGTTCTCCGGGGTGAGCCTCGGCTGCGCGATGCGCTGCGTCGTCCCGCTCTTTGGCTGCTTCTTGGCGCCCTTCATCGCCGCCGGCGAG
>JBGSMO010000217.1:0-3903 GCA_041740115.1 Pirellulales bacterium
CGGCTCGATCAACCCGGCGTCGCCTGGCGCCTCCGCGTTCCCGACGGCACAACGACGTTCGTCGACCACGTCGCCGGCGAGCATACGCACGACGTCGCCGCCACGACGGGCGACTTCCTCGTCGCCACCAAAGAAGGCCTCCCAAGCTATCAGCTCGCTGTCGTCGTCGACGACGCCCGCCAGGGAATCGACCGCATCGTCCGCGGCGACGACCTGCTCGGCTCCACGCACCGGCAGCTACTGCTGCAACAACGACTCGGCATCGCCCCGCCGCCGGAGTATTACCACCTGCCGCTGGTGATCGGCGAAGATGGTCGCCGCCTCGCCAAACGCCACGGCGACAGCCGCATCAGCCACTATCGCGAGCTCCGCGTCACGCCGCAGCGAATCATCGGCCTGCTCGCCGAATGGTGCGGCCTCGGCCCGCGCCGCGAACAATCCGCCACGGAATTCCTCGCCGCGTTCGATCTCGCCAAACTTACCCGCCAGCCCATTACTTTCACCGCAATCGATGATGATTGGCTGCGCACTTCAGCCCCCGGCTCCGCCGGGGGGTCGCGCACCACGCCGTAACGGTCGGCAGCGTCTTCAACGCTTCTACCCCCCGGCGGAGCCGGGGGCTGAAATGGAATGGTTCACTCTTTCTTCTCCGCCGACTTCTCATCAGCCTCCTTCTTCCCCTTCAACTCCTCCAGCGTCTTCTGCAGCTTCGCCTGCGATTCCTGCAACTCGCGAACTTCCTTCCGCAAATCGCCGACCTCCTTCGGCACCAGCGGCGTCTCCTTATCGAGTTCGCCAAGCGCCGCTTTCGCCACCGCGGCCAGCGTCCTGTCGGTTTGGTTCGCCGCAATCGGTTCCAGCAATGGTCGAGCCGCGGGGTGATGCAACTCGCCCAGTCCGCGGATCGCCGCTTCCTGCATCGTCTGCCGCGGATGATTGAGATACTCGACGAAGAACTTCAGCGCCGTCTCCTTCCGCTTGCCGCGCTGCGACAGCTTCGCCACGGTGACCATCGCCTCGCTCACATCGCGCGGATCGAGCGTCTTCTCCCGGGCCTTGATCGTCTCCATCACCCCCTCCGCCAGCGCCGGATCGTTGAGGTCGCGAATCACGCCAAACGCAGCGCCCACCGGCTCGCCCCCCCACGATTCGTCGCGCAACGCCTTCTTCGCCGCGGCCGAAGCCTCCTCGCCTTGATAACTCGCCAAGCCTCGGAGCGCCGTCGCCACGATCGCCGGGTTCTTTTCCGACTCAATCGTCGCCAGCAGTTGCTTGGCCGCCTCCTCGCGATAACAGTAACCGAGTTCCTCGATCACATGCTTCCGCACGCGCGCGTCGTCTTGCTTCACTGAATCTAGCAGCGCGGCCACCGCTTCCTCGGTCCGAATCTTCCGCAGCGCCCGCGCCGCCGCGCAGCGCACGCCGAAGAACGCATCTTCATTGAGCGCCTTCTTCAGCGCCGCGACCGCCGCTTGCGTCTTCACCTCGGCTAGTTCGTCGCACGCCAGCACGCGGCCGATCATGTCTTCGGCGTTGGCCAGCTGAGCTTCTAGCAGCTTGTCCGACTTATCGAAGTCGATCTTCGCCAGCAGCGCGTACTCTGGATCAAATCGCACGATCTCCGGCTCGCCCGGCAGCGCGACGTAAAAATCGTGCTTCTTGCCGTCGACCGTGATCGCCTCGTCATACTCCTTGCCGTCAACGATAAACCGCAGCGTCGTGTCGAACTCGAACAGCAGCACCTTGTCGCTCGTTTCTTGCGTCTGCTCGACCGTAACGTGCGCGAGCTTTTCCTCAGGCAGCCACTTGTAGCTCACCTTCAGCGCCGGCATGCCGCCGTGGTAAACCCACTGATCAAAGAACCGATCGAGCGGCTTGCCACTGAGCTCTTCGAACACCTGCCGCAAGTCATCAGTGACGACTTCTCCGAGCGCATGACGCTCCAAGTAAGTCTTGATCGCTTTGCGGTATGTGTCCGCTCCCAACTGACTGCGGAGCATATGCAGCACCCAACTCCCCTTGGGATACGCCCGGAAGTCGAACTGCTCGCGCGGAACCTTGTAATCGCGATACACGATCGGCCGCAGATCCTTTACATAGGGACCGATGTCGTCGCGGGCGTCGAGATAAAGGCCATACAGCATCGCAGCACGGCCGTCCTTATGCCCCTCGTATAACAGCGCATAAAAGGTAGCGAACCCTTCGTTCAGCCACAGGTTGCTCCAGTCTTTGCAAGTCACATAATCGCCAAACCACTGGTGCGCCATCTCATGCGCGTCGAGCGACCGGCTGCTGCGAATGTTTTCCGTCGCGTCGCTGTAGATCGTCCGCTGAGTGAGCGTCGTCAGCGACGTGTTCTCCATCCCGCCCCAGTGGTAGTCGGCGCAGGTGCATTGGTCGTACTTGTCCCACGGGAAAGGAACGCCGATCTCCTCCTCGTAGAAGGCCATGATCGCCGGCGTGTCGCGGAACGCGAACTCGGCGTGCTTCGCCTTCGAAGGCTGCGTGTAGAACCCCAGCGGCACGTCGCGATGCTTCGCTTCCAGCTTCTCCAGGTTTCCGGCGATCATGCAAATGAGATAGCTGACGTGCGGCTTCTCCTGCAGCCAGTGGACCTGCTTCATGCCCCCCTCTTCATCGCTCTCGCCGACGAGCTTGCCGTTGGAGACGACCTTCATCTCCTTCGGCACATGGCAAATGATCTCGCTGCTGGCTCGTTCGTTCGGATAGTCGAAGCAGGGGAACCAGTGCCGGGCCTCATGCGGCTCGCCTTGCGTCCAACAATGGTCGTCCCCCTCCGGCAGCCCCATGGCCGCGGTGCGGAAGTAGAGACCCTCGACCGGTTCGGCCGAGTAATCAATTTCAACTTCGGCTTCTTCGCCCACGGGAATCGCCGAGTCAAACAGAATCGTCACGCTCTCGTCGTCTATCGAGAAGTCGCTGATCGCATGCTTCGAGCGGACGTCGTTCACGTCGAGCCGCACGCCGTCGAGCCGCAGCGACTTCGCCGGCTTCAAGATCGGCGCGAAGCGAATCGTCGCCGTGCCGGAGACCGTGCGGTGCTCGAAGTCGGGCGTCACGTCGAGCTTGATATGCTTCACGTCGACCTGCCGATCAGGAGCGTAGTTACGTCCGTTGCTCGCCTGCGGCGGATCGGCCCAGGCGCTTAGCGCGTTGCAGTACCGGCAATGGGCCTGATGTTCGTTGGCAAGGACGGGTTCAACCGAGGCGAAGAGCGCCACAACAAACGCAAGAGACGACAGGAAGCGACTCATAGGTGCAGAATCTCGGAGCTGGCGTGAGTGAGTGAGGGCGCCACTGGCATCCTGCCAGTATGAAGTGCCGAGCGAGTACCCGTTTCAGCACTGGCAAGATGGCAGTGACGCCCATTCGATTGGCTACGTCTAAGACGCAACAACGACCCAATTGGGTCGCGACAGGTTCGTTCCTGCCTATTGTAGCCTATCCCGCGACGCCTCGCGCCCAGAGACCGCCCCCACACGCCCCATTTAGCCCCCGGTTCTTCAAACAAGGGGCACTCGGGGCAACGGTTCTTCAAACCGGGGGCCAACCCGCCCACCAGCGCTACATAATTAACAGCCCATCCCAAATCGCCCGCACGGCCAGTTCCGAGCTCTTATGAATCCCCAGCTTCTTCATCAGCCGCGACTTGTGATTGTCGATCGTGCTCTCCGACAGCCCCAGCATCTCGGCGCACTGCTTCACCGTGCGCCCCTCGGCCAACACCCGCATCACTTGCTGCTCGCGCTGTGAGAGGATCGATATCGAATGTTGCTCCGCGGCGTCATCCAGATGGAACCCGCGCTCGGTGCGCCGAATGCGCGGCGCGAGCGACGGGTCGAACGCCCGCCGGCCGCTGAGCAGCATGTCGGCCATCGCCGC
>JBGSMO010000251.1:0-2196 GCA_041740115.1 Pirellulales bacterium
GACGAGGTAGGTGCGGAAGGCGTCGAGGGTCTCGTCCGGCAGCCACGAGCCGGTCTTGTCGAACGACTTCTGGCCGGCGAGGACCTCCTTCCAGGCGATCTTCTTCTTACCGCCGTAGGCCTTCTCGACCGCGGCGTCGAACACGACCTGGCTAGCCCGCCAAATGTCCGGGCCAGTGCCGTCCCCTTCGATGAAGGGGATGATCGGCGCGTCGGGGACTTGCAGACGGCCGTTGTGCATCGTGATCTGTTGGGCGGTCATCGGGCGGCTCCTGGCGGACGTTCAGTCGCTATGTGAAAAAGGTCGAAGTTCAGGAAACTCGCGATTCTCAACCGATTGGCGGGTAGGGTCAATGGGGCAGGGGGCTGGAGCCATCCTCAATCCTTTGCCCAAAATTCGGCTAGGGCGCCATGTCTGCCGAGTGTGCCGTGTCTGCCAACTACTTTTTGGCAGACATGGGACAAAATCACGACAGAACTCGCCCTCCACGCGCACCGCGAGCGCCACGGTGACTTACGACCCGCGAAGTAGAAACGTGCAAATTGCCAAAAATCGTCTCTGTGAATAAATGTACACTATCAAGGCAAGTGGCCATTTTCAACCAAAAAGCTGGAAGATAAACGCGTTTCGACTGGTTTGCGGTCGCGGGCGCGAATTGTCCCGCCCGCATCCCCCCTCTATACTCGCGTTAGTGGCCGAGCCAATTCCGGCGGCCCTCTGACCCAGGCGCCTACCTTTCTGTACGGAGCTAGTTTTCACCCATGACCGAATCATTGCGCACCGTCGATCGTCGTTGGTTTCTTCGCACCGGAGCGGCGGCAGCCGGGGCTGGTTTGGCCCTGGGCCGCGGCATGAGCGGCGTGCTGGCAGCCGACGCCAAGGCCCCGCTCTTCGAGATTTCGCTAGCTGAATGGTCGCTCCACAAGGCGATTGGAGCTGGCAAGATGGATAATCTGGAGTTCCCGGCGTTCGCCAAAGGGTGCGGCATCGACGCGGTGGAATACGTCAACCAGTTCTTCAAGGACAAAGCCCGCGACGAGAAGTACCTGACCGAGCTGAAGAAGCGCTGCTCGGACGAGGGGGTCACCAGCGTCCTGATCATGTGCGACGGCGAGGGGAACCTCGGCGACCCCGACGACGCGAAGCGGAAGCAGGCGGTGGAAAACCACCACCAGTGGGTCGAGGCGGCCAAATTTCTGGGGTGCCATTCGATCAGAGTGAATGCACATTCCGAGGGAACGGCCGAGGAGCAGGCCAAGCTAGCAGCCGACGGATTGCGCCAGCTTTCGGAGTACGCCGCCCCGCACGATATCAACGTCATCGTCGAAAACCATGGCGGTTTATCGTCCAACGGCGAATGGCTCGCCGGGGTGATGAAGACAGTCGACTTGCCGAACTGCGGGACGCTGCCCGACTTCGGCAACTTCCACGAGTACGACCGCTATAAGGGGTGCGCGGAACTGATGCCCTACGCCAAGGGGGTGAGCGCCAAGAGTCATGAATTCAATGGCGACGGCGACGAAGTCCGGACCGACTACTTCAAGATGATGAAGATCGTCCTCGACGCCGGCTATCACGGTTACGTCGGAATCGAGTGGGAAGGTTCTGAGCCTGAAGACGAGCGCGAAGGAATCATGCTCACCAAGAATTTGCTGGTGAAGGTCCGCGACAAGTTCGCGGCCGAAGCCTAGTCGCTAGCAATGCTAGCTGCCAAATCGGCAGTTGGTAGTTGGCGATGGTCCATCTGAGAGCGATCGCGACTCTTCTGGTGGACCCAGGTGTCCAGCACTTGAGAAAAACTGAAAAATTCTTCGGAGGCGGCCCTCGGGCCGCCTCTTTTTCGTTGATAGCAAAGGAGTTGCGTCGAGTGCTAGCACTCTATCTTGCGATGGCACGCCAACGGACATTTCGCCCAATGGGAAATGTCGCTCTGCCTGAAAACTAGGCAGTGGGGCCATGCGTCGATCTTCAGCATCGCCTGCCGTGGAATAGGCACGCTAGCAGAATCGACGTAAGTGCAAGCAGTGCAAGGACCTCTGTGGACTGCTTGACCAAGGGTGAAGATGAGGGCACGCGAAGGTCACCCCGGGGCCTTCGATTCGCCCATCCCTAAAGCTGTTCGGAAGGAGACGTCAGCCGTGCTTACCCAAACTACGGAAAAGTATCAGGAAGTCCTAGAGTTCGCAGAAACCCGCT
>JBGSMO010000253.1:0-26768 GCA_041740115.1 Pirellulales bacterium
GCGATCACGCCGAGGCCGATGGCGCCGCAGCCGATCACGGCCACGGTATCTGCTGACGTGACGCGGCCGCGAGCGGCGGCGTGGAAGCCGATCGTCAGCGGCTCGACGAGGGCTAGCTCAGGCAAGGAAAGTCGCTCCGAAGTGATCAGCTTCGCGACCGGGACGGCGATCAATTCCGTCATCGCCCCTTCGCGCTGGACGCCGAGCGTTTGATTGCGGGCGCAGCAGTTGGTTCGACCACTGCGGCAAGCAGAGCATTCGCCGCAGTTGCTGTAGGGAATTACCAAGACTTGTTGACCAACTTGCCACGCCCCCGCCACGTCCGGGGCGAGTTGTTCGATGGTGGCGCCAATCTCGTGCCCTGGGACGCGCGGGTAGGCGACCAACGGATTGACGCCGCGATAACTGCTTAGGTCGGTCCCGCAGAAGCCGACGCGGCGGACGCGGAGGAGCGCTTCGCCGCCGGCAAGGGTCGGTTCGGGACGCTCGACGATGTTGACGACGCCGGGCGTGGTGATTTCGACGGCTTTCATGGGAAGAGGTTGGAGGTGAGAGGTCGGAGGTCAGAGTTATGAGGCAGGGGGCTGATCGCCCGACTCGCCGCAGCTACTTGATGAGACCTTCCTCTCGCGCTGCTTGCCAGAAGTTTTCAGGGAGCCAGGCTTCGACTGCGGCGACGTTCTCGGCGATCTTTCGCGGGGAGCTGGTATTGAGCGCCACCGCGGCGACGCCGCGGCGGGAGAGGGCGAACTGCACGCACGCCGTCGCCGGCGAGATTTCCCAAGCGTCGCAGAGGGCCATGAAGCGATCGCGCCATTCGAATGCCAATCGATCCTGATCGTCGTCGCGCGACGGGATGCGGTAATCGAGGTACTTGCCGCCAACGAGAAAGCCGGCGTTGAACACGGCGGAATTGATGACGACGACGCCCTTGGCTGCGATCGCGGCCGTCCACGCCAAGAGTTCGGGCGGATGGCGGTAGATCGTGAGGCTGTTGGCCAGCATCACCCAATCAAGGTCGACGGCTTGTTCGATTTCTTGAATCACGCGCCAATCTTTGGCGCCGACGCCAATGGCGGCCGCCTCGCCGCGCTGCTTCAATTCGGCCAGCGCCCGATAGGCGTCGAGCACCTGATCGAGTCGCTGGCGGCGATCGTCGGGCGAACTCGCCGCCGCCAAGAATTCGTCGGGATCATGAACGGAAACCAATTGCGGGCGGTACTGTGCTCCGAGCAATTCGCACCCTTGTTCCCAACAATCGAGGATGCCGCGATAGCTAATCCGTTGCTCGGCGTCGTACTGCAAATTGTCCCAGACGCCCGGTTCGAACGTCGGTTCCGCTGCTCGCAACGGCGTGCGCAGCCAACCGAGCTTGTTGCTGACGACGACATCGTCCGCGGGAACGCCCAACTCGCGCAAGTTTCGGCCGATCACCTCCAGCGCGAGTCCGGCGCCGTACTTCCCCGCCGTGTCGATCGCAATCGGCGTCTGCATCTGGACGAACCACTCGCGGCAGATCGCGCGCTTCGTCTGATCCGAAATCGCCTCGTACAGATTTCCGAGGCAACTCGTGCCGAAGACCAATTGCGGAATATCGAGGCCCGTGGCTCCGAGCGGCACATGTTTCATGACGTCACCCGGCGCCGCGATGGCGGAGTTTGTCGAGGGCGACGGCGGTGACGATGATCGCCCCCGTGACGATCTCCTGCATCCAGACTTCGAGCCCGATCTTCGTGCAGCCATTGTTGATCGTCGACATCAGCAGGGCGCCGGCGACGGTGCCGAGGATCGTGCCGACGCCGCCCGAGAGGCTCGCGCCGCCGATGACGGCGGCGGCGATGACGCCGAGCTCATAACTAGCGCCCGTGGTCGGATCGCCGACTTCGACGAAGCTGAACTGCAGCACGCCGGCGATGCCAGTGAGGAGGGCGGCGCAGGCGTAGAGTTTTAGCTTGACGCGTTCGACGTGGATGCCGCAGAGGCGGGCGGTTTGTTCGTTCGAGCCGATCGCGTAGATGTGACGTCCGAACTGGGTGTAGCGGAGAACGCCGGCGATGAAGCAGGCCAGCGCGAGAAAGATCCAAACGCCCGGCGACCACCAATGTTGCGGTCGCAGGATGAGCGAAGCGTCGATCGAGACCGAGGGGAACCGCATGAGGCTGTTGAGCGGCGTGGGGGGCGGGTAGACGGCGGAGTTGTTGGCGAGTCCTTTGGCGGCGCCGCGAAGGGCGCCCCACATGCCGAGCGTCACGATGAACGGCGAAAGGGGAATCGAGAGATTCAGTTTGCTTTCGCCCCACCAGGCGGCGGCGCCAACCGCGGCGGCAAGGGGGAGGGCGGCCCGGTAATCGAGACCGCTGCGCCACGCGATGAAGCCGACGAGACAGCCAGCGAGCAGCGCGGCAATCCGGCCGACGCGGCCAATGACCATCGTGCCGATGCTCACTCCGCAAAGTCCGGCGACGCCGATGCCAATCACCGCCGCGAGCGCCGCGGCCCCGTAGCCGTTGATTCCGCCTCCGCCGCCATCACCGCTGTCGCCGAGGCCGCGGAGGACGAGGGCCACCGTCACCGAGACGAGCGCGATGAGCGAACCGACCGAAAGATCGATGCCGCCGGAGATGATAACCATCGTGCCGCCAAGGGCGGCGATGCCGATGACGGCCGTCTGCAGGAGAATGCTTTGGGTGTTCTCCCAGGTTGGGAAGATGTCCCATCGCATCGCGGCGAAAAGTGACCAAACGCCGATGAGCGCCAGCAGCGGGCCGAGTTGATCGACGAGCGAGCGGAGTCGAGTTGGAAGGCGGGGATCGCAAGGCATGGGCGCTGAGATTCGTCGACTTTGCTTTATGGTGGAAGCTGGAAGTATTGATGATTTAAATCTAGCCGGACGGCCACACCGTCCGGGACGCTCCGGAGGCAGGTGTGCCTCCCTATTCTATTGTTCTCTGTCTCTCGATCATCGTCATGCTGTCGCTAAGTCTACTTTTGCTCCCGTCGCCGCCAGCATGATTTGGTGCTCGGTCCACTCCTCGACGGGCCGTGCGGCGCCGAGGCGGCCGCGACACATCACGGCGATGCGGTCGCAGAGCCCCATCAGTTCCGGGAGATAACTGCTGACGATCAGCACCGCTTTTGGAGACCGGCCTTGTGCGGGGTCGCCGACGGCGAGTTCGTTGATCAACCGACAGATCTCAGCCTTCGAACCGACGTCGATGCCGCGCGTCGGTTCGTCGAGCAGGAGCATATCGACGTCGGCATGGAGCAGGCGGGCGATCGCGACCTTCTGCTGATTGCCGCCGGAGAGAGCGCCGACCGCTTGGCGCGGCGAACGGCATTTAATTCCCAAGCGGTCCACCAGCGGTTGGCTCGCGCGCGACTGTGCCGCGGGCGTGACCCAACCGCGGGGCGTAAGCCCCGAGAGCCTCGGCAGAGTGATGTTTTCGGCGATGGTGAGTTCGAGTGCGAGCCCTTCGCGTTTGCGGTCTTCGCTCACCAGGCCCATCCCTTGCTTCCAGCGGACGCTAGGGTTCTGCCAGCCGTCGAGAGTCGCGACGCGGACTGATCCGTGGGCCACCTGGTCGAGCCCCATAATGGCGCGCAGCAGTTCGGTTCGCCCGGCGCCGATGATGCCGGCGATGCCGACGACCTCGCCGCGGCGAAGTTCGAGCGTCGCCGATTCGGGCTTCGCGACGCCGGCAAGCTCGCGCATGCTCAGCACCGTATCGCCGGCGTTGCGAGGCGTGCGGGGATAGAGTTCCTCAACGTCGCGGCCGACCATCATCGCCACGATGCGATCGACAGGCGTCGACGCCACGTCGCCGCTGCCGGTGGTGCGACCGTCGCGGAGGGCGGTGAAGCGGTCGCAAATCGCTTTCACCTCTTCGAGGAAGTGGGAGATGTAGATGATCGCGAGCCCGCGTTCGCGCAGCCGGCGGATGAGGGCGAAGAGGCGTTCGACGTCTTGCAGCGGGAGCGTGCTGGTCGGCTCGTCGAGGACCAGGACGCGGCAACCGGTGGCGACGCTGCGGGCGATTTCTACCAATTGTTGTTCGGCGACTGAGAGCCGGCCGGCGGGGAGGTCGAGCGGCAGTTCCGGCCGGCCGATTTCTTTCAGCGCGGCCATGGCGCGGTCGCGGAGTTCCTGGCGACGGACGAAGGGGCCGCGGGTCGGCTCGACGACGAGCGAGATGTTTTCGGCGACTGATAGGTCGGGCGCTAGCGAAAGCTCTTGGTAGATCATCGCCACGCCCGCGGCGCGGCCGTCGGCCGGCGATTGCGGACGGTAGGGCTGGCCGTCGAGCTGCATCGCGCCGGCGTCGGGGACGAGGGCGCCGCTGAGAATTTTCATCAGCGTGCTTTTACCGGCGCCATTTTCGCCGACGAGGGCATGGACTTCGCCGCCGCGGACCTCCAGGTCGACGCCGCTCAACGCGTGCGTGGCGCCAAAGCGATGGCGAACGCCCGACATGGCCAAGCGCGGCGGCGTGAAGGGCGATGGGGGCATGGGGCGATAGGGCGATGGGCGTGGCCCCCGGTTTGAAGAACCGGGGGCGAAGGGGAGGTTATTGAAACAAAAATGATGCGACGGCGCAGGGTCTATTCGAGCAGCGGTTTGATCGCCGGGTCGTCCATGTTTTCTTTCGTCGCCAATTTGACGTCCGTCACCACGAGGGGATCGACCGGCTTGCCGTCTAGATGATCGAGCATCAGCTTGACGCTCTGGTAGCCCATATTGACGGGATCTTGCACGACGATGGCGTCGACCTCGCCGTTGCGAAGCGCTTCGACGAGCAGCGGCGACGCATCGAACGCAATGAGCTTCACCTTGCCGGCCAGATTTGTCTTGCGGAGCGCGAGGAGGAGTCCTTCGGAAGCGGTCTGGTTCGAGGCGAAGACGCCGTCCGCCTCGCGAATGACGTCGATCATGTTGAGCGCCGTCGTTTGGGCCTCGGCGGCCGAGTCGCCGGTATAGCGATCGTCGACCAGAATCTCGGCGCCGCCCGCCTTCATTTCCTCGATCGCGCCATCTTCGCGCTTAGTGGTGCTTTCGTGGCCTTCCATGTGGCGGAAGCAGATCGTCTTGCCCCCTTTGCCGACAAGTTCCATCAGGTGCTTGCCGCCGAGCTTGCCCGCGGCGGTGTTGTCCGTGGCGACGAAGCTGATGTAATCCTTGCCCGCTTCGCCGTCGACGGCGGAGTCGAAGATCAGCACGGGCAATCCCTTGGCCGTGGCGGTGCGGACTTCGGCGGCAAGCGCTTTGCTATCCGTGGGAGCGAGCAGCATCCCCGCGACGCCGGCGTTGGTGAATTGCTGGACGACTTGTTTCTGGCCGGCGCGATCGTTCTCGCGGCTGGGGCCTTTCCAGAGGAGCTCGACGTCGAACTCCTCGGCCGCTTGCTCGCCGCCGCGACGGACGGCGTTCCAGAACGATGATTGCGTCGCCTTCGGAATCATAACCAGCGTCCGTTTGCCGTCGGACGGACCAGCGCTGCTGCCGGCGGGCTTGGCATCCACCGAATCGGCCGGCTGCGAGCAACCAACCGCCACGGCCGCAAACAGCGCGGCGGTCAACGATGCGAGATGACGAGATCGGCTCACCGTTGAGCTCCATGGGCTGATAAGAGAGACGAAAAGGGGCGAACTGCAAGTTTAGCCCCGGCGGTAGCGGTTGGCTATCGCCGAGTTGCGACAGAGGCCGTCGCCTGGAAACTTGCCCGAAAGTCCGTTACCTTGTTTCGGCGGGACGAATCAGACGCCAAGATTGGGCGGGGCGGCGTCGACCGAATAGACCACTTGCCAAGGCTGGCGATTCCGATGGCTCAAGACTCACGCGCCGCTGACGACCACGCCGCCAAAGAACCTCGCGGCATGGCGCTCCACACCAAGATCTTGCTCGGCCTACTAGTTGGCGCCTCGCTGGGCATCGCCTGCAACCTCTCGTTTCGCGTGCCGGCCGATGCGGCGAACGTCGCCACGATCGACGCCAACGGGAACGGCATCCACGATACGCTCGAGTGGTGGGCGATTCACGTCGCCGATCCGCTCGGCCGCGTTTTTCTCCGCCTGGTGTTGATGGTGGTGCTGCCGCTAGTCTTTTCGGCGCTGGTACTAGGCGTCTTGGGACTGGGCGATCTCTCTCGACTCGGCCGCGTCGGCATGACTTCGCTGTGGTACACCGTCCTCCTCTCGGGCACGTCGGTGGCGATCGGCCTCGCCATGGTCAACTGGATTCAGCCTGGCACAAGGCTTTCGGACGAACAGAAGGTTTTCCTTAAGGAAGCCTATTCTTCAGAAGCCGACGACAAACTGGCCAAGGCGGAGAAGGTGAAGCCGATCGAGCAAATCTTGCTCGATATGCTGCCCGAAAATCCGGTCCAGGAGATGGCGGGCGCCCTTGACGGCAGCTCGCCTGGCAACGGTATGTTGGCCGTTATGTTCTTCGCCCTGATTTTTGGCGTGGCGCTGTCGATGGTCGACGAATCCAAACGGGCGGTGACCGTTTCGCTGCTGGAAACGCTGTTCGACGTGTCGATGATCGTGATCGGCTTTGCCATGCGCCTGGCGCCCTACGCCGTCGCTTGTTTGATGTTCTCGATGACTGCCCGGATGGGGGGCGGCATCTTGATCACGCTATTGTGGTTTGTGCTAACGGTGTTGTTGGCCCTCGGGCTGCAGATGTTCGTCGTCTATTCGCTGGCGCTGAAGCTCTTCGCTCGGCGGAGTCCGGTGGCGTTCTTTCGCGACGCCCAGGATGCCATTTTGACGGCATTCGGCACCTCCTCGTCGAATGCGACGCTCCCCACGGCTCTACGGGTTTCGAAGGAAAAGCTGGGAATTCCAGCCGAAATCGGGCGTTTTGTGCTCACGGTCGGGTCAACGGCGAACCAGAACGGGACAGCGCTCTATGAAGGGGTGGTCGTCCTCTTTTTGGCTCAGGTATTCGACGTCCATTTGACGCTTCCCCAGCAAATTACCGTGATTTTGATGTCGGTCTTGGCCGGCGTCGGCACGGCCGGCGTGCCCGGGGGATCGATACCGCTGATCGTCGTCGTCCTCAAATCGGTCGGAGTTCCGCCGACCGGAATCGCAATCATTTTGGGGGTCGACCGCGTCCTCGACATGTGTCGCACGACGCTCAACGTTACCGGCGATTTAGCCCTTGCGGCATGTGTTGCCGCGAGCGAGAAACGAGCCGAAGCCAAAAAGGCCCGCGCGCTCACCACCGCCTGACGTTTCTCGTCGCCGCGCCCCGCGTGGAAACGAGATTCGCTCGCCGGTCCACGGCATTCCTCCGTTTCGCTCCCGTGCCGCCGTAATTGCACGGTCCCCCTCTCTAGCGGGAGTGTGTTCTGTGGAGAACTACGTCTGTCGGCGATCATGCAACCGCCATTAGGCCAGACTCCCCAGTCAATCGCGCTGGAATTCGATTAGCTGGCCTAGCCCGAAGTGATTATCGGTTCAATTGCCAAAAGGCAAAGTTGAGCGCCGTTGCAAATGCGACCCATAGCCAGTATGGGAACAACAACATTGCGGCGGTTCGAGAAACGCGCCACGCACCTAGGATCGTCGCTCCGATGACAAGCCAAAGAAGAATGATCTCCAGCAGGGCGGCGCCAAGTTGGTGCAGTCCGAAGAAGATCCAACTCCAGCCGGCATTCAACGCCAGTTGAGCGATCCATAGTCCCATGGCAGGCGATCGGCTGGCTCGCTCCCACAATAGCCAGCCCGCGAGGGCGATCATCAGATAGAGCGGGGTCCAGACGACGCCGAAGATCCAGTTCGGCGGCGCGATGGACGGCTTTTTTAGCCCGGCGTACCAGTCGCCGGGCGGGAAGGCCTGACCAAACGCAATCACCGCGGCGACCAGCGCGACAAAGGGAATCAGCGTCCACCACCGCAATCTACCCCGATCCGACATCGTTGGTTCCTCTTCCATTCCGCCAAGCGATCGCTACGGCAACCGCCGAGATTGAACTCCCTGCCATCGCCAGCGCCATGTCCTTCTGGGCGTCCCAAAAGTCTCCCTGCTGGCCGTTGTACTTCTCCGCAAAGTCAGGCGCCGCGATCACGGCCAATCCCCACTCGAAAACCTCGTAAACGGCGCTCACCCCCGCCACGGCGAACCAAGCGAACGCCAGCGAACTCGCGCCCCCCAGTCGGGCGTACCGACGCGCGGCTTCGGCCAGCGGGAGCGTCATCAGGAGGCCGAACGCGAAGTGAACCAGGCGATCGTAGTGGTTCCGCGTCCAGCCGAACCAGTCTCTCGGCCCGCTGCCGAACAGGGCGTCGCACCATTGTTCGTACGGCACGTACGAATAGATCCACCTGGCGCCGAGAATGTGGAGCCCCAGCATCATCGACAAGCATACCATCGACAGATCGGACAGCCATCCCCGTCTCGCCGCCAATAGCAGCGCCGGGAGGGCGATGACGGACGGCACATGCTGCAGCCACTGCTCGCGGGGATAAATTGGCGACCAAAGCGTGATCGCCAGCAACATCGCGCAAGCGGCGACGCAGGCGGTTTGAAAGGTAACGCGCGCGCGGTTCTTCATCTACTTGCCGCCACCATGTGAACCATTGCCGATTGGGAAAAGTCGTCGGGCGCCAGCCAATCGCGCAAGTTTGCCGCGTTTGCCTGGCCTCGCGCCAGCATGGACGAATTGGCAATAGTTTACGCGATGCAAGCCTGAACTTCGCCCCTCGCAACCCGTATATTGGGTGCATCCCGGCAACATGACGTAGCCGTTAGGCAGCGCGCGGCGGCGAGACGTGGACGTTCGTCACCGCGAAAGTGAATCGACGCTGTCTCCGCTCAACGCCCCTTCTTGGCGGCTGAGCGGAAGTTGATGGAACCACGGCGAGCTGGGATTTTCTGACTTAGAGTTTGATGGATCGACTGCGTTGCCTCCTTTCCGTTTTGGGAAGATGGGACGCGCGTAAGTCAGTCCGCACACTCGTCAAGACATGGCCGGCTCCCCCTCCGCGGCCTCGTCGATTCACTCATCACATGTTCGTCAGGAGCAAGCGATCGACTTCATCGAGCGGCGCCCTAGTGCGCCTCCTTCGTTGGCCGAAGGCTTCGATGCGGCGATCCGGAGGGGTACGAGGCCATGGCACGCAAGGATCCGCGCAGAAGCGACTTCATCGCGCACGTCGAAGTATTGGAAGATCGCCGCGTAATGTCGGCCGATCCGCTCGTTGAACACAACAACGTCGAAGAAGCTCCTATGCTGGAGCAAACCGTTCAGTCGGGCGCGCTCGGCGACCCCGACTTCTGGATCGATACGGAAGACGCGACTACTTTTGACGACTACTTCCATGAAGTCGAACAAGCTCTCGTCCAGGCCCACACCCTCACCGGCTGGTACAACGTCCAGTCGAACTACGGCTTCACCGGCCGCGGTCAAACGGTCGCGGTGATCGACAGCGGCATCGCGTACAACCACTTTGCCCTCGGCGGCGGCGTCGGAGCCAATTATCGCGTTGTCGGCGGCTGGGACTTCACGGAAGAAAACGAATGGAATATGTACGACGACGGCCCTAGCGGCGGTCACGGGACCCACGTCTCGGGAATCATCGGCGGCAGCGGCTCGCCGAACACGGGAGTCGCTTCGGGCGTTGATTTCGTCGGACTGCGCGTCTTCAACGACAGCGGCGCCGGCTACTACAGTTGGGTGGAAAACGCCCTCAAGTGGGTGCTGCAGAATCGGAATGCTTACAAGAATCCGATCACCACGATCAATCTCTCGCTGGGCGTCAGTTCTTGGAACGCCGCGACGATTCCGACCTGGGCCAATCTGGAAGACGAGTTTCAAGCGTTGGAAGCTGCCGGCATTTTCATTGCCGTTTCGGCCGGGAACAGCTTCACCAGTTACAACTCTCCAGGCCTGAGCTACCCCGCGGCGAGTCAGTACGTCGTGCCGGTCATGTCGGCTGACGACAGCGGCTCCCTCAGCTACTTCAGCCAACGGCTGACTCGCGCCATCGCGGCGCCAGGGCGCAACATCGTCAGCACGATTCCCGACTATAAGGGGAACAACAACGGCGTCGCCGACGACTACGCGACGATGTCGGGAACGAGCATGGCGGCCCCGTACGTCGCCGGCGCCGCGGTGATCATTCGCCAGGCGATGGAGTTCGCCGGCATGACGAGCATCACGCAGGACATGATCTACAACCACATGATGGCGACCGCCGACTCGCTGTTCGACGCCGCCACCAATCTCTCGTACAAGCGGCTCAACCTGCAGAACGCCGTCAATTCGCTGATGCCGAGCGACGATTACGGCTCGACGGCCGTCGCCGCGCACAATCTCGGCACGCTCAGCGGCACGTCGACCGTCAACGGCGCCATCGGCAACAAGTCGGATGCCGACTACTTCAAGTTCACCGCTGGCTCGACCGGCAACGTGACGTTCAACGTCACGAGCTCGCAACAGGAGCTCGTCGCCTCTTGGCAGGCGTACGCCGCCAACGGGACGACGCTCGCCACGCAGAACGCCAACTCGCTGACGTTCGCCGTCACCGCGGGGCAAACGTACACGGTCAGGCTCACCACGACCGCGGGCGTTGGCAAGTACACGTTTAGCGCTACTGGCGGCGGCGGTGGTGGAGGCGGAGGCGGCGGCAACGTCCAACCCAGCTTCACCGACTGGGGCGTGGTCGACTTCAAGCAATACGACGACCTGCAGATCAGCGGCGAGCGCTGGTTCCGCGTCGAGGCGGCCCGCACCGGCATCCTGACCATTTTGGGACAGTCGGCTGGCGCACAAGTATCCGTCTACAACGCCAGCATGCAGTTGCTGGTGAACGGCGTCCCGAACGGATCGACTTCGCGCGCAGATCTGAACGCCACGGCGGGGACGCAGTACTTCATCCGCGTCACCGGCAATGCGACTGACCTTGACGTCAAAGTGGCCAATCTGGTCAGCCAAAGCGGTCTGACGGTCAACGTTGCCGGAACGACTGGCGACGACGTCTTCACCTTCGGCGTCGGCATGGCGTTCTACATCGGCGTCAACGGCGTCGACTATTCGTTCGCCGGAGGAACGGCGAACAACTTCCAGTACCAGGGAGGCGCCGGCGTCGATACGGTTACGATGACCGGCGGGAAGAAGGTGGAAACCGCCACGATCGGCGTCGGGACGGCGACATTGGCCGGCGCCGCTTACTCCGTCGCCGCAGCCGATTGCGAAAACCAAACCATCTACAGCGGCGGCGTCGGCGATACAGTACAACTCTACGATTCCGCTGGCAACGACGCCTTGGCGATGTTGCCGGGACTGGCAGTCTATAAGCTGTCGGGCGGACGCGTCTCCAACGCCGTCGGCTTCACGCAGAATATCGCCTTCTCCACCGGCGGCTTCGATTACGCCGACATCTACGATTCGACAGGCGACGACGTCGCTTCGATCTGGTCTGGCCGCGTCATGATGTCGGGCAGCGGCTATACGAATGACGTCCGCGGCTTTGATCTGACCGCAGCTCACTCGTGGTCGAGCGGCTACGATCGGGCCAACTACTACGATTCGGCAGGCGACGATCTGTTCACGGCATGGTCGAACCGCGCCCAAATGACCGGCGCCGGGTACGCGAACCATGCCGACGGCTTCGAGAAGACAGTCGTTGCCGCGACCGCCGGCGGCTTCGACCGCGCGACGCTCAATGACACCGCAGGCGACGACGTGTTCACCGCTTGGTCGAACCGCGCGACGTTCACCGGCGCCGGCTTGAACTACGAAGTGCTTGGCTTCGATGAGGTCACCGCGCAAACGACCACCGGCTACGACCAAGCCTTCCTGTACGACTCCGCCGGCAACGACTTACTCGCCGCCTGGTCGGATCGCATCGCACTGACCGGAACTGGATTCGACAACGAAGCTCGCGGCTTCGACTTTGCCCAAGCCTTTGCCTCCGGCGGCGGCTACGACGAAGCGACGCTGTACGACTCGACGGGCGACGACAATTTCACCGGCGGCCCCGCCCGGGGCGTGATGTTCGGCAACGGCTACTACAACATCGCACAAGGCTTCGAACGATGCGTCGCCCAGGCGACCGCGGGCGGCTACGATCGGGCCGTTCTGTACGATTCGAGTGGGAACGACACGGTGACCACCACCCAGTTCACCGCGAGGGTGACAGGGCCCGGCGGCAACTTCGACAATCAAGTAAACAACTTCGAGCAAGTGACGGCGAATCTCGTGAACGGCGGCACGAACGTGATGAACATCGCCGCCACCGACTTCATCTTCAACATGTTCGGCCAAACGAGCAGCGTCACGTCGAGCGCCTTGGCTTCGGCCGCCGCCAATGCCCTGGTCACGCCGCAGACGGCGAGCGAACTGACAGCTAACATCGGCGCTCGCGTCCGCTCGGTCCGCTACCGCTAGTCGGCAATGAGGCGCGCCAACCCGAATCCGGAGCGTCCAAACCCATTGCCGTTGTAGAGCAGATAAGTTTGGCCGCGATGCTCGTGGAGCAGGCAGTACTCGATCATTTCCGCGTCCCAACCCTCGCTTGATCGCTCGATTCCCGCCTTGGCATCTTCGCGCCGCCACGCGACGCCGTCGGCCGACTCCGCGTAGCCGAGTCGATACGCCAGCGCCGGATCGGTGCGGTATTGCGTGAGATAGCGATACGAATAAAGCATGCCGTAACCGTCGGCTCGCTTGAAAACGGCTGGGCGACAGACCGCGAAGTCCTCGCCCGCATCGATGCACGACGCGACGCCCGGCGTCCACGAAATGCCATCCGCCGATTCCGCGTAGTTCACATGATAGGCCGGCTCCCACTTGCCATCGATTTCTCGCCAGCCGTGGCCCGAGGCGTACCACATTCGCCAATGGTCCTGCTCTTGCAACACGCAGGGCGTGGTCGTGAAGTAAGGTTCGTGAAAGCTGCGATCGAGAACCGGTCCCGCCGACGCGCGCTGAAAGGTTTCTCCGCCGTCACGACTGACGGCCAACCCGATCGAGACGTGATAAGGAATCAAGCCCCGCACGTTCCAACCGATATAGTACATCCACTGCTCGTTCCCATGCTCGACGAGCCAGGCCGGCATTACGCCGCTATCGTCGAATGTTCCTGGCGCGCCAAGCGAAAGGATGGGCTGCGGTTCAAATTCAACGACGCGCGGGATCGCGTCTGGCAACCCGCTCACGTCGAGCGTGAGCCGCCCGACGCGCGATTTGCCGAGCGCGTCGCGGCAACTGACGTAAATCCGCCACCGGTCGTTCGACAGCGTTTGGACGACGGGGAGCGTGGCATGCGTACGAGCCCAATCGGCCTCGCCGTTCGGCGCCCAGATCAAGCCCAGCCTCTGCCATATCATGGACGCACCCGTCAGATGGTCTGCGAAGATCCGTCCGCGCGACCTGTCCCTCCTGCGGACTTGGGTCGCTTATGCCAGCGAACGGTAATATTCGATCGAGCGGCGGAGCCCTTCGTCGAAGTCGATCGTCGGCTCGTACTTCAACACTTCTCGCGCGGCCGTGATGTCGGCCAGGCTATCGCGCACGTCGCCGGCGCGAGCGTCGGCGAATATCGGTTCAATTTTCGTCCCGAGGACTCGGTTGATGCTCTCGATTAGTTCCAGCAAACTGTACTGCCGTCCGCACGCGACGTTGAAAATCCGCCCGCTCGCCTGCCGCGCCGCCGCGGCGGCGAGATTCCCGCGCACGACGTTCTCGACGTACGTGAAATCGCGCGACTGGCCGCCGTCGCCGAACACCGTCGGTCGCTTGCCGGCCAACATCGATACGACGAACTTCGGGATCACGGCCGAGTACTCGCCATTAGGATCCTGACGCGGCCCGAAGACGTTGAAGTACCGAATCACCACCGTCTCCAGCCCGTACGACGCCGCGAACGCTTGGCAGTAAGCTTCGCCCGCCAATTTCGCAGCGGCATAGGGCGAGATCGGCGACGGCAAATCGCTCTCGCGCTTCGCGATGAACGGCTGATTGCCGTAAGCGCTACTCGAACCGGCGTAGACGACCCGCTTGACGCCGCCGCGTCGCGCGGCGTCGAGCACATGGAGGGTCCCCGTCGCGCAAGCGGCGTGACTCGCCGCCGGTTCGGCCAGGCTCCGCGGCACTGAGGCCATCGCCGCCTGATGAAAGACGACGTCGACGCCGGCGACGGCCCGCTCGACCTGCTTCGGATCGAGCAGATCGCCCTGAAGCAACTCGACTCGATGGTCCAGGTGCGCGAGATTGTCGACCTTGCCGGTGCTGAGATTATCGAAGACCCGCACGTCGTCGCCGCGCTCCACGAGCGCCGTCACGATATGCGAACCGATGAACCCGGCGCCGCCCGTCACTAAGTATTTCATTTAACTCCCCACTCGTCCGCTCAAACGCCGTGTCGCTCACGGGCGCTAGGCATGGCGCCAACTGCCGATGTGGCGTTCCATCCGTTCGTCGAGATCGGGAATCGCGGCCCGCAATCGTGCGGACAGCGGCCCCACTCGCTCGCCGCGACGGATATCGGCCAGGTAATCCACCAGTGTCCGATGCGCCGCCGCCGGCCCATGCAACATGAAGTGGACCCACGACCAGGCAAAACGATACTCGATGCTGCCCATTTCGCCTACCTCTTGCCGCTCTTCGAGCGTCTCGACCGTGCGCGACATCCCCAGTCGGACGTTCCAACGGAGCGCCGCCAGATGGGGATGCCGGTAGGCCCGGTCCTGTTCGCTCATCTCGAAATATTCGGCCAGCCCCTCGTCCAACCACAGCGGTACGTCGGGTAACGTAGCGTGCAGCAGCGCGTGAGTCGACTCGTGGCGCAGATCGATCGGCAATTCGTCGTGCCGGTAGGCGTAGACCGCCCCGCGCCCGCCGCGGCGAACGTAGAGCGCACGGCGATAGGGGACGTGAGGGTAGAGTTTTTCGAGGAAGGCGCGATGCGTCGCTTGATCGGCCAACAAAAACACGTCGACCGTCTGCCGCGCCGACGGGACCGCTAGCGTGCGATGGAGTTCGGACTCCAGTTTCGCAAGCTCAAGAAACACCGCTTCCAACTCGCTTAGCGGAAACGCCGACGTGCAGACGAACGGCCCGAACGTTCGGCGATCAACCCAGCCTTGTGCTTGCTCCGACGCTAGCAGGCGCGGGCCGGCCGCGCATGCCGCGATGGCAGCCTGCAGAAATCGTCGGCGCGAAATTCGGAAGGTCACGCGGCCCTCCGTGGGCAAGGCGCTGGCTTAAGTTGTTCCATCGCCGTTGCCGCTCGCGACTCGCGTTTAAGCTGAACGATGATCGGGGGCGGGAGTATACCGACCATCGGAAGAGGGTCAACCCAAGCTCTAGATATGAACCCGAGTACGTTGCGCACCGATGGAAAAGTGCGTCTAAATGACATGCCAGCAGTGTGCTCAAACGAGTCCCATTTCTGGACCGCGGTCTCGTTTTGCGACCATGTTGGCACGCTTTTGGCCAGCGGGTGTCCAACCTCTCTTTAGCCAAAAACCGAAAATACCCCGAAATAGCGGACTTTCTCGTGACTGCGAAACTGCGACCCCGCCACTCGTACTTATTGGCATGTTGGTTGCAGATAGTCGGTCCGTCGCGATGGAGCGACAACTTTTGGCAGCCCCGCAGGGACGCCGCACCATTTTGTTGTTCGTGACAGGAGGTAAGTAGGGATGCTAGTACTCAGCCGCAAAATTGGCGAAAAGATCCACGTCGGCAACGACATTACCATTGAGGTTCGCCGCGTCGCCGGCAATCGCGTGACGCTAGCAGTCGATGCTCCGCGTAACGTCCGTATTCTCCGCGGAGAATTGCGTGAGGCGGCGTTGGAGTTTGAACCGCACGAAGAGGAAGTTGAAGTCGAACCCGAAGCCCTCCGCTCGACGGTGGTCGTGACCCACCAGCGTTTGGACATGGGCGTATCGATGCCGCATGTTCTGGGCTAAGTCGCCGATCCGCTGAAACCGGGTTTTCCGGCTCATTTCACCCGGAGGCGAGGATGCTCCGAGCAAAGAATTGCGCAAGAGAAGCCGTACGGCGTAATGCCTGCGGCTTTTTTTGTGCGCGCTCGGCGTCCTGCACGAACCTCTCCTCCCCACGATGCCCATTTAGCCCCGTCGCTCGCGGAGGCGGGTACCACTGTCATCTTGCCAGTGAGAAGTGCCGAGCGAGGACTCATTTCAACACTGGCAGGATGCCAGTGGCGCCCATTGTGATCCTGCGAGCTGGATGGCTGAGTTTTGCCCGGTTTTCTCAGCGGCAAACCAAGGCCGAACTTGACGTTACGCGGCCGATTCTCCTACTCTCCCCGCCCCATCGGGGCCGACGTCGCGCCAGGGATTCGCCCTGAACGTGGAACGTCGCGCAAGCTGCCCACGGGTCGGCTTTGGTCATGGCGTGCGCCAGCCAGGGAAACTCAGTCGGTCGCGGTCCGTGCTCACGCGCGTCGGCCCGGCTGGCAGTCTGCCTGTTGGTCGCCACGCTCGCCTTCTCCCCCGGCTGCGCATCGACCAGCAGCAAATGGGTCACGCTCCGCTCGACCCCGCGCAACCCGCTGACGGACACGCTGGGCCTCGTCGCGAAACAAGGTCCCAAGCCAACGGAGCGAACGCTCCAACTGCTGCGTCGCTACGACCTCGAGAAGAAGCTAGGGGACAAACCCCAACTCTTGGCTGAGCTCGCCGCCATCAACCGGCGCGAGCCGAATCGCGAAAACCTCTACGCGCTCGCCGAGGTCGCCTATGTCGGCGCCAAGCGTGCCGACGCCGCCCACCAACCGGCCGAGGCGCTAGAACTCTACGGCTCGTCGGTACTTTACGCTTACGAGTATCTCTTCGCCGGCGGCTACTCGGCGGCGAGCAATCAATACGACCCGCAGTTCCGTCGAGCCTGCGACCTCTACAACGCCGCCCTCGAGGGAACGCTCCGCATCGCCCAAACCGATAGCCCGCTCCGCCCGGGCGCGTCGCGCGTCATCAAGACGTGCAATCACCAGTGCGAGTTGGAAATCCAACTCAAGAGTCGCGGCTGGGACGCCGCCGACTTCCATCGCATCGAGTTCGTTTCCGACTACGAAGTGAACGGCCTCCGCAATCACTACCACAACTTCGGCCTCGGCGTGCCGCTGATCGCCGTCCGCAAGCCGCATGAAAACCCCGGCCCTGCTGAGCAGTTCTACCCGCCCGATCTCTCGTTCGCCGTCACGGCGTTCATGCGGGTCGACCCGATGCTCGCGAACCAAGCTCCGGAGATCCTGCCAACCTCGGCCACAGCCGCACAAGTCGCCGCGGCGGAAGCGACGCAGCCGAAGCGCAAGCTCCGTGCAGTGCTGGAACTGTACGATCCGCTCGACACGACGCACGTCGACGCCGGCGGCGTAAGCGTCCCGCTCGAAACCGATCTCAGCACGCCGCTCGCTTATAACCTTAGCCAACCGGCTCTCGACGACAGTAAGCTCTCCACCGTCGGCTTGCTCACGCCCGAGAAGGTGCAAAAGGTCAGCGGCCTTTACATGTTGGAGCCGTACCGCGACGACCGCATTCCCGTGGTAATGGTTCACGGCCTCTGGTCGAGCCCCGTCACTTGGATGGAGATGTTCAACGATCTTCGCAGCGATCCCAAGATCCGCGAGCATTACCAGTTCTGGTTCTATCTCTATCCTTCCGGCCAACCCTTCTGGCAGAGCGCCGCCGAAATGCGGGAAGACCTCGTGCAGATGCGGGCCAAGCTCGATCCGCAGCGACGCTCGCCCGCGCTCGACCAAACGATTCTCGTCGGCCACAGCATGGGGGGACTCGTCTCGAAGCTGCAAACCGTCGACAGCGGCAACGAGTTCTGGCGAACGCTCACCGACAAGCCGTTCGCCGAATTGCAGGCCGACCCCGAAATCCGCGATCAACTGGCGTCGACGTTCTTCTTCGACCCCAACCCCTCGATTCGCCGCGTCGTCACCATCGGCACGCCCCACCGCGGCAGCGAGTTTTCGAACGATTTCACGAAGTGGCTCGGCCGCAAGTTGATCCACGTCCCGACCGCGCTGATGAACGGCCGCACGGAGCTCGCCTCGCGCAACCCCGACTATTTCCGCAACACGGCGCCGATCAACATCACCAACAGCATCGACTCGCTCTCGCCGAAGTCGACGTTTTTGCCGGTGCTACTCGAGGCGCCGACCGGTCCGTGGGTGAAGTACCACAACATCGTCGGCCAGGCGCCGCACGAAGGGGTGACCAACAAGGTCTCGATGTGGCTCTCCGGCGAAGGAGACGGCGTCGTTTCGCTGGCGAGCGCCCAACTCGACGGCGCCGCGTCGCAAATCGTCGTCCCCGCCGATCACATGACGGTCCACCGCCATCCGCAGAGCATCCTCGAAGTCCGCCGCGTGCTGATGCAGCACATCGCCGAGCTGCAGAACTTCCCGTATGGCGCCGGCGTGCATTACGCCGACGCCGAAAGCGCCCTGCCGGCGGGACAAGGTCCGCCGCAACTGCCGGGGCCAGTCGCGACGCTGCCGGCCGTGGAAGTAGTGAGATAGGTTTTCGAACTACCCGAAACGAAACACGGTGATTGGGGGGAACCCGCCCGGCATTCGGACTGGTCGCTTAAGCGACCAGTCCAGCGGCGCGATAAAAGTTGGGGCGCATTCAGCCGCGATCGAAGCACCCAGCCTAACCGCAGCCTCACTCCCCGCGCGCCGCCACCATCTGCCGCAGCAAGCCGCGGCCGCCTCGCGATCCCAGCACGTCGCCGGGCGACGTTCGCAGCCCGCCGGCGTGAATCACCTTGTAGAGGTCGCCGCCCGCCGGCCACGAGTCGTCGTCTTGCTCTTCCGCACGGTCGTCGGCTAACTCCAGCGCTTGTTGATTCGTTTCGTTGCCAATCGCACGGGCGATCTCGCCTCGCAGCACTGGCACATGAGCCGGAGCCTGAATCCCGAGCCGCACTCCCTTCCCCTTGGTCCGCACGACCGTGATCACCACGTCGTCGCCGATTCGAATCTGTTCGCCTTGCTTCCGTGTGAGGACCAACATGAGACACTCCCTTGCTGAGATGAGATTCCCGCGGCCGACACGCCGCGTTTGACACGGAAGGCTCTATTGCACTACCCGTGCCGATTCTCTAGGGAAGTTGGTCAAGCATCGCGATACTCAATTGCCATAAAGACTTACGTCAGCTACCGCCCGTAGCGGAGATGCAGGCGTGTACAGGCAATCGGTGAACATTTGCCAAGAACTTGAAAAAACGGCAAAGCCGCTGTTCCAGACTGTTCAAATAAAACCACCAGGGCACGAAGACACGAAGGACGCACCAAGAAGAGGAGGAAGAAACCAGGCAGAAATGCAATCGAAGGCCAATGTTTGTCTTCGTGCCTTTCTTCGTGCCTTGGAGCCTTGGTGGTGAGAATTTAGTTCCGCTCGACTTTGCGAGCCAAACGGTCCCGCAACTTCGCCGCCAGTTCGTACTGCTCCGTCGCAACGGCGTCGGCCAGTTGCTCGGCGAGCGAGGGCCCGATGTGGAACTGCGACTTGATCGACTCCTGCATCTCGCGAAGCTTCACCACGAACAGATCCTCGTCGTAATGCTCCTCGGCGCCATGCTGAGAGAAGATCGCCGCCAGCGATTGCAATCCGGCGCCGATCACCTCGACGGCCGCCTCCGGCTTATCTTCCTGCAGTTTCGTCAGCGCCGTCGCCTGCACCTTGTGGAACAGCACGAACGGCCGGTACTGCTCATGCAGCATCGCCCAATCGCGATCCTCGGCGTTCGCGGAACTGAAGTCCATCAGCCGCAGCGAATGCTCGGCGTCTTCCGCCGCGCGCTCGTACTCGTTGAGCGTCAACCAGCAGATTCGCCGGTGGTAGAACTGGACGAACTCGCGGTCGACCTCTTGCTGCCGCTCGGCGTTCAGCGCGAACTCCGTCCCTTCCTGAAACGCCGCCGACACCAGCAAATCGTAGTACGTGTCAAACCCTTCGGGCTTCTCGCCGTCGGGACGGCCGGTCGTCTCCAGTTGCAGCACGCCCATGTCGACCCGCATCTGCAGCAACTCGCGCCCATCCTCGCCGACGGCGCGGCGCACGACAGGGCGACCAGGCTCATAGGCCCAATCCCGCAGCAGGCGGTCGATGTTGGTGGAGCGAGGCGAACGTGGCATGGCAGGGGTAAAATCGCAAGGCGGTGAGTCGAATTCTTGCCGAGGCGTCTCCTCGGCCATGCCTATTGTAGAACGCCCCCCCGCCGGAGGCGAGCCACGCCCGCCGCGGCCGATTTCCACGCGCCAATTGAGCAGCGCGACACCCCGCGAATGCCGATTTGCTGAGGTTTAGAAGATTAACCACTAAGGCACGAAGATCACTAAGTAGCACGAAGGAATGCCAGGAACTCAAACCAGGGGGACGATGCCAGAAGCCCTCCTCCTTTTCCTTGGTGCGTCTTTGTCCCCTGCGTGCCTTGGCGGCTCGTCTTGCTCGAGGCTCCGGCGATTCGCGGCTACCCCTCGCCCCCCTCATCACAAACCAGCGCCTGTTGCAGCAGTTCGATCTCCTCGGCGTCGTGCTGATCGACGCGGTTCAACAAATCGACCAACCGATGGCACACGACCTGCGCCCGCGAAGAGGGGAGGGCGGTCAGCGCCGCCACCTCGGGCTTCAGTTCCTCGATCAGTTCCCGAAACTCCTCGTGCTGCTGCTCCAGCCGCTGGACGCGGTGTTCCAAATTCGGCTTTTGCTGCCGGACCGCATCCATGTACCCCTCGTCCTCCTCGAGGTCCATCATCCGCTCCAGGTGGCGCATGAACGACTTCGTGGTGAACTGCACGCTCGAAATCTTGCGCGACAGCCCGAAGGCGGGCGCCTTCCACTGCAACGTCACGCGCAGCGCCTGTTTCACATGGTCCAGAATCTGATGCTCCAAGCACGAGGCTTGCGCCACCGCGCGAGCATCGCTCGAAGTCGAACGAACGTTCATGGCCGATTCCTCCATTGCGGCGTGTAGTTGCGAGCGTCTCGGTGCAATTCTTCAGACCGATCGCCACAGCGATTCGCCACGCAAGTGGCGCGCTGTCCCCCGACATGCCACTGAAAAGACCCCGCCGTCTGCGTTTCCGTCCTTGCAGACGACGCGAGTGATTGGACATATGAATTCTACGCCACAACGCCCGGCTTGCTAGCAATCTCGTGAAATCCCGCAGAAACACCCCAGCGAACCAAACGGTCAGGCCGCATAAGGTCCTATGTGGCCTCGAAGCCGTCTAAGTTTGTAAGTTCGCATGACGCTCGGCTGAAACATCAGGCGACCCTAGTACGGGGTAGATGATCCAACTCCGCGAGCTATGTCGCTATGGAACTTTCCACTGCTCCAATGAAGGCGAACTGCACTCACTCGAATCACGACGCTATGCTCATGGATCGCCGACATTCGTCAGCAAAGATCTCCCCAACCAACTAAGAATCAAGGACTTGTGCGGCTTCAAAACATGCAACACGCGGATGCTTTAGCGGCTACAATAACGCTCGAATGAATACTCAGCGCCAACACTGCCGATAGAGGAAGAAGAGCAAGAAATGAAGCCCTCCCGTCGAAAATTCTTCAACATACTGCTGGCTAGTACTGTTTCTCTCACCTGCTTCGCTGGCTGCGAGAAGAAAAGCGACCCCGTCTCCGCCGCCGCGGAAGCCGACAAGAAAGCAGGCGTCGCCGTGCCCAGCATCGCGGAAACGAAGGCCATTGCTGAGGAGGCGTTCATTTACGGCCTGCCGCTGGTGATGAACTACGCGGTGATGCAAGAGTTCGCCGTGGACGAGAACTCAGGGCAGTTCAAAGCCCCCTTCAACGAGATCAAGAACGAGCGCCACGTCGCCACTCCCGAGGACACGGCGGTCATTACGCCGAACAGCGACACGCCGTATTCAATCTGCTGGCTCGATTTACGCGCCGAGCCGATAGTGCTCTCGGTCCCGGCGGTGGAAAAAGAACGCTACTACGCCGTCCAGCTCATCGACGGCAACACCTACAACTACGGCTACATCGGCAGCCGCGCGACTGGCCCCGACGCAGGCGACTACCTCGTCGTCGGCCCCGAGTGGAAAGGCGAGAAGCCGGCGGGAATCAAGCAAGTCTTCACCTCCACCACGCCGTTCGCGCTCACCCTCTTTCGCACGCAGCTCTTCAATGCCGACGACATGCCGGGCGTAGAGAAAGTCCAGGCTGGTTACAAGGTCCAGCCCCTCTCGTCATTCCTCCAGCAAACCGCGCCGCCCGCCGCGCCGAAGATCGATTTCGTCCCGGCCGCCACGGCGGGGATCAAGGCGAACTTCTACGAGTATCTCAACGCCGCGCTCCAGTTCGTGCCCGTCACGCCGGCCGACCAGGAAATCCGCGCCAAGCTGGCGACCATCGGCATCGGTCCGGGCAAGACGTTCGATTTCAAGGAGCTCTCGGACGAACATAAGGCCGCCCTCCTGCTTGCGATGAAGGAAGGCGACGAGAAAGTGGACAAGTTCTTAAGCAGCGGCATGAAGCACATCAACGGCTGGAATGTGGGCGCCTTCTTTGGCGACGCCGCCTTTTACCAGGGCGATTGGCTCAAGCGGGCCGGCGCCGCCAAGGGGGGCCTCTATGGGAATGACGCCATCGAAGCCATGTATCCCTATACCCGCGTAGACGCAGCCGGCGAAACGCTCGATGGCAGCAAGCACAACTACACGATCACGTTTCCCGCCGGGAAGCTTCCGCCGGTGAACGCCTTCTGGTCGGTGACGATGTACGACGGCAAGAGTCAGCTCCTGATTAAGAACCCGATCAACCGTTACCTCATCAACGCGCCGATGCTGGAAAGCTTGAAGAAGAACGACGACGGTTCGCTCACGCTCTACATTCAGAAAGATAATCCCGGCCCCGACAAGGAAACCAACTGGCTCCCGGCGCCAAACGACGCCATCTACCTTGTCATGCGCCTCTACTGGCCGAAGACCGAGGCGACTTCAATTCTCCCGCCTGGCGAAGGCTCATGGCAGCCGCCTGGCATCCAACAGGTGAAGTAAGCGTTCAGCGTCGCCAATCGTTTAGTTTCACCAACGACTGAGGGAAAACGGTCCGCCCAGCGTCAGCTTTGAATGCCGCCTCACTCCTTCGGCGGTAACGTCTCGACGAACTCGACGCCCCGCTCCACCCAGGCCCGAATCGCCGTCATGTCGTCCAGGCCCTCTGGTCCGACCATCACCCAACCGCGCATTGGCCGCTTCACTGCCCCGAAGATGGTGACGAATGGCTCCTCGAGCGCGGCGGCGTACGCATTTATTCCCACGCGGACGACCAGCGATTCCCTGAACACGCCGACGCAGAGGTTCCCTTCGAGAAAATAGGCCATCCCGCCGAACATCTTCTTCTCGGAGAAGCCGCGCCGCAGCGCCATCAACGGTCGCACGCGGCGGGCGAGTTGTTCGTCGTACGGCATCTCGGTGCGAATCCCCCTTCTGGGCACGATTTCGGCAGTTGCTTCTCCATTTGCCGGGAGATTCGAGCCACCGAACTCCGGAATACCGCGACTCCCTGAATTATTCCGAAATTTCGCGTGCGTTTCGCGGCAATTCTCGGCCCCTTCGGATAACGGCCAGGACGTTTACGCTTCGCGGCCGGACTCTTCCGCAACGAGAAAAAATGTCTCTCGCCAATACTCCAGGATGGCATATGAGAATTCTAGCGTCGCCAGCCCTCTTCCTGCTATCGCTCGCGACCGCGGGAATCCTGCTCGGCACGGCCCAGGCCGCACAGCAAACCTTTTGGCAAGGTCCGCCCGGAACCGTCGGCGATTGGTTCGAGGCCGCGAACTGGACCGACGGCCTGCCGACGGACGGCGACTATCAGAACATCGCCACCATCGACAACGGCGGCGCCGCCCGCGTGGCGGCCGGGACGGCGAAGTCCGGTCAACTTTATCTCGGCGAGACTCTCGCTGGCGAATTAATCGTCGACGGCGGCCGGGTCGATATTCTCTACAACGCCTATCTCGGCATGGCGCCGAACGCCGTCGGCCGCCTCACGCTCAACGGCGGCGTCTTCGCCGCCGAGTCGCTCTTGATGGGGTACGACGTCGGGCGAGGAGAAGTCGAACAGACTGGCGGTCTGCTCGACGCCGAGTTCCTGCAACTTGGAACTCCCAATGGCTTCATCATCGATCTCACTAGCCCGCGAACCGAGCCGCAAGATTACGGCAGCGGCTCCTACCACTTGCAAGGGGGACGCCTGACGGCAACGCAAGTTCAAGTCGGCAACTCGGGCGTCGGCATTGTCCGCCAAGACGGCGGCACGGCGATCATCGAGCAACGCCTGACCGTCGGCGGGGCCATCGCTTCTCTCCCACCCTTCGAGGATGGCCCCACCACCTGGATTCCCGATGCCCCCGTCGTGCCGGTTCCATTCACTCCCGTCCTGGACTACAGCACCGATCTCTGGATTCCCCCGCCCGTCCCGTCCAACGGGCGTTACGAACTGGCGGGCGGTTCGCTCTCAACGCGACAGCTCCAAATTGCGACGACCGGCACGGTCCAGCAGACCGGCGGCTCTCTCGATCCAGTTTATCTCGAAGTCTCCCCCGGCGGCAGTTACGTTTACGAAGGGGGTTCGCTTCACGTTGAGTCAGGCCTCCACTCCGACGGCGGCTTCGACTTCGCCGGCAGCAGCGCCAAGCTCACCGCGGGGAACGCAATTCTGAATTTCGCCGCCGGCCTTCCTAACGCCCAACATGCCCGCATCGAGGCGGGACCGAATTCGCTGACGATCCTTCCCGCGAACTTCAATTCTGAAACCCAACTCGGTAGTCTCACGACGCAGGGCATCGTCCACATCGCCGGCAACGACCTGACGATCCCGCTGGGGCGGACCGTCGAAGGTTGGGGGCGGATTGAGGATCACATCATCGTCGCCGGCTCAATCAAGGCGGTGGACGAACTTGCGTCGATCAGCCTGAACGGGCTCGAATTGCTCGCGGGCGGCAGCATTCAACTCCATCGCGGCACGCTGCACGTGACGAACGACCGCACTGTCATTCGCGGCGGGTCACTCGCTGCCGAAGGAATCTCCGTCGACGGCCGCGTCGATCTCTCCCCAGTGATTACAAATGGATACCGTTTGCCTGTCTATACGCCCGGCCTGGCGCGCCAAACCGCCGGGTCGGTCGACGTCGACTACCTTTCGATTTCCAACGGACGGTACGAGATCAGCGGCGGCATGCTCGTCGCCGGTTCCATGGACGTTGGCGGAGGAACGCGAAGCTTGTACTTAGGCGCCGGACCGAACGAGCGCACCATGGTTCAAACAGGCGGAACCGTCGTCACGAGGAATCTCTCGCTCTCGATGCCATATCTCACCTACTTTAGTCGAGTCAACAGATCGCTGTCCGTCGACGGACTTCCTCCGTTCACGGCGTCATCTTTCGACAGAACTGCCCGTCACCAACTACATGGCGGCCTGCTCCAAGCTGAACGAGTCAACGTCGGCTTTGGATTCTTGGGGAGCGCCGCTGAGTTCATCCAAACGGGGGGCGAATTCCACGTTTCCCAGTTTCTGAGCGTCACGGGCGAAGGCAACAGTTACGTTATGACCGGCGGCAGTTTGCACACGCGACGTTTGTACGTTGGCGGCGCATTGAACACGTCACAGCCCGACGGCGCCTTCTCGATTCTCGACCGCGACGCTCAGGTTACTGTCGCCGGCGAATTGCTGTTCGGAACCAAGGCGAACTTCGCCGCCGTCCCCGGCGCCAAAATCCATCTGACGCGTCCCGCGTCTCCCGTCCCGTACGAATTCCCCACCCTCACCGGCAACAATGTTGCCATCCACGCGACCAACTCCGACGCCCTGTCCGGGCTGAGCAACCTGACGCTCGTCTTCGAAGGAGGCGCCGACCTCGCGTCAACGCTCGAAGCCGCCGGCGAAGATCGCGGGCCGTCGCTCGCCGGCTTCTACCAGAATTTCACCCTCGATACGCTCGTGATCGGCGGCGTCGAACCTGCGGCGCTGTCGTTGGTCGACCTCGTCGCTAACCAAATCGGCGCCACGATCCCCAACGCCGTTTACGTCGAGCATTTGGTTATCAATGCCGGTTCGACGCTCGACCTCAACGGCCTGAAGCTCTATTACCGCACGGCAGCCGTCGCGGCCGGCGAAGCATTGGCGCTAGGATCCTATGGCACGCAAGTCGTTCCCGAGCCGAGCGCGGCGTTCTTGCTCGTGGCGGCGGCGCCATGGGGCATCCGGCGGCGCTTCCGTTGGCGATGGCGCTCAGGAAGTTGAGCGGCCAGACATCGTCGCCGTCGGCAGGCGCCATACATAGGCCCCCCCCAGTAAACCGCCGATCAGGACAAGTCCCTTCATGGCCAGCGACGTCCCCGGCCAAAGACATGCGGCGCCAACGACAATCGTCAGCAGCGTCAGCGCCTTCGCCCGAACGTGGGCGCTGATCCCGCGATGCAAGTGCCAGTCGCGCAGCACGCCGCCGAACAATCGGCTGTCAAGCAGCCGGCGATGCCACCGCCGCGACGTCCGCATCAGGCCGTAGCTCGCCACCAGGACGAACGGCGTCGTCGGCAGACCCGGCAGCACGACGCCGAGCAGGGCGAGGATTAGAGCTACTATGGCCAGCGCGACCAGTGCGACGCGACGCCTCCCCACCGCCGGCCGCAGCGCCCGCACGCAGTACAGCGTTTCGCCCCGTGCATCCTGCCATTCGATGACGTCGTCCGGCTCGTGCTCCGCCATTGCGACAGGCGAGTTCGAATCCAGCGTCGCGCC